>CAKSAM010000032.1 GCA_934436245.1 uncultured Acetatifactor sp.
TTATGCGATCTTGGACTTAGCCAGCTCTGCAAGGGTCTTGAAACCTTCTGCATCGTTAACTGCCAGGTCTGCCAGCATCTTTCTGTTCATATCAACGCCTGCAAGCTTCAGACCGTACATGAACTTGCTGTAAGATAAACCGTTCATTCTGGCTGCTGCATTGATACGAGCGATCCACAGCTGTCTGAACTGACGCTTTCTCTCTTTTCTACCTGCATAAGAGCTGGTCAGAGCTCTCATAACAGACTGCTTTGCTACTCTGTACTGCTTGCTTCTTGCGCCTCTGTAGCCCTTTGCAAGCTTTAATACTCTATTGTGCTTCTTCTTGGCATTTAAGCCACCTTTAATTCTTGCCATGTCCTATTTCCTCCTCGCCTGAATTATAAATAAGGTAAAATCTTCTTCATATTCTTAACATTAGTTGCATCCGTAATTGCAGGCTTTCTCAGATTACGTTTTCTCTTGGTAGACTTCTTGGTTAAGATATGGCTCTTGTAAGCTTTAGATCTCTTTAACTTACCGGTTCCTGTTGCTTTAAAGCGCTTAGCTGCTGCTCTGCTTGTCTTCATTTTGGGCATAACGAGTTCCTCCTAAACTTTACTTAATCTATCGTGTCGGAATCCGACACTTTTTAACTGTACGAATTAACGCTTCTCAGTTAAAAACATTGTCATGCTTCTGCCTTCTACCTTGGGAGCTTTTTCCACTACCGCAATATCGGACAGGCTCTGTGCGATATCATCTAAGATATGCTTGCTGTTGTTCATATGTGCCATCTCTCTGCCACGGAATCTCAGGGTGATCTTCACTCTGTCGCCCTTGGTCAGGAACTTTCTGGCTGCTGCAATCTTGGTGTTCAGATCGTTGGTATCGATATTAGGGGAAAGTCTGATCTCCTTGATATCGATGACCTTCTGCTTCTTCTTTGCTTCCTTCTCTTTTCTCACCTGCTCGTATTTGTACTTACCGTAATCCACGATCTTACAAACAGGAGGCTTTGCCGTAGGAGCAATCTTCACCAGGTCGAGTCCGGCTTCCTCTGCCATCTTCAAGGCATCTCTGGAAGAAACGATTCCGAGCTGTTCTCCGTCTTCTCCAATCAGTCGTACTTCTTTGTCTCTGATCTGTTCATTAATCATTAAATCGCTAATGGTTGTGTACCTCCATAAGAAAATGTATTAAACAATAAAAAAAAGCAGATAGCATAACTATCCACCTGTTCCCTTCACGGACTGCTCTCATTCAAACAAATTCCAAACGAGTTCTCTGTCTATGAAAAAATCTGAACGCTTACCAGCCTGCGCCGTAAGGTGAGAGTGGATACTCTGCTTGTTGTGTCGTGTTCTTCACACGCTTAAATAGAATACCACGGAGTTTCCCTGATGTCAACCCCGTTTTTACAATAATATTACATTTTTTCAGATTACTGTATTCTATGTACCGGCGGTCTCCCGCCGAATCCGATCATTTGCTTTATTATCTGCGTTTTGCAGGGATTTGTCAAGCCGGATCTGATGATTCTATTTCCTGTCTGTTTCCTATTTTTCTGTAAAAGTAGCGCAGGCCGTCTCTCTGCAGTCGCAGGCACCGCATCCCTTGATATCCACATGATCCGCCACGCACTTGTAATTGCTGTTATAAATACATTTTACCGCCTCACAGTCGATGCTGATCGTATGGCTTGGATGAGACAGGGAATTACTGAAAGATTCTCTTCCCTCTCTCTTCTGCGCAAAGCTCTCACAGCAGGTGCCGTCACAGTCACAGGCATGCTTGCCGCCCACCATGATGTCTCCCTTGCTGCACAGACAGTCCTTATTATAGGTACAATTTTCCACAACACATTTTAAATCTGCCATGTTTTCCTCGCCTTCTGCCGCTTCCTGCGGCTCCTCATCTTCTTTTTCTGATCTGAAAATTTAAAAATTTTAAAAGAGGACACGCAGCAAAAGAGCCGATGCAGTCCCACCACGTGTCATTGATAGTCTGTGCAGATTTTAAAAACTTATTCCTGCTACTGGATTTTTTACAGAATATGTGCTATATTCTCTTTGTTAGTTTTAACTAACTCATTGTTTTATTCATACTCATAACTATTCAGAACCTCATTTGCGAAACTGCTCTTTTAGCGTTTTATCAAATAACACAGTTCTGAATCATTGCAAATTTTTATACAGGAGGACTTCCCATGACATCCGAAGAATATAAAGCACTTTCTGTCAAAGAATTCACTGAAGCCGCCAAAATATACGACAGCGGTCACTCCGGAATTTATGAAATGTGTAAAGATGATTACCCTTATCTCTTAGAAGAACTGGAAAAGGAGCCCTTTGACGCAGTACTGGACTGTGGCTGCGGCACCGGTCCCGTGATCGAACTGTTGCACGAAAAATATCCTGACAAACACTATACCGGTCTGGATCTGACCCCGGAGATGATCCGTGTGGCACAGGCAAAAAATCTCTCCAACACTGACTTCGTCGTGGGAGACTGCGAGAATATCCCTTTCCCGGAGAACACCTTCGATGCGATCATCTCTTCCAACAGCTTCCATCACTATCCGAATCCTCAGGACTTTTTCAACAGTGCTTACAAAGTTCTGAAAAAGAACGGCCGTCTGATCCTGCGGGACTACACTACGAAATCCGGCGTGCTCCTGTGGCTGTGCAATCATATCGAGATGCCCCTGGCCCATCTGTGCGGTCACGGAGATGTCAGACTGTATTCCGGTGCGGAGTTTAAGAAGTTTGCTGAAACTGCAGGTTTTGAAGTGCTTTCTTTTGAAGCGCAGCCGAAAATGCGTGCCCATCTCGTTGCCCGTAAAAAATAATCTTCTTTTATCGTCATACCATTCAAAAATCGCCATCTCCTCTTTTATAAGGAAACGGCGATTTTTCTATTTCTTTATTTTCCTACTTTGCTTTTATCTCGCAACCAGATTACTTACTCAGCTTCTTGGTTGCGATCTCATCCTTTAACATAGCCAGGAACTCGTCCTTAGATACAGTAGTGGTGTTCTGCTGTCCATGCAGACGATAGCTTACGGTGCCGTCCTGTGCTTCCTGTTTTCCTAAGATGATCAGGTAAGGGATCTTCTTCACCTGTGCTTCTCTTACACGATAGCCCAGCTTCTCTGCTCTCTCATCGATATCTGCTCTGATGTTATTGTCCAGCAGATAACCGTACAGATCATGGGCATAAGCGTTCAGCTCTTCATCGTCGTTCTTGACCGGCAGGATCATAGCCTGTACGGGAGCCAGCCACAGAGGCAGGTTGCCCTTGGTCTCCTCCAGGATATAAGCCATGAATCTGTCCAGAGATCCTAAGATTGCTCTGTGCAGAACCACGGGGGTCTTCTTCTGGCCGTCCTTGTCTACATAGGTCAGATTGAATTTTGCAGGCAGGCAGAAATCCAGCTGGCAGGTAGACAGGGTGTACTCGTTACCTACCGCAGGTTTTACATTAACATCCAGCTTCGGTCCGTAGAATGCAGCCTCACCGATCTCCTCGGTGTACTCGATACCCAGGTCGTTCAGAACCTTGCGCAGAGCGTCCTCTGCATTGTTCCACATTTCGTCGTCATCATGATATTTTACCTTGTCCTCCGGATCTCTCAGAGACAGGACACATCTGTAATCGGTGATACCGAAATCCTTGTAGGTATTGAAGATCAGGTCTACTACCTTGGAGAACTCGGACTCGATCTGCTCAGGTGTTACGAACAGATGGGCGTCGTTCTGGCAGAAATGTCTGCCTCTCTCGATACCCTTCAGGGTACCGCTGGCTTCAAAACGGAAGTCATGGGCGATCTCACCGATACGGATGGGCAGATCCTTGTAGGAATGCTGTGTATTAGCGTAGATCATCATGTGGTGAGGGCAGTTCATGGGACGCAGTACAAAGGACTCTCCTTCCACTTCCATAGGAGGGAACATGTTCTCCTTGTAGTGATCCCAGTGTCCGGAGGTCTTGTACAGATTTACAGTACCTACGCAGGGAGTCATAACGTGCAGATAACCCAGTCTTCTCTCTTTGTCCTTAATATAATTCTCCAGCTCCTGCCATACGGTGTAGCCCTTAGGAAGGAACATAGGCAGTCCACGGCCTACCAGATCATCGGACATGAACAGCTCCATCTCCTTGCCGATCTTTCTGTGGTCACGCTCTTTGGCCTCTTCTAACTCCTTCAGATGTGCTTCCAGTTCTTCTGCGGTAGGGAAGCAGACACCGTAGATACGCTGCATTACGTGGTTGCTGGCATCACCCTTCCAGTATACACCGGAGTGCTTTACCAGCTTGAAGTTCTTGCACAGCTTGGTGCTGTCTACGTGAGGTCCACGGCACAGATCAGTGAAATCGCCCTGGTCGTATACGGTGATGTTGCCATCTTCCAGATTACTGATCAGGTCCAGCTTGTACATATCGTCCTTGAACATTTCCATAGCTTCTGCTTTGGAAACTTCTCTTCTGTAGATCTTCTTGCCTTCCTTGCAGATCTTCTTCATCTCTTTTTCGATGGCAGCGATCACTTCGTCGTTGACTACATCATTGCCGAGATCGATATCATAATAGAAGCCTTCCTTTACCACAGGTCCTACCCAGAATTTTGCATGAGGATACAGATGCTTGACAGCCTGTGCCATGACATGGGCGCAGGAATGATTGAGAGTTGAAAGTCTTTCGTCTTCCTTAAAATTTACCATTTTCGTTCTCCTTTTTGTTGTTTTCTAAACTATTCTGAGTCCTATAAATGCCGCCAGAAGTTCTCACGAATGCAAGTATTCGACGCACTTTAGTCCATATTTACATGACTCTGAACAGTCGCAAAATAAAAGTCCCCTGCAACAATCTGCAAGGGACGTATCACACGCGGTTCCACCCTGATTGCAATTATTTACTATAAAATAACTGCCACTCATTTGCTCGTAACGGGAGCTGCCGGGCTGTATTAAAGCCACTCAGAGATGGTCTTCGTCCGCATCCGGCAGAACCGCTCACAGCTCCTGTTCCTGACAGGGCGGTTCTCTCTGGTGCCTTTACTGCATCCTACTCTTCTCTTCAACGTTTTATTTATTATCTGTTGCTTTAGGACTTATGTTGATATCATAGACCTTTTTTCCCCGAATGTAAAGAGGGAATTTAATTTCCGATAGCCTGTGAAATATAATTTCCCACGCTCTCCCTGGGCATGTCAAGAGATACCGCCAATTCCCCATACAGCTGATCCTCTGCAATACGGAAATATCTGGCATCCACTGCAGTCTCCTTGCGTCCTGCCTCTTCTCTGGCCCGCTTACGCAGGCAGATAGTCTTGATGATGCGGATCAGATCCTGGCAGTTGCTGGTCTTTAAACAATTCTTGTATTCCTGCTCTAGCAGCTTATCATTGGCAATAGTGATCAGTGGGATCTCCGGAATCCTGTGGATCAGACTTTCCGCTTCCTCATGTGCAAGCACTTTCCGCATGGAACCTTCCGCTGTATCTACCGGAATATATACCGTACTGGAAGACAGATACAGAGGTTTTAAAATATAATACTCTCTCTTCTTGTCCACTCCTGCAATATCCAATGTCGTGATCTCTTCCACTACACAGACTCCCTTACTGCCACATACTACACGTTCGCCCTTCTGAAACACCTTAACCTTCCTTTCCTCTGCCGATTGCAGAAAATTGAAAACACAATTTCCGTTTACTACCAATAGTATACCCATATTTTAACAGAAAAAACGCCGAAATGTCAGTATCTTTCGGCGTTTCTGATTATTTTCGTGAATATTGCTCATAAGGACTCGGTCAGGTGTTGTGCATTATTTCTGATAGGCGATACGGGGATCCCCATTTTTCAGGTAAATAATGCCTCTGCGTTGGAAGCCATTCTTCTCTAATAAGTGCTGCATGGTGTGATTATCGAAATGGGTGTCGGCTCGCAGGTAGGATACTTTCTTCTCACAAAAAGCAACACATTTTGCAAACAGTCCCCTCACTTCTCCATCTCCTGCCAGGCGATGGATCGTGCCGTAAGGGGTTTCCTCCCGCCAGCTGCCGTCCTCGATATAAGCATAGGTCGGTTCCTCTTCCAGCAGAAGCATGAATACCCCGTGGATGCGTCCGTCTTTTTTATACACATACAGCCGCTGTTTTTCAATGTCTGTCCGCAGCGTCTCCGGATCCGGATACGCACCGTTCCACTGGTTCGGATTGCCGCTTGCCCGCATGTAGGCTTTGGCGATGTCATAGATCTCCAGGATCCTGGGCAGATCTGTCTCTTTTGCCGTTACGATCTCCTCCATCCCGTCGCCATCTTTCCTCTCTTCCACTGCCTCCGGTACCGTTTTCCCCAGAATGTCCCTCACGGCGGTCTCCATCCGCTCTGCCAGCTGTCTGTGGCCCTTCGCTGTCAGGTGCACATGATCCGCCTTCGTCAGCTCACAACCTCCCGCATCTAAGAAATCCGCCCGTTTCGCCACTGCCAGAAAAGCATATTCTCTTGCCAGTGCTCTCGTTGTCTCCACGCTTTTTTCATTAAAATCAGGATAAATCACACCCTCTTCGATGGGAACCGGGGCCACGATCAGGATCTTCGGTTCATTCTTCCCCCAGCAGGGAACCGATTTTGCCTCTTCCACGAGGATCTGCATGCCTTTCGTGATCTTCTTCGCATCCGTATCGAATTTCACTTTGGAATCATTGGTGCCCAGCATCAGGATCAGCAGATCCAGCGGTTCATGACTGTTCAACAGGGCATGCAATACCGGCAGCAGATTCACCGAATCCATGTCCGGATCATCATACACACAGGTTCTGCCGCTTAAGCCTTCCTCAATGACCAGATACTCCGCTCCCAATGCTTTCTGTAACAGGCAGGTCCAGCGTTCCTCTTCATTATATCTGCTGCCGTGGTCTGCACTCTCCGACGGATTGGTGCAGAGCCCGTGGGTATTGGAATCTCCAATGCACAAAATATGTTTTTTCACTGTTTAACTCTCCGTTTTCTATTTCAGTCTGTAACCATCCAGGATCCCCAGACCCTTTTCCGGCTTCTGCTCATAAAGCTCCAGTCCTTCGGCTTCATTGACATACTCACGTATTGCTTCTATTACGGTCATTTGATTTCTTCTCCTTCTACTGTTCCTTTGTTCATAACACATATACAAGATTTTCTACACACTGTGTGAAAAATCTCTGACGTACATTTATCTTGACTGCTTCTCCTTATTATGCCACAACTATGTCCTTTTTCAAATTATTTTGTAACTATTCAGAGCCATGTAAAGATTATCAAATGAGCGTCGAATGCTTGCATTCGTAAGAGCAATTGATAATCTTTATAGGGCGAAGTAACCACTATGAGCAAATAACATGCAAGCATGTTATTCAGAAAAGCCTCGCAGAGGCGGTTTTGCGAATGGGGTTCTGAATAGTTACATTATTTTTATTCATTAAAAGCATACATAAAAACGGCCTTTAGACTTATGCCAAAGACCGTTTCTTTTACAATTTTATTCCTCATTCATCTTAGCCAGCTTAGCAGCCTGGTCAGCTGCGATGCAGGCGTCGATGATCTCTTCGATATCTCCGTTCATGATCTTGTCTAACTTATACAGGGTCAGGCCGATACGGTGGTCAGTGACACGGCCCTGGGGGAAGTTGTAGGTACGGATCTTCTCAGAACGGTCTCCGGTACCGATCTGGCTGCGGCGCATCTCTGCCTCCGCATCATGTCTCTGCTGCTGTTCGATATCATACAGCTTGGATTTCAACAGGGCGAATGCCTTCGCCTTGTTCTGGATCTGAGACTTCTCGGTCTGGCTGTATACCACGATTCCGGAAGGATAGTGGGTCAGACGTACTGCGGAGTCGGTGGTGTTGACACACTGACCGCCGTTACCGGATGCTCTCATGACATCGATACGGATATCCTTGTCCTCGATGACGATATCAATATCATCATCCACCTCCGGCATAACTGCCACGCTGATGGTGGAAGTATGGATACGTCCGCCGCTCTCGGTCTCCGGCACACGCTGTACACGATGTACGCCGCTCTCATACTTCATCTTGGAGTAAGCGCCCTGTCCACTGATGGTGAACTGTACTTCCTTCATACCACCGATACCGATCTCATCCACGTTGATCAGCTCTACCTTCCAACGCTGCTTCTCGGCATAATGCACATACATACGATAGATTTCCGCTGCGAACAACGCTGCCTCGTCACCGCCGGCACCGGCACGGATCTCTACGATTACGTTCTTATCATCGTTAGGATCCTTGGGCAGTAACAGGATCTTCAGTTCCTGCTCCAGCTCTTCCACGCGCTTCTTGCTGTCGTTCAATGTCTCCTTGATCATCTCTCGCATTTCTTCGTCTTTTTCTTCTTCCAGCATAGACAAAGAATCTTCGATATCCTGCTTACACTTTTTGTATTCTGTATATGCATCCACGATAGGAGTCAGATCACTCTGCTCCTTCATCAGCTTGCGGAAGCGCTCCTGGTTGTTGGTGACCGTGGGCTCATGCAGTTCGCCCATGATCTCTTCAAAACGAATCAATAAATCTTCTAACTTGTCAAACATAACTAATTCCTCTCACAATAAGTCCCTAGTACTACCCGGTCCAGACCGGCATAATCCTGCACCACCTGTACTTCACGGTACCCCTGTGCACGCATCAGCTCCGACACGGCCTGTCCCTGGTCATATCCGATCTCAAAAAAGAGCATTCCACTGCTCACCAGATGTCTTCCTGCTTCTTCGATAATACGTCGGTAAAAATACAGGCCATCTTCTGTACCGTCCAGTGCCATTCTGGGTTCGTGATCCCGTACCTCCGGCATTAACTTCTCCACCTCCGCACTGGCGATATAAGGCGGATTCGACACAATGATCTCAAATTTTCCCTCCACCTTTTCAAACAGGTCACTCTGTAAAAAATGAACCCTGTCCGCCTTTTCTGCATTCAGAAGCTTCGCTGCGTTCCGCTCTGCCACTTCCAATGCAGCACCGGACAGATCCACGCCCAGTCCCTGACAATCGTTGCTGTAATGCAGAAGGCTTAACAGAATACACCCGGATCCCGTACACATGTCAAGCACCCTCATCCCGTCATGGAGCTCCTTCAGTACTTCCTCCACCAGAATCTCCGTATCCTGTCTCGGGATCAGTACATGCTCATTAACTACAAAGGGCAATCCCATAAATTCCTGTTCTCCGGTCAGCTGCTGTAACGGAATGTGCTCCGCCCGCCGTCCGATCCAGCCAAGATATTTTTCTTCCGCCTCTGGTGCCACCGGCTGCTCTCCGTGCACCAGCAGATCATTACGGTCCGTACCGCACACCGCTTCCAACAGAAGTCTGGCATCCAGTGCAGCCTCTTCGATTCCCACTGCCTGTAAAGCCAGGCAGCCCTTTTCATAACATTCCCGATAGGTCATATTAATCCTCTGGCTCTGCGGATGCATCGTCCTTCATCCAGCTCTCATCCACTTCATAACCGAAGGTATCCTGTAAATACTTTTTCCAGTCAAACACAGCTTCTACAGAAGCGATAGCCACCTCTGCCATGCTCTCATCCGGCTCTCTGGTGGTCATACGCTGGATCCACATACCGGGTGCTGACAGGATCTTGATAAAAATATTATCTGTGCGCCCGGCCAGACGGATGATCTCGTAGGAGATCCCGGCCACTACCGGCATCAGCAGAATACGAAGGATCACTTTCTCCGCCACATTATCTACCTGGATAAAGAAGAACAACACGATACTTACCAGCATGACAAAGAAAATAAAGCTGGTACCGCAGCGTTTATGCAATCTGGAGCTGCGCATCACATTGTGCACTGTAAGGGGTCTGCCCTTCTCGATACAGTTGATGCATTTGTGCTCTGCACCGTGATACTGGTACAATCTGCGGATATCCTTCATGGCGCTGATGCCCCATACATACAGTAAAAACAGAGCAATACGGATCACGCCTTCAATAATCGCCATCAGGGAACGGTTGCGGATAAAACTCTCAAACAGAGAAGAAATAAAATACGGCAATACGATAAAGATGCCTACTGCCAGTACAATAGAAATCACCGTCACAATACCGGACAACAGTTTTTCTCCGTTGCCACCGCTCATCTTGTCCATAGCCTTATCGAATTTCGTCTCTTTGCCTTCCTCTTCTTCATAGAAGGAAGCGGAATAATTCAATGCTCTGGTTCCCAGGATCAGGGAATCCAGGAAATTAAAGATACCGCGGATAAATGGAAGCTCCTTGAACTTACTTCCGTGAGCCAGACCCTGATAGGTCTCCACCTCCACTTCAATCTCGCCGTCCGGCTTACGGACCGCTACTGCATACTTCTCTTTATTTTTCATCATAACGCCTTCCAGTACAGCCTGTCCGCCGATACCGGAATAACGACTCTTTCTTTTAGCCATAAAACCTCATCCTTATAAATGCAGTATTAAATCTGGAACACCTTCGTCAAATACAGATTCTTGTACAAGCACAAGTCTGTACCGGGCTCATCGCATACAGAAAAAGGTTGAGATAAGAATACCTCAACCTTTCGCTTGCAATCTTATTTAACACCGTATTTCTTATTGAACTTATCAATACGGCCATCGGTTCTTGCAGACTTCTGCTGGCCAGTGTAGAATGAATGACACTTGGAGCAAACTTCTACGTGAAGCTCGGGCTTGGTGGAGCCGGTTACAAATGTGTTACCACAGTTGCAGGTTACAGTTGCCTGGTAGTAAGCGGGATGGATTCCTTCTTTCATTTCTTTCACCTCTCTATAAAAATGTCGTGTATAAGTTCTTGTTCTCATCCTCACTGCTTATGGAACCACAAACAGCGGTATTATTGTACCATAAGAGTTTACACGACGCAAGACCTATTTTCACATATTTCTCAACATATTTCTCAGCATATTTTTTCTATTGTTGTTCTATTCTCTATATTTTGAAAAATGATAGATATTTGCTTTTTGTAATATATTACTCCAGTTCATAATATCTTTCAAAATCCGAAGAACATACACTGTCTGATTTTCTTCATTTATAATATAAAATAACAAATAAGACAGGTATACTTTTTTATGTATTATATAACCTCTGTACCTGATTCCCGAATCAGAAAATTTTAAAGGGAAGTCCCCAATGTTGCTGACTTCCCTATTTAAATTCGTATATAGCTTTTTTGCGGCATCTGGATTACATAAATCAACATGAATATACTTAACTAAGTTAAATACATCATTTGTTGCTTCATCTGTGATCAGTACTTTATAATTCATTCTTTATCCTATCACTGATAATCTGAAATGCATCATCCACAGTACGGAGCCGCCCTGCTTCCATGTCATCAATTCCTTTATCGAGATAAGAAAATAATGTTTCCATCGCCGTTTCATCTCCTGTTAAATCCATATCATTTACTACAGCTTCCATGTAAAACATCTCCTTTCCTGTAATCTCAATTTTATTATACTATTTTTTACACAAAAGTATAGGCCGTTCGTAAAATAGTTTCTGCCTTTTTCTGCCACTTCCTAGATAAACCGGTTCTTCTTCACCATATTCACAAATTCCACGTTATTGCGGGTATGGGAGAACATATCGAGGATCCGGTCAGTAGCTTCATCAGGCTTTAAGCCATTCAGGGCCTTACGCATGATATTGATAGCCTCCAGTTCCTCCGGTGTTAACAGCAGATCCTCTCTTCTGGTGCCGGACTTTGCCAGATCGATTGCAGGGAAAATACGCTTCTCGGACAGCTTTCTGTCCAGAACCATTTCCATGTTACCGGTTCCCTTGAATTCCTCGTATACTACATCATCCATCTTACTTCCGGTCTCTACCAGCGCAGTTGCCAGAATGGTCAGGCTTCCGCCCTCACGCATATTACGGGCTGCACCGAAGAATCTCTTGGGCATATGCAGTGCTGCCGGATCCAGACCACCGGACAGGGTACGTCCGCTGGGGGGAACCACCAGGTTGTACGCTCTGGTCAGACGGGTGATACTGTCAAGCAGGATCACGACATCCTTCTTATGTTCTACGAGACGCTTTGCGCGTTCGATCACCATCTCGGATACTCTCTTGTGGTGCTCGGGAAGCTCATCGAATGTAGAATAGATCACCTCCACATTGTCTCCGTGGATCGCTTCCTTGATATCGGTAACTTCCTCAGGGCGTTCATCGATCAGCAGGATCAGCATATGCATCTTGGGATTACCACACAGAATAGACTTTGCCACTTCTTTTAACAAGGTAGTCTTACCGGCTTTCGGCGGAGATACGATCATGCCACGCTGTCCCTTACCCACAGGACTGACCAGATCCATGACTCTCATGGCAATACTACAGCCGGGAGTCTCCATTTTGATACGTTCCTCCGGGAAGATCGGAGTCATATCTTCGAATGCCAGTCTCTTGGCGGATTCTTCTACGGTATAACCGTTAATGCTCTTGACAAACAACAATGCGCTGAACTTTTCCTGCTGTGTTTTGATCCTCTTGTTACCTTTTAAGATATCACCGGTCTTGAGTCCGAAGCGGCGGATCTGGCTGGGTGCCACATAGACATCATTCTCACCGGGCATAAAATTCTCACAGCGGATAAAGCCGTAACCGTCCGGCATTACCTCTAAGATACCGCTGGCTTCAATACCACTGTCCAATTCCTTCGGATACTGACTTTCATCGTAGGCTGCGTTATTCGGATTGAAAGAACGTTCTCTGCTGTAAGCTTCGCTTCTTGCTCCGACGGCCTCAGCACCATTTTCCGTTCTGCCCTGCTCGTCCGGTCTCGCTGCATTCTCTCCGCGGCCCTGCATATCGTTTCTGCTGCGATATCCACCTTCCGGACGGGAATTTCTGTCCTGTCTGTAATTCCTCTCCTGTCTGACAGGTCGCTCCGTTCTCTCCTGCTTTTCCGGCTCTTCGCTTTTTGCTGCTTCTTTCCTTGCCTCTGCGGCCCTGGCCTCTTCCTCTTTCTTCAGACGCTCGTCTTCTGCAAGCATAGCTTCTACGATCTCTGCCTTTTTCATTGTGGAAGTTCCCTTCAGACCACGTACTTTTGCCAGTTCCTTCAATTGAACTAATGCAAGGGATTCATACTTTTCTCTCATACACTCCTCCTATGGAATAAGAATACTAAAAACTTTTGGTTTACTGCCTGTAAAACTGTTAACTAAGGGGAATTACATCCGATCTAACATGATATGCCAGTTGATATAAAGATATTAAAACTGCATCTGAAAGTATTATAATATACTTTTCCGGAAATAGGAAGACCTAAAATTATTTTTTTTATTTTTTACAAATCCTTGCGAAGAAACCGATTCTATTATATCATTACTAATAGCTGCCAGCCGTTTGTATCTATCCGGCTGACCAATCACTATGAAAACAAGAAAAGTAAGAGAGGTATTGTCATGACAACCAATGAAAAAGCGTTACTGATGCATGAAAAATGGAACGGCAAGCTGGAAACCGTGTCCAAGACTCCCGTTAAGACCCGCGAGGATCTGGCTATTGCATATACTCCCGGTGTAGCGGAGCCCTGCAAAGTAATCGCCCAGGACAAAGAAGCTGCTTACAAATACACCATGAAAGCCAACACCGTAGCTGTTGTATCTGACGGAAGTGCGGTCCTGGGGCTTGGCAACATCGGTCCTTACGCAGCAATGCCCGTCATGGAAGGCAAGGCAGTCCTCTTTAAAGAATTCGGCAACGTCAACGCTGTCCCCATCTGTCTGGATACCCAGGATACCGAAGAGATCATCAAGGCAGTCACCTATCTGGCTCCCGGCTTCGGCGGCATCAATCTGGAGGACATCAGTGCTCCCCGCTGCTTCGAGATCGAGGAACGCCTGAAGGAGCTCCTGGACATCCCCGTATTCCATGACGACCAGCACGGTACTGCCATCGTAGTTCTGGCCGGTGTCATCAATGCCCTGAAGGTAGTCGGCAAGAAGAAGGAAGACTGCCGCGTGGTGGTAAACGGTGCCGGAAGCGCCGGTGTAGCGATCACCAAGCTGCTTCTGACCTACGGTTTCCCCAATATCATCATGTGCGACAAGGCTGGTATCGTCTCCAAAGATACCGAAGGCCTGAACTGGATGCAGCAGAAAATGACCGAAGTGACCAACTTAAATAACGAGACCGGCTCTCTCGCCGATGCTCTGAAGGGCGCCGACATCTTCATCGGTGTCTCCGCACCAAACATTGTCACTCCTGAGATGGTAGCTTCCATGAACCACGATTCCATCCTGTTTGCCATGGCCAATCCTGTACCCGAGATCATGCCGGATGTGGCAAAAGCCGCCGGTGCCCGTGTCGTTGGAACCGGACGCAGCGATTTCCCCAATCAGGTGAACAATGTGGTAGCCTTCCCCGGTATCTTCAAGGGTGCTTTAGAGGGGCGCGCCGCCCAGATCACCGAAGAGATGAAGCTGGCTGCCGCAGAAGCCATTGCCGGTCTGGTGCCTGCGGACAAGCTGTCCGATGACAATATCATGCCGGAAGCTTTCGATCCCCAGGTGGCTGAGGTCGTAGCCAATGCCGTGAAGAGTCATATCCGTTAATGCGTCCGGATATCTCTGTCAGAGACTGGCATGGCAAGCCCTACTACTCTCTGGATTCCTATTGTAAAAATACATTTCACCATAAATGCTATAAAATAGCCCTGAATGCCCGGATGTCCTGTCCCAATCGGGACGGCACCCTGGGCACTCGGGGCTGTATCTTCTGTAGTCAGGGCGGCAGCGGCGATTTCGCTGTAGACATTGTGGACAGGACCATGGACGAACAGATTGCGGATGGCATGGCAAAATTCGGTGATAAAGTGACTGGTCATGACCTGATCGCCTATTTTCAGGCCTACACCAACACTTATGCACCTCTCCCCTATCTGGAAGAGGTGTATCGTTCTGCCCTGAACCATCCACAGATCTGCGGCATCTCCATTGCCACCAGACCGGACTGTCTGGAGCCCGGGGTACTGGCGCTGCTTGCCCGGTTACAAGAGGAATACTCTGACAAATTCATCTGGATCGAGCTGGGACTCCAGACGATCCACGAAGAGACTGCCCGCTACATCCGCAGAGGTTATCCCCTGTCCTGTTTTGAAAAGGCCTGTGCCGATCTGCAGTCATTGAAACTCCCCGTTATCGTCCATACGATCCTGGGACTTCCCGGAGAGACCGACGAACAGATACTTCAGACCATGGACTACCTGAACCGCACCGCTCCCTTCGGTATCAAGCTGCAATTACTGCATGTGTTGAAAAATACCGATCTGGCAGAGGATTATGAAAAGGGAAAATTTGCAGCTCTGACTTTTGATCATTACCTGGACCTGGTGATCTCCTGTCTGGCTCATCTGTCTCCGGATATCGTAATTCACCGGGTCACCGGTGATGGACCAAAAGATCTGCTGATCGCTCCCCGTTGGAGCCTCGACAAGCGCAGTGTATTAAATGCTCTGCACCATCGTATGAAAGAACAGGGCATCCGTCAGGGTGACCTAGTTACAATATAAGAAAGGCTGTTATTACATTATGTTACAAGATCCTCTTACACTATATAAGCTCATCGTCCTCTATATGCTGAACCGTGTTACCTTCCCTCTCACGGCTGCACAGGTCAGCGATTTTATCCTCGGAAAGGAATACACGAACTTCCTGACCCTGCAACAGGCTATCAGCGAATTGACAGATGCCGGAATGATCGCTACCCAGTCCATCCGCAACCGGACCCACCTGTCCATTACCCCGGAGGGTAAAGAAACGCTGAATTTCTTCGAGAACCGCATCGGCGACACCATCAAGCAGGAGATTGACAGCTATTTTCAGGAAAACGAGTTCACCCTGCGCAACGAAGTCTCTGTGCTGGGGGATTATTACAAATCCACCTCCGGCGAATACGAAGCCCATCTGGTCGCCAAGGACCGCGGCATCAATCTGGTGGACATCACCCTGTCCGTTCCCGTGGAGGAGACCGCAGCCGCCATCTGCGACAACTGGCAGAAGAAAAACCAGGAAATATACAAATACCTGATTACGGAGTTGTTCTAATTCCGCAATCAGGTATCGTACTTACGATTCTATCATTCTTTGTTCTCAGAAGAAGCCTCTGCGGCTTCTTTTTTGATTCTTGCCATATGCTCTCTGATCTTCACTTCATAGCCATTGCCTGAGGGCTGATAGAACTCCCTGCCGCTTAATTCATAGGGCAGATATTGCTGTTCCACATAATCATTCGGATAATCATGTGCATATTTATATCCTGTTCCGTGTCCCAATTTCGCTGCTCCTTTATAGTGTGCATCCTGAAGATGTGCAGGTATGGGCAGATCCCCGGTAGCCTGTACCTCCCGCATAGCCTGAAATACGGCTTCACAGCTGCGGTTGCTCTTGGGTGCCGTGGCAATATAGGTCACTGCCTGTGCCAGAATGATCTGTGCCTCCGGCATCCCCACTCTTTCCACCGCCAGAGAAGCATTTACTGCCACCACCAGTGCCTGCGGATCCGCATTCCCCACATCCTCCGATGCGCAGATCATGATACGTCTTGCGATAAAGGTCACACTCTCTCCGGCATTCAGCATTCTGGCCAGATAATAGACCGCCGCATCCGGGTCAGACCCCCGCATACTTTTGATAAATGCGGAAATGGTATCATAATGGTTGTCTCCGTTTTTATCGTACCTTGCCGCTCTCTTCTGAATGCACTGCTGCGCCACATCCAGTGTAATGTGGATCTTGCCGTCCGGTCCCGGCTCTGTGGTCATGATGCCCAGTTCAATGGCATTCAGCGCATGTCTGGCATCTCCGCCGGAGATGTCCGCCAGGAAATCCAGCGCATCCTCGTCTATGGTACCGTTATAGGCTCCCATGCCCCGGTCCGTGTCATACACTGCCTTTTCCAGAAGCTCTTTGATAGCTTCCTTCGGGATCGGCTTCAGTTCAAAGATCACAGAACGGGAGATCAAAGCCCCGTTTACCTCAAAATAGGGATTCTCCGTGGTAGCTCCGATCAGGATGATCGTGCCGTCTTCCACATAAGGAAGCAGATAGTCCTGCTGCCCTTTATTAAAGCGGTGGATCTCGTCAATGAACAGAATCGTATGCTTTCCGTACATTCCCTGCAGTTCCTTCGCCTTCGCCACCACTTCTTCCATATCCTTTTTCCCTGCCACAGTGGCATTGATCTGCTGGAATTCGGCACTGGTGGTATTTGCTATCACCTTCGCCAGCGTCGTCTTGCCGGTGCCGGGTGGTCCGTAAAAAATAATGGAACTGATCTTGTCCGCCTTAATGGCACGGTACAGAAGCTTGTCCTTGCCGATGATATGCTCCTGCCCTACAACCTCATCCAGAGTTCTGGGACGCATTCTCGCCGCCAGGGGCGCTTCCTTTTCCATATTGGTGCTTCTCATGTATTCAAACAAATCCATAGTGTTACATCCTCTGTTCCTATTACCAAAATACAAAAAGACTGAAGCATATTCTATGACATGCCCCAGTCAATTATAACAGATTTTATCACAGCTTGCAATTTTGCATCCAGACCTTCACCCGGCGTTTCAGGACATTGGCCTCTAACGGAGCCAGCAGAAGATCCTGAACTCCTTCCGTCTCCAATGCACATTTCATCTGCGCCAGATTCCCCTCCCTGCAGATAGCAGTTATCGCCAGCGCATGTTCTTGCTGCAATTCTTCCAGCTGCGTCCAGATAGCATGTCCTTGATCTGCCTCCTCAGACACATCTACCATAAGCGGCAGGATTTCCTTTCCTTTCACCTGCTGCAGATGTTCTCTGATCTCTGCTGCCGAAGATACCTGCTCCATATGCACGGAATCAGGCAGGGCAAATTCTATCATACTGGTAACATTCCGGGAACCCGACCATACAAGTGCCTGCAGCTCCCTGTCCGGCATCTGGTTTTCTTCGCCATAGATGCTGTAGCGTCCTTTTCCGGACTTTTTGGAGACATACAGTGCCTGATCAGCTTTTGCCGCCAGGTCATCATAGCAACGATCTTCCGGATCGGAAAATGTCATTCCTATACTGATGGATATATTCTCCGGAATGGACAAATTCTCTTTATACTTTACAAGGCTGACCAGATTCTCTGCCTTGAGCAGGGCAATCTCTTTCGACGGAACGTCTGCCATCAGTACCACAAATTCGTCCCCACCTGTACGCCCTACGTAATCGGTACTGCGGAACTGAGAGGATATGACCCCTGCGATCACGCTGATCACATGGTCACCCATGGTATGTCCATAAATATCATTTACAGATTTAAAATTGTCGATATCTATTTCCATCAGGACATGCAGTCCGTCTTCCTGTTCTGTCAGGGTCTTTGTGATCAGCTTTTCCACTGTCATTTTATTAAAAAGGCTGGTCAGCTCATCGATCTGGGATCTGGTCATCCATGCTTTCTGCTCATCCCTGCTGCTCTGCAGTCTGCGCTTCACTCCCAGTGTGTTATTGATACGGGAAAGTGCAATACGGGCATCCACCGGCTTGATGATAAACTCATCCGCCCCCAGGGCAAAGGCCTCCGACTGGGAAGATACTGACTCCGTATTCGTCAGGACGATGACCGGCGTATCCTTAAAGCCTTCCATCGTCTGTCTGCGGCGCAGTACCTCAAAACCGTCTATTCCCGGCATCACCAGATCCAGAAGTACCAGATCGATGGCATTGCTTTCCTTCTCCATGATCTGCAGACATTCTTCCCCGGAAACAGCCTCGGCAAAGTTAAAGTACTCCCCCAGAGACTGTCTGATCACCACTCTTTGAAATTTTGAATCATCAACGATCAATAATGTTTCTTTCATTTGTAAACTCATGGCTACCGGATCCTGCTTTCCTGATCGTACTATCTACAGTACCATCCTCCTACCAGTATATCCGACAGCCATGTATGCGTCAATTTAAAATTACAGTTATCTTTTACACAATTTTAACATAAGTTTACTTTTTACAGATTAATTTTCCTCTTTTCAGACAGAATCCCCCTGTCACAACGAAAGCGGCTGCCACAAACAGCAGTACCTCCGGCATCCATCCCTTGACGCCTTCTCCGGTCTTGGGAACACTGTCCAGCTCCGGCTGTGCAGCTGCGGTGTTAGCTGCTACGTTAAAGGTGGTGCTTGCGGAATCATCGATCCACATGATGTCCACGGTATGTTCACCCTCTGCCAGGGATGCCAGATAGGAAGGCTTTAAGGTCACGATGGTGGAGCCTGATTTTGCCTCATAGTGCGCATCCGGAATCCAGTTGCCGTCTACACGGACACCGGCAAATTTTGCGAAATCGCCATCGCCACGGATGGTCAGGCCTTCGGTGGTGCTGCCGTTCCAGGTGCTCCTGGCGCCATTGATGATCTTGTAAGTATCGTTACTTGACTGAGGCGTATTTGCCTGAGGCTCAGCCGTGTCCTTCTTCACAGCTTTTCCCTCTACAACAATGGTTCCTGAGCCGTTATCATCTAACTGGTATTTATACCCATACAATGTAGAGCTGTCCTTAGGTAATGGTACTAACAGCGTATCCTTCCAGCTGACCTTCGGTTCTTCTGTAAAATAATATCCATCCTTGGGTTCTACATAAAGGAAAAGGTGCGCATCATGGGACTCCTCAGCACTTCCGCTTAAACCATATCCCTTAGCTATACGACCATTTTCCAATTTATCTGTATTGATCGTCCAGTCATTCCACTTTTCCCATGTTACTTCAGTATTGGTATTGCCGGGATTGGGTGACTGTGTGTCACCGGTCATAAAGGAATACAGACATGTAATTTTTTTGTTATCCTCTGCTATACTCGGTGTTCGAAGAGTATCCGATGGATTAACAGTAGCATTGCTAGCAAGTATATAATTCTCTTCCGTGGATAACGTTATCCATGCAATATATTCCGTCTTCGGTTCCGCAATACCGGTTACTTCTTTGTCACCAACAACTTTTTTCCATGTTAATGTTCCCTCAACCCCTTCTGTATTAATCTTCCATTCAGAAGGAAGCTGTTGTCCGGCTGTCGGGGGAATAACATCTATCTTTACTTCTGAGATTTCCTTGACCGGCTTAACGCAGCTGCCAATGTTATTTATTGTTATTGTTATTATTTCACCCAATTTTGCACTTTGATCAATCATTGTAGAATCAATGGGATATCTACAACTCTTTTTATTAACTGCCAATTTCCCTCTAGGATTTTTAACATCCGTTTGAATCACAGTATCAACTGTAGGTTCATGTATAAAAATGTAATCTGTATTCAGACATAAGTAAAAATAATATCCATTATCATCTTTTTTTTCCTTTGATTCTTCTACGTTAATATATTGTTTGTAATTTGGATCCGGACATTCAAATTTAAAAATCGGTTCCGCCGCCTTTGCTTCCGCCGCTTTTGCTTCCATCCCCTGCCAGCCCCACAGCAGCATCACCGCCGCTGCCAGCAGTCCAATTCTCTGTAATATCTTTTTCATTCTTTTTCTCCTTTCTGATCGTAACCTCTGTTTACAATCCCAGCAGCTGTTTCTTCTTCGCTGCGAATTCTTCTTCCGTAATAACCCCTGCATCCAACAATGCCTTATACTTTGGCAGTACCACGGTGGGATCCTCTGTCTGTACCGGGGCTGCCTGCGGTGCGCTCTGCGTGTTCTGGCTCTGTGTGGAGGCATGCGGATCTATAACCTTTTCCTGCGCCTGCGGATCAATGATCTGCATCAGATTCTGCGCCAGGGCATACAGTTCTTCTGTCTTCTGTGTATAAGCATCCAGATAATCGATGGTACTGGGATGATCGGTGTCGAACTTCGGTGCTCCTGTCTCCTTATAGAAGTGCTTCCAGTAAGGATGCTCAAACGTAATCTCTACGGCGAATTTTTCCACAGGATCCGGAATATTGAAGTCCGGCTCCATGACACGGTCTCTGTAGTCTCTGTAATCCGGGTCGTTCCGCCGGTCGTCTCTTCTGCTGTTCTCCTCCATGTTACGGCGCATTTCTTCCATCATCTCATACTGCTGCCGCAGCATTCTGTATTCATCGATTCTGGGCTTTAATTCATTTAAACGTTCCTTAATATCACTTTTGTAGCTCTGGAAGTTCCCCTTTTCTCCTTCGTACAATACATTTCCATCCTCCAGGATACGGAAGGACTTCACATTGGCAGGCTCCATGGCAAATGCAGCATCGCTGTCCCCTATGCGTAGCAGCTGGTGATCCAGATCCAGCCGCAAAGCTCCCTTAAAGAATCCAAAATTATAGCGGTAGGTTTCTGTGAAGCTGTCTCTCAACGGCTTGTTGGCATCATGACAGTTGATATATTCCCGAAATCCATCTACCGTCATTGTCTCCTGCACGCCATCCGGCAGATTGATTTTAGCCGCACACTCCTTACACAGATTCTGGCCTTCTATTGCTGCCGCCAGTAATCTCGGCGTCGGGCTTCCACAGATGGGGCATAGCTTTTTGTTGTTTGTGAACAATCCCATAATTCTTACCCTCCTTAGAATATATACAAAAGGGGAGACTTCCCCTCCTCTCCTTTGTAACAAATACCTCTTGTTCAACAACAATATACCTTATTTTTCCTCCCGGAGACTTTTTTTGACACCAATCGACCGGAATATGTAACAAAACGACCGGAGAAAGACTCTCCGGCCGTTTTATATTTCGTAATCACTTTGTATCCCTGTATTCGTTTCATGCAAAAAATGTCTGATTTTTTTGGAAATAATAATCAAACAGCTTATCCTTCAGTTCGGAATATTTTCCGTGGGGAATCGGAATCTGTGCACCGTCCGCCATAGTAATGACCCTGCCGGAAATGTTCTGTACATAATCCATGTTAATGAGATAGGATCTATGACACCTTACGAATCTGTCGTAGCTTTTCAGCTGTTCACACAGATCATCCAGCCTGCCTGCGCTGTCCAGTACCTCTCCATCTTTCCGGTGGAACAGCAGTGTCCGTCCCATAACCTCGCAATACTGCAGCTTGTCCAGGTCCAGTCTGGTGATTCCAGACCTGCTGCGCAGGATCAGACTGTTCTTTTCATCTCTGCTGCATTCCGCCAGTACGGAATCCATCAGATTATAAAAACTCTCCTGCCAGATGGGTTTCAGCTGGTAATAATAAGCACCTACGGAATAAGAATCCACAGCATACTCTGCGGAAGACGTCAGGTAAATGATCTTTACCACCGTATCGTAGTGCCTGATTTCCTTCGCCGTACTGATTCCGTTCTGTCCCGGCATCAATACATCCAGAAAAATAATATCCGGTCCATTTCCCTTTTCCACTTCCGCCAGCAGCTCCAACGGATTGTTGAATGAGGTATATGTAATCTCCCGGTTTCGTTCTATCCGATATTGATCCATCAGCACACCCAGCTCCTTCAGTACTGACCGGTCATCATCGCAAAATGCTACTTTTATCATATGTTTACTTTCTTTTGCTTTATTACGTTATGGACTTCTTCGACTTTGATTATACGCATACACGACATTTCAGTCAAACAGTATTTCTTCTACCGTCACAAATTGAAATCCCCTTTTTTTCAGAGCATCCACTACTTCCAGGGCTGCAGTCACTGAGGTATCATAATAGTCATGCATTAATATGATATCGCCGTCCCCTGCCTTTTCCAATACCTTTGCTGCAATGCAGTCCGCATTATGGGAACACCAGTCCAACGGATCAATATTCCATAGCACCGGGATCATATTCAGTTCCTTTTCGAAGCTTTTGTCCCAGCTTCCATAGGGTGGGCGGACAAAGCTCACTTTTTCGCCTGTAATCTCCTCCAGGATCTCGTTGGTCTTTACCAGTTCTTCCCGGAAGGTTTCTTTATTCCGGGAGGTAAGCTGCATGTGACTGTAGGTATGATTGCCGATCAGATGTCCCTCCTCCTGTTCCCTCCGGATCAGGTCCGGGTAATTCTGTGCATTTTCTCCTGTAACGAAAAAAGTGACCACCACATTCCGCTCCTTTAATCCGTCCAGGAGCTGTCCGGTATACTTCGGATGGGGACCATCATCAAAGGTCAGCGCAATTTTTTTAGCCATTTCTATTTCCTCACAGGCAATATTTTCTGACGCTGCCTCTCTGGAACCGATTACAGGAGCCTTATATAATTTACCGGAAGCATACTGTTTTGTGCCCATGATCAGGCACAGTATGCCCACGGTAATATCAAATATCAGAATTCCAGCCAGTACTTTCTTCATTTCAGGTCATCCGTCTTCTGCTTTCACAGAAAATATATGCGCTCCACCCAGCAGCAATTCCTGTGCCATCACAAAACAGTTCAGCCCGGGCTTTTCATATACCGATAGAACAACAGGGAGATCCGAAGCCCACGCTCCAAATCTCCCTGTATTGTTTTATCCCTTATGAAACTTATGAAATCCGTTCTCAGATCTTGAATACGGAAATCTCATTCTTCAGACCTTCCATATTCTCATCCAGTACACTTGCAGTACTGCTCAGCTTTTCTACATGTTCCAAAAGCTTGCTGGCTACATCATTAACAGTCTCGGCACTGCCAGCAGTCTCTTCAATGATGTCGGAAATATTCTTAACAGCTGCCACTGCTGCACTTCGCTCACCATCCGCCTTTTCCGTACTTGCAACGATATCCTTCAGTCCTTCGATCAGCTGTCCCATACGTGTCTGCATCTCGCGGAATACGGCAATCACCTCTTCCACTGCCTTGGTCTGCAGTTCGACCATAGACTGTGCCTGGCTTGCACTGTCCACACTGTTCTGCGTCTGTGCAGTGATATTTGCCACATTGTTGCTGATCTCACCTGCTGCCCTGGCGGAATCATCTGCCAGTTTACGGATCTCCTCTGCTACCACTGCGAATCCTCTTCCCGCTTCGCCAGCCCGGGCTGCCTCTATGGAAGCATTCAGGGACAGCAGATTGGTCTGCTCCGTGATCTCTGTGATCGTACCGACAAAGCTGTTGATGATCTCGGATTCCCTGCGGAGAGACTCGATACTGTCACTTACCTTGGCGGTCATCTTGGTGGTCTCACCTGCCCTGTCACCCAGCACCTGTACGATCTCCATTCCTTTGTTGATCATACCTTCGGTCTCATCTACCAGCTTCTCGACGCGCTCTACCACATGGCTGACTTCCTGGATCTCATTGGAAAGAATGTCTGTCTTCTCCACACATTCCTGTGCATGTCTGGACTGTTCCTCCATACCCTCATTGATCTCACCGATGGCACGGGTAATATCCTGTGAATATTCATGGATCAGTTCGGAAGCCTGTCCCACATTCTGTGCGGATACTTCCAGTTCTCCGGTGGCATTGCTCACCTGATTTACCAGCTTCTTGGTATTGGTGATCATGTTGGTGGCAGAGCCTGCCAGATCCTGGAATTCATCATGTCCCTTGGCGGAGACGGTAACGGTCAGATCGCCCTGTGCCACATCACCAAACTTTCTGGAGATGCGTTTCATGTTGTTCTCAATACCGGCTGTAATAAAGATACCTACGATCACCACGATCACACAGGCCAGGATCACCAGTCCAATGGTCATATTACGGATCTCCATAGCCTGGCTGGTCACGACCTTCATAGGTACCAGTGCACAGGTGGTAAATCCCACTCCTGCACTGCGGCTATAGATAAAGAGATATTTTTCTCCACGGAAATCCACTTCCGCAGTACCGGAATCCGATACTGCCTGATCCATTACTCCATTATAGAATTCCTGATTGACGAACATAGTCTCATCTTCAGCCAGAGTACTCTCTTCACCGTCTGCCAGCTGCTCCACTACCAGCTCTCTTCCACCCGGAGTGATGAATCCGATGATACTGCCATCACCGATATCAATCTCCTTCAAAAAGTTTGTAATAGCCATAGGCTTCATATCAATAACAACGCAGGCATTGTTGGACTGGCTCATCATCTGGAAAGACATTATGTAGTCTCGCTGTGTCTCTTTTACCTTGTCATCTAACACCGGATGGCTGTCGATCCACTGCGGAATGCTTCTTCTGCCTTCGCCGGAAGCTACCGACTCCTTATATTCATCCAGGAAGCCATCCACACCGGAAGAAAGCTTGGTGGACAAAAGTCCTATACCTTCTTTGGGAATAATGTGCATATGGCTGATGAACGGATTAGACGTCTGCACCGATAAAAGATTCGACTTCGTAGCTGTCAGGAAGTTCAGCTTATCTACCGGATTATCATCGAGCATTCCCAGGAAATATTTCCTCAGATCATCATCATACGCATACTTCAATCCCTCAGAACGGATAAAATCGCAGGTCATCTCCATGTATTCCGTTGTCATGCGCATGGTCTGTAACGTGGAATCCGTATATTTCTCACTTAAGCCTTCCGCAGACTTCTGGTAAGCCGAGACACCGATAACGATCATGAACACGATAGGCACCAGGAAGCATACAACGATCTTATTGCGTATGCTGAACAGCTTAGAGCTTTTTCCGCTCTTGCCGGATGTCTTCTTCGGTGTCTTTGTCTTTGCAGCCTTCTCCTTCGGTACTTTTGTTACATTTTTCTCAGGTTTTGGCTTCTTTTTGGAAGTTTTCTCTTTTTTCCCCATAAAAAGAGAATTTTTGGGTTTCTCAACATTCGTACTCATACAATATCCTCCGGTACATGTAATCACATTTAAAAGTATACCATAATTATTGCTATAATAAAACAACATTTTATGCAGTTTGTTAGTTCTTTTTGCGCAGTTTTAACAAAAATCCATCTTTTTCAAAAATGTTTCTGTGAATTTTACCTGCTCCGCCAGATTCAATATCTGAATCTGTAATTCCTGCCGCCTGCGCAGATCATCCCATGACCGCAGCTGTCCGGTCAGCATCCTGCTTCCCACCAGTGCAGCACCAACAAGTGCCGTGTTGCCGCCTGTCACCGTACGTTCTGTCAGCTCCTCCGGAAGCAGTCCGATGGCTGCCGCTGCATGCGGATCCAGGTAATAACCAAAGCCTCCTGCCAGCACTACCCTGGAAATATCCGATAGTCTGATCCCATAGCTTTCCGTCAGGATCTCTATGCCTGCTGCAATAGCTCCCTTCGCCAGCTGCACCGCACGCACGGCTTCTTTCGTCACAAGTACATCTCCGATACGGATCCCTTTCGTAAAATAGGGTTCCTTTAGCAGTCCCTGCCGATCCATCAATCCTTCTTCCAGAAGCTTTTGTAACAGCCTTACCATATCCGCCCCCCAGATACCACGGTTTACTCCGCCCTCGAAGGCTGGTCCGGCCGCCGTGGCACAGGCATACAGCTTCTGCCTGTTACCCAGTGCCATCTCACCGTTGGTTCCCAGGTCGATGAGCAGCATGGGTTCCTCCTGCTCCAACATTTGACAGGCCAGGATCCCGGCTGTGATATCCCCACCTACAAACGCCGACAATCCCGGAATGATATGACAGGGCACTCCTGCGATCTCCGTCTCCACTGCGCCGGTATGGCTCACCGTAAAGGGAGCCTTTCCCAGTTCCGCAGGATCCCAGCCCATCAGCAGATATACCATGGTGGTATTCGCAGCGACGACCATCTGTAAAATTTCCTGCGGCTGTAGTTTTTTGGAGAAACGCTGCACTCCTTTTTCAATAAAGCTGCGCACTTTCTTCTGCATATCCGCAGCTTTCTCCGGATCCCTTGCCGCTTCTATCCGGGAGAGTACATCGGCACCGTAGCAGACCTGCGGATTCACACCGGGGAAGCTGTCCACCACTTTACCGGACATGTCGTACAGCTGCATGGCAATGGTGGTGGTTCCGATATCCACGGTCATCAGCCGGATGCCTTCCGTATTCTGTAAAGATAACGGAGGAAGCTCCAGTTTTTCCGTCACCACCTGCATCCCCCGGATCACTCCCGGGCATCTGCCGCAGCCGGTACAGATCAGGCATCTGGTTCCCTTTTTTTCTGCAGTATTATTACTGGTTGTATTATACAAACTGATTCCTCTCTTTATCATAATGATAGTCAATGGCTGCCAGCTTCTCTGTGATCTCCTGTTCACTCACATCCAGATCGTCGCAGAGCTGTTCCAGGCTTCCGTAGTAGTCACGGAGTTTCAGATTGATAAAGCTTAATAACATAACGGGATCCTGTGGTATCATGTCGTTTTCCTCTTTTCTATATCTATGATATCGGGGGCAAAAGCCCCTGACATCATTACTATATATCTTAAACGAAAAAAGCGAAAATGACAAGTCTGCCACTTTCGCTTTTCTCTATTGCTTACTTAACCTTATTTGACTGTCTTTCCGTCCTTTTTACTGATTTTTAGCCCCTTTTTCGCACTTTGCGGACAGTTGGCCGTTTTCCACAGTAATGACGATGGTATCGCCCTCTTCCACCTGATCTGCCAGGATCATCTTGGCAGCCAGGGTCTCCACGTATTTCTGGATATAACGTTTCAGAGGACGCGCACCGTAGACCGGATCATACGCATTGTCCACAATGTACTGCATGGCCTCGTCCGACAGACGGATCGTCAGCTGCTTATCCTCCAGCCGCTTGTTCAGATCGGCAATGATCAGATGAATGATGCCGCCGATATTGTCCTTCGTCAGAGGCTTGAACAGGATCGTCTCATCCAGACGGTTCAAAAACTCCGGACGGAAGTGTGCACGCAGGTCGTTCATGACTGCTGCCTCTGCCTCCGGCTTGATGGTGCCGTCTTCGCTGATACCATCCAGCAGGTAGCTTGCGCCGATATTAGAGGTCATGATCAGGATGGTATTCTTGAAGTCCACGGTACGTCCCTGGGAATCGGTAATACGACCATCATCCAGTACCTGCAGCAGTACGTTGAACACATCGGGATGTGCTTTCTCAATCTCATCAAACAATACCACGCTGTAAGGTTTTCTCCGTACCGCCTCGGTCAGCTGACCGCCCTCTTCATATCCTACATATCCGGGAGGCGCACCGATCAGACGGGAGACAGAATATTTCTCCATGTATTCGCTCATATCGATACGGACCATGTTGTTCTCGTCGTCAAACAGTGCTGCCGCCAGGCTCTTCGCCAGCTCCGTCTTACCTACACCGGTAGGTCCTAAGAACAGGAAGGAACCGATGGGCTTGCTGGGATCCTTGATACCGGCTTTGGAACGAATGATGGCTTCGGTAACCTTGGTCACGCCTTCGTCCTGTCCCACCACACGTTTGTGCAGTTCTTCGTCCAGGTGAAGGGTTTTGTTACGCTCACTCTCGGTCAGTTTAGCTACTGGAATGCCGGTCCAACGGGAAATAATTCTTGCAATCTCTTCCTCCGATACTTTTTCATGTACCAGTGACAGATCGGATTCACCGACCTTATCCTCTTCCTGAGCCAGTTGTTTTTCCAATGCAGGCAATTCACTGTATTTTAATCTGCCGGCCTTTTCATAATCTCCTTCCCGTTCTGCGATCTGGATCTCATTATTCATGCGGTCTCTCTCTTCCCGCAGTTTGGAAAGTTTGTCCACAGATGCCTTCTCGTTATCCCACTGTGCCTTTTTGCTGTTGAACTGATCTTTTAACTCTGCCAGTTCCTTTTGCAGGTCTGCCAGACGTTCCTTACTGATACGGTCGTCCTCTTTTTTCAGAGCTGTTTCCTCAATTTCCAGCTGTGTCACCTTACGTTGCAGTTCATCCAGCTCCGTAGGCATACTGTCCATTTCGGTCTTGATCAGGGCACAAGCCTCATCCACCAGGTCAATGGCCTTATCCGGCAGGAATCTGTCAGTGATATAACGGTTGGAAAGCACAGCTGCACTTACCAGTGCATTATCCATGATCTTCACACCATGGTATACTTCATAACGATCCTTCAGTCCACGCAGGATAGAAATCGTGTCCTCCACGGTGGGCTCTTCTACCATAACCGGCTGGAAACGACGTTCCAGAGCTGCATCTTTTTCAATATATTGTCTGTATTCATCCAGTGTGGTGGCACCGATACAATGAAGTTCACCACGAGCTAGCATGGGTTTTAACATGTTACCTGCATCCAGTGCACCATCAGTCTTACCGGCTCCCACAATGGTATGCAATTCATCAATGAACAGAATAATCTGCCCATCGCTGTTCTTCACATCATCCAGCACGGCTTTCAGACGTTCCTCGAATTCACCTCTGTATTTTGCACCGGCTACCAGTGCGCCCATATCCAGTGCGAAGATCTTCTTATCCTTCAATCCCTGCGGTACATCACCTTTTACAATACGCTGTGCCAGCCCTTCCACAACGGCGGTCTTACCGACACCGGGTTCACCGATCAGTACAGGGTTGTTCTTCGTCTTACGGGACAGGATACGTACTACATTGCGGATTTCGCTGTCTCGTCCGATGACGGGATCCAGCTTCTGGTTTCTCGCCTTCTCCACCAGATCCTGACCGTATTTCTCCAACGTATCATAAGTAGCTTCCGGATTATCACTGGTCACTCTCTGGTTGCCTCTGACAGTAGACAAAGCCTGTAGGAAACGTTCTCTGGTAATGCCGTATTCCTTCCAGATCTCAGCAATTTCCTTGTTGGGATACTTGATCATGGCAAGGAACAGATGCTCTACGGAGACATATTCATCTCCCATCTGCTTCGCTTCATCCGATGCGCTGACCAGTACCTTATTCAGATACTGACCGACATAGGGCTGACCTCCCTGCACCTTTACCCTCTTCTCCAATGCCTGTTTTGCACGGTTTACAAAATGTTCTTTCTGGATCTCCATCTTCTCTACAAGCTTTAAGATCAGACTGTCATCCAGAGTCAGAAGACTGTACAGCAGATGCTCCTGTTCGATCTCCTGATTGCCATATTCCATTGCCAGCTTTTCGCATCCATTGACGGCTTCTATGGATTTCTGTGTAAATTTATCAATATTCATAATCGTTCGCCTCCTCACATAAGGTTATGCAATTTGCAAGTGTTCAGAGCCATTAAATATTGCCTGAGTTTTGTTGAATGCCTGTATTTGAATGCCTGTATTTGAATGCCTGTATTTGAATGCCTGCATTCATAAAAAGCTTTGACAATATTTATTTGACATAGAACCGACTCACAGACTTTCTGTTTCATCTGTTCTATTGTTACTATAACACTTATCTGAAGAAAATCAATTAAGAAATTATAAACTTTATATAGAATATTTGGAAATTTCTCTTTTTTGTTTCTCCACTGAAAACAGCGGACATCATTCCCTTCTGCATGGGTCTATACAGGAAAAAATGGCACTCAGATACTTTTTCTGTCATAAAATCAAGCAAAATGTTTCCCTTTGGGTCTATAGAGAAAAATTTACTTTCCAGATACTCGATTTCCATGATTTGAGTATCCAGACAACATTTTTTTCTGTATAGACCCATATACCGAAAAAAATCCTGAAATACAGTAGTAAAAAGTACCTGAGGATCACTTTTTCCTCTATAGACCCAAAATGGCGCTGCCCGGTGTCATGTCTGTAAACATAACATCAGATCAGCGCCATTTTTCCTTTTGCGTTGGCAAAAACTGACGGTAAAACCTTATTTTGAGGTAATTCCCTTCACTTCATATCCTGCATCCACCACAGCCTTGGTCAATACCTCATCTGCCACATCGGAAGCCAGTTCCACGGCAGCGTTTTTCTGCTCCAGGCTCATGGTTACGGCCTTCACGCCTTCTACTGCCTCCAGTGCCTTCTGTACGGTTCCGGTGCAGTGATTGCACATCATTCCTTCAATACTGATTACTTTTGTCATTGTGTTTGTCCTCTCTTTCTCTTTTTCTTTCTCTTTTTCTTTCTCTTTTTCTTTCTCTTTTTCTTTCTCTTTTTCTTTCTCTTTTTCTTTCT
>CAKSAM010000033.1 GCA_934436245.1 uncultured Acetatifactor sp.
GCGCACGGTTCAGGTCCGTGTGGTAGTGATACCATGAGGGTTCAAGTCCCTCTTTCTGCATCACATGGCGGTGACCGTAAGGTTACCGCTTTTGTTGTTATACGGCAAAGAATCAAAGGGGTGAAAGCTTCAGATATGAGCATAGCAGATAAAGTAAAGACAGAAAAAACACAGAAGGTACGCAAGGACTGGTATAAACTTGATTTGTCTGCAATTGTGTATCCTACATTGCAACGAAGAGATTTTTCTTCGGTGTACAGACTTTCCGTTTTGCTGAAGGAAGAGATTGATCCTGAGATGCTGCAGCGTGCGGTAAATCTGACTATGCCCAGATTTCCGACGTATAAGGCGGCGATCCGTAAGGGTGTGTTCTGGAGATATCTCGAACCCAATGACAGACCGGGCCCCTTTGTGCAGGAGGACGTGAAGAATCCCTGCCAGCCTATGTATTTTAAGGCAAATAATCGTTATCTGGTAAGGATTTATTATTATAGGAACCGGATTGCCCTGGAAGCACATCACAGTCTGGGAGATGGCACCGGTGGCATGTGTGTATTGCAGACGTTGACGGCGACCTATCTGAGGCTGAAAGGACACACGGAGATCGAAAACGGCGGTTTTGTACTGGATATTCTGGATACACCGGATCCGGGAGAACTGGAAGATGCCTATATGAAATATGCCAATGCCAAGGTATGTCCACCCAGACCCGGCGAGAAGACTTACCGTGTCCGCGGTACAAAAGAACCTTTTTACACCCTGAATATTATAGACGGTATCATGTCTGTCTCGGAGGTCATGAGGGTGGCAAAAAGCTACAACGCCACCATTACAGAATATCTGAATTCTGTGCTTCTGTATGCGCTGATGCAAAAGCAGGAGAGTGAGTGGCATATCCGGCTACGTCCGGTAAAAATTGCCATGCCGGTGAACCTGCGCCGCTTTTTCCCATCGAAGACCCTGCGGAACTTCATTACCATGATCTATCCGGGGATCGATCCCAGACTGGGAGAGTATACCTTTGAGGAAATTGTGACGCAGGTGCACAACTACATGCGCTATTACCTGAATGAAAAGCTGTTGAGGGGTGACATTACCACCAATGCGGAGACCCAGAGGAATCCTTTCATCCGAATTGTCCCCTTGTTTATCAAGGATCTGGTGGTACGCCAGTTCTATACGAAGATTCAGGACAAAAATTCTTCGGCGGGACTGACCAACATGGGAGCTTTGAAAGTGCCGGAGACCATGAAACCTTATATTGAACGGTTTGATATTTATATGGGCCAACCCTTTTCTACCAGAACCAACTGTGCCATTGCAAGCTTTGAAGATATTCTGACCATCAATTTTGCCAGCAGTATCGTAGAGACGGACGTGGAACGACTGTTTTTCCGTAAGCTGGTGGAAGACGGGATCCATGTTAAAATAGAAAGTAATCGTTAAAGCTCTTTTTAAGAGAGAAAGGAAGCAGCTATGTCATATTGTGTGAACTGTGGTGTGGAACTGGACGCTTCGGCAGCCAGATGTCCGCTGTGTGATACACCGGTCTATAATCCCAAGGCACCGGAACCGGCAAAGCAGCCGTCTCCGTTTCCAAAGGAAAAAGGACAGGTAGAGGTAGTAAAAAGAAAAGATCTGGGAGTACTTTTGACGGTCATCGTACTGGCTACGGCGGTGACCTGCGGACTGTTAAATGCTTTGGTATTCCGGAGCAGCATGTGGTCCCTGGCGGTTATTGGCGTATTTCTGGTATTATGGGTGATCATGATTCCGGTGGTCATTTATACGAGACAGCCTGTTTATCTGTCGATCCTGCTGGATGGTGTGGCAGTGATCGTTTATCTGTATCTGCTGACCTATCTGACAGGACAGAGCGGCTGGTTCTATGGACTGGGCATTCAGATCGTGCTGCTGGTAACAGCGGTGGTGGAAGCGGTGACCTTTTGTATGCGTAAGCTTCCGATGTCTTTCCTGACAGGGGCACTTTATCTGATCTCCGGCATTGCTGTATTATGTGTGGGACTGGAGCTTTTGATAGACAGGTTCCTAAGGCAGGAGATCACACTTGGATGGTCTGCCATCGTACTTACGGTATGCGTGATCGTGGATATTACCATTGCAACCCTTTTATCCCGAAGAAGACTGCGTAATGCAGTGAGAAGAAGACTACACTTTTGATAACTATTCAGAGCCATGAGATATTGGCAAGGCTTCGTCGAATGCTCGCATTCGTAAGATGCCTGGACAATATTTCTTTGGCGAAGCAGCTTCAGATGAGCAAACAACAAGCATTTTAACAGGAGGAATTTATGGCACTGGTAGGAAGAAACAGTGAGAAGAACAATCAGAACCTGATGCAGCTGATCCGGAGGGCACACGGTCTTGTAGAGAGTTCGGATCTGGAGAAACACAGACAGTCCCAGGACCACATCGGAGAACTGCTCAGCAACACCAAAGAGATCCAGTATCACCCGGTGGATATTGAGGGTATGGACGCAGAATGGGTCAGCGTGAACCGTGCCCATATGAAAAAATATGTGATCCTGCACTGCCATGGCGGCGGATATTCCACCGGCAGCAGTCTCTATGCCAGAACCCTGACTTCGAAACTGGCGGTGGGAACTTCTATGGATGTACTTTGCTTTGATTATCGCCTGGCACCGGAGCATCCTTATCCGGCAGCCACGGAGGACGCCATGAAAGCCTGGAATTATCTGATGCTTTTGGGATATGGTGCAAGAGATGTGATCATCACGGGAGATTCTGCCGGAGGCAATCTGGCACTTTCCCTTGTGTTGAAGCTGAAGGAGCAGAAGAGATTACTTCCCAGAGGCATCGTGCTGATGTCTCCCTGGACAGACCTTACCGGTGAAGGAAAGACCTTCCAGACCAAGGCGGAGCTGGATCCGGTACTGGACAAGGATTACATTGACCGCATGACAAAGGCTTATGCGCCGGACGAAGATCTGACGGACCCCTATATCTCTCCGCTGTTCGGAGACTTTCACGGCTTCCCACCGGTCTATATCCAGGTAGGAGAAAATGAGATTCTTCTGGATGATTCTCTGCGATTATATAAAAATCTGATCAAAGCCGGAGTGTCTGCCCATATGGACCGGTTCCCCGGAATGTGGCACGTTTTTCAAATGTCGCCCTTTAAGAAAGCCAATGAAGCTATGGATAAAAATGCAGAGTTTATTTATTCTGTGTGCAGATAAAAGCGTGTTCAGAAAATTTGATTCATTTTTTTCTGATAAAAGAAAAGGATTTTCCGGACAGGCACAGAATATTAAAGGTAGGGGCAGGAGGAACTATGACGATCAGAGAAAGCTTGGAACAGTGGGAAAAGGATTATTTAAGTCCATATGCATCATTGAGCGTGAACTCAAAAGGGCGTCTGAGGCCGGAAGAACAGTGCGATATCAGACCGGTGTTTCAGAGAGACAGAGACCGTATTATCCATTGCAAGGCCTTCCGCAGGCTGAAGGATAAGACGCAGGTATTTTTGACGCCCGAGGGGGATCATTACCGGACCAGACTGACGCATACGTTGGAGGTATCCCAGACGGCCAGGACCATAGCCAAAGCATTAAAGCTGAACGAGGATCTGGTGGAAGCCATTGCGCTGGGACATGATCTGGGACATACCCCTTTCGGACATGCCGGTGAGCGTGCACTGAACAGAGTATGCCCGTTCGGATTTGAGCATGCGGAGCAGAGTGTCCGTACCGTGGATATTCTGGAGAAGGATGGCAAGGGACTGAATCTGACCTATGAGGTCCGTGACGGTATCCGGAACCACCAGACCATTGGCAAACCCCATACCCTGGAAGGCAAGATCGTCAGACTTTCCGATAAAATTGCATATATCCATCATGATATGGACGATGCGATCCGCGGAGGAATCCTTACAGAGGCAGATGTCCCCAAAGAGATCTGCGAAGTGATCGGCAGCAGTCCCACAGAGCGGCTGGATCATTTTATCCATGATATCGTTACCAACAGCATGGGAAAAGATGATATTGTGATGTCGGAACCCGTGGCGCAGGCAATGGCACAGATCCGGCAGTTTATGTTTGAGAGAGTATATAAGAATCCCGTGGCAAAAAGTGAAGAGGGAAAGGCAGAAATGCTGATGGAGACGCTGTATCAGCATTTCCTGAAACATCTGGATGATCTGCCGGAAGAATACCTGAATCTGCTGTCCATTGGAGAACCGAGAGAAAAGGTCGTCTGTGACTATGTGGGAGCCATGACGGACCGCTTTGCCATAGCTGTATACGAGGATATCTACATACCGAAATCCTGGCAGAGATAGCTACAATGATAACGGAGTAAAAAAGTGTATTATCCAGAAGAACTGATAGAAGAAATCAGAGCCAGAAATGATATCGTGGATGTTATTTCCGGTTATGTCTCATTGAAAAAAAAGGGAAGCAACTACTGGGGCTGCTGTCCTTTTCATAACGAAAAAACACCTTCTTTTTCGGTATCTTCCAACAAGCAGATGTACTATTGCTTTGGATGTCATGCCAGTGGAAATGTCTATACCTTTCTCATGAAATATGAGAATGATACGTTCCCGGAGGCGGTTAAAGCCCTGGCAGACCGTGCAGGGATAAAGCTCCCGGAGGTCGAGGAGACACCGGAACAGAAAAAGAAGGCAGGAAAGCGGATGCGCCTGCTGGAGGTCAACAAAGAAGCTGCAAAATATTTTTATTATATGCTGCGGGATCCTCGTGGACAAGTAGGTATGAGGTATCTGACGGAACGAAAGCTGACAGATGAGACCATGCATCATTTTGGGTTGGGCTATGCCGGCAAAAACGGTGAGATGGTCGTGCAGTATCTCCGCAAAAAGGGTTTCAGTGATGAAGAGATCAAGGATTCCGGACTGGCAGTATTTTCCGAACAACGGGGACTGCGGAGCCAGTTCTGGAACCGGGTGATGTTCCCCATACAGGACATCAACCACCGTGTCATCGGATTCGGCGGAAGAGTCATGGGAGAGGGAGAACCGAAGTACCTGAATTCCCCGGAGACCATGATCTTCGATAAGAGGCGGAATCTGTACGGATTGAATTTTGCCAGAACCGCAAGGACCGGTAACATCATCCTGTGCGAGGGATATATGGATGTCATCGCTATGCATCAGGCAGGATTTACACAGGCTGTGGCATCTCTGGGTACGGCATTTACCGTGGAGCAGGCAAATCTTTTACGCCGTTATGCGGAAAATATCCTGCTGGCTTACGACAGTGACGGTGCCGGAACCAAGGCAGCGCTCAGAGGTATCGGTATTCTCAGGGAAGCGGGCCTGACAGGTAAAGTCATTAATATGCGGCCTTATAAGGATCCGGATGAATTTATTAAAAATCTGGGCAAAGAAGCATTTCAGGAGCGGATCGATCAGGCGGAGAACAGTTTCTATTTCGAAATCCGTATCTTAAGTGAGCAATACGACCAGAGTGATCCGGAACAGCGTACGAAGTTCCACCGGGAGATCGCACAGAAATTGTGTGAATTTACCGAGGATCTGGAACGGGAAAATTATTTACAGGCCATCGCCGAAAAATATATGATCCGGCCGGATGATCTGAGAAAAATGGTGGTAAATTACGCCGCACAGACAGGACTGGCCAAACCGGTCCCAAGACCAAGAAGCGGTGTACAGAACAAAAGTGATCCGGCGGAGAGCGGCCGCAGATCCCAGCGGTTGTTAATCACCTGGATCGGAGATGATCCTTCCCTGTATGGAATCGTCCGGAAGTATATAGCTCCGGAGGATTTTACCGAGGATCTGTACCGCAGGGTGGCAGAGAGAATGTTTGCGGAGCTGGACAGCGGACAATTTCAGCCGGCAGGGATCATCAGCATGTTTGAAGACGAGGAGGAACAGAGGCAGGCAGCAGAGCTGTTTCATACCACACTTCCGGAATTGTCTACCAGACAGGAGAGAGAAAGAGCCTTTCATGATATTCTGGTAGCGGTAAAACGCAACAGTTATCAGTACTATATGGCAAAGCTGGGAACAGATGTCAATGCCGTAAAGCAGGCAGTGGAAGGAAAGAAAGCACTGGAAGAGCTGCAAAGAGCCCATATTTCTTTGGAATAATGGGATTCAGGCTCTGAATAGTTATAAAAAATACGAAATTTGGCTATAAATAATGGCAATGAAAGGATGGAACCACGAAAATGGATGAAAACACACAGGCAAAATTTGCGGAGAAGATAAAAGAGCTCCTGAATATGGCGAAAAAGAAAAAGAATGTGCTGGAGTATCAGGAAATCAGTGACTTCTTCGCGGACATGCCTCTGGAAGAGGAACAGATGGAGAAGGTTCTGGAATATCTGGACCAGAATAACGTAGACGTACTGCGCATTACCGATGACGATGATGTGGATGATGAAGAGATCATTCTGACGGATGAGGATGAGGTGGATGTGGAGAACATTGATCTGTCCGTACCGGAAGGTGTCAGCATCGAGGATCCTGTCCGCATGTACCTGAAGGAAATCGGCAAAGTACCTCTGTTAAGCGCCGAGGAAGAGATCGAGCTGGCACAGAGAATGGAAGAGGGCGACCAGGAGGCTAAAAAACGTCTGGCAGAAGCCAACTTACGTCTGGTAGTCAGCATTGCCAAGAGATATGTGGGACGTGGAATGCTGTTCCTGGATCTGATTCAGGAAGGTAACTTAGGATTGATCAAGGCTGTAGAGAAATTTGATTATCGTAAGGGATATAAGTTCTCCACCTATGCAACATGGTGGATCCGTCAGGCCATCACCAGAGCCATTGCTGATCAGGCGAGAACTATCCGTATCCCTGTGCATATGGTAGAGACCATCAACAAACTGATCCGTGTGAGCAGACAGCTGCTGCAGGAGCTGGGAAGGGAACCGACTCCCGAAGAGATTGCGGCAGAGATGAATATGCCGGTAGACAGAGTGCGGGAGATCTTAAAGATCAGCCAGGAGCCTGTATCCTTAGAGACTCCTATCGGTGAAGAGGAAGACAGCCATCTGGGTGATTTCATCCAGGATGATAATGTACCGGTTCCTGCGGATGCCGCAGCATTTACCCTGCTGAAAGAGCAGCTGGTGGAGGTACTCGGTACCCTGACAGAGAGAGAACAGAAGGTACTGAGACTTCGTTTTGGCCTGGATGACGGACGGGCCCGTACTCTGGAAGAGGTAGGACGGGAATTTAACGTTACCCGCGAACGTATCCGTCAGATTGAAGCAAAAGCATTGAGAAAACTGCGTCATCCCAGCCGCAGCCGCAAGCTGAAGGATTATCTGGATTAATGGCGGAAGTATTATTATCCGATCGAATGCAGGCATTAACAGACATGGTCACTCCCGGCACTGTGATAACAGATGTGGGGTGTGACCATGGTTTTGTATCTGTCTATCTCGTGCAGAAGGGCATTTCTCCCAGAGTGATCGCCATGGATGTACGATCCGGTCCTCTTGACCGTGCAAAAGAACATATCCGGGAATATGGTCTGCAGGACAAGATCGAGACAAGACTTTCCGATGGCCTGCAAAAGCTGAATACAGGAGAGGCAGAAGGAATGATCTGTGCCGGTATGGGTGGTCCTCTCATGGAGAAGATATTGACAGAAGGAAGGGAGCAGGCCAGAAGCTTCAGAGAACTGATCCTGCAGCCCCAGTCGGAAATCCCACATTTCAGGGAGTTTCTGATGGAGGAGGGATATCTTCTGCTGGATGAGAATATCATCTATGAAGAAGGCAAATATTATTTTATGATGAAGGTGCGCTGGCTGGGAGAGATGTCAGAGGACACGACACGTTGTGGGGTAAAGCGTTCCTGGCTGGGGGAAACAGGAGACGGTTTCTTTTCTGAACTCGCAAAACAGTATGGAGTCGGACTACTGCTTAAAAAAGACCGGATATTAAAAGAGTATCTGGAAAAAATGCTGGCAGACCGCAGACAGATCGTGGAGCATCTGGAGAACAAAGCGGATGCCGGAAATCCGAAAACAATACGGCGCAGTAATGAGATCAAAGAAGAGATCACGCTCATAACCTACGCACTGGAATGGTATGATAATGGTCAGGAAGCAGATTGAGAAGACAGACCGGGAACAGCAGATTACAGAAGGACAGGGTGAGAAAAATGTTCACAGTGAAGATAAATGGTGAAGAGAAACAATATCCCCAGGGAGCTACTTACGAAGATGTAGCAAATGATTATCAGAAGGAATACGATGACCTGATCGCATTGGCGGCAAGAGACGGAAAAATCCGGGAACTGTTTAAAAAACTCACAAGAGATTGTGAGATTACTTTTTTTACATTAAAGGATGATGTGGGCCACAAGACCTATGTGCGCTCTGCGACCATGTTGTTTCTAAAAGCGGTATTTGATGTGTTTGGAAGGGATGCTGTGCAGAGCTGTCGTGTGGAGTTCGCCATCGGAAACGGATCCTACATCTCACCCAAAGGACAGTTTGCCGCAACGAAAGAGAATGCGGAGAAGATCCGGAACAGAATGCAGGAGCTGGTAAAATCCAAAACACCGTTTCTGAAAAGATCGTATTCTCTGGATAATGCCATGGAACTGTTCCATGCAGAGGGGATGAAGGATAAGGAAAAGCTGTTTCGTTACCGCAGAGGTTCTTTTGTAAATATCTACGAGATGGACGGCTATTATGATTATTATTACGGATATATGCTGCCTAATGCCGGGTATGTCAAATGGTTCGATGTACTGGCATATGACGAGGGCTTCATGCTGCTGCTGCCGGATAAAAAGGAACCAACGCAGGTAAAGCCTTTCGTGGAACAGAGGAAGCTATTCCAGACCCTGAAAGAGTCGGAAGATTGGGGCAGAAAGATCGGTATCGAGACCGTGGGAGATCTCAATGACCAGATCTGCAGAGGCTCTTTGAGTGAACTGATCCTGGTACAGGAGGCACAGCAGGAGCGCAAGATTGGTGAGATCGCCAGGGATATTGTGGACAGAGGCGGTGTCAAATTCGTTATGATCGCCGGACCGTCTTCCTCCGGTAAGACCAGTTTTTCCCATAGGCTGTCCATACAGCTGAAGACCCTGGGAAAAATGCCGCATCCCATCGGACTGGATGATTATTTTGTGAATAGAGAATTTACCCCCAGGGATGAAAACGGGGATTACAATTTTGAGTGTCTGGAAGCTATCGATGTAAAGCAGTTTAATGAGGATATGTGCAGACTGTTAGCAGGAGAGCGGGTAGAACTTCCTTCCTTTAATTTCAAGACCGGCAAGCGGGAATACAAGGGGAATTTTAAACAGCTGGGACCAGATGATATTCTAGTCATTGAGGGAATCCACGGATTAAATGAGAAGACTTCTTATGCGCTTCCCGAGGAGAGTAAATACAAGATTTATATCAGTGCACTGACCAATATCAACATTGACGAGCACAACCGTATTCCCACAACAGACGGTCGACTGTTACGCCGCATGGTAAGAGATGCCAGAACCAGAGGAGCGGATGCCAGAAGGACCATCGGCATGTGGGGATCCGTGCGCCGGGGTGAGGAACAGAATATTTTCCCCTTCCAGGAGGATGCGGACGCCATGTTCAATTCCGTATTGATCTATGAACTGGCGGTGTTAAAGCAGTTCGCAGAGCCGTTACTGTTCCAGATCGACAAGGGAGAACCGGAATACTATGAAGCTAAAAGGCTGCTGAAATTCCTGGAGTATTTCCTGGGCGTGACCAGTGAGAGCCTCCCCAATAATTCTCTGTGCAGAGAATTCGTGGGCGGAAGCTGCTTCAACGTGTAAACTATTCAGAGTAGCGCAATTCTGCTGACAGGCGTCGAATGCTCGCATTCGTAAGACTGTGCGGCAGAATTGATGCGACGAAGTAACCACCATGAGCAAATAACAAGCAGGCTTGTTATTCAAAGAAAGCATCGTCAGATGCGATTTTGCGAATGTGGTTCTGAATAGTTTACACGGCTGCCGGTGCAATTCTGCTTGACTTTTTGCTGGTAGAACAGATATAATCGAACAGGTGTAAGTAAGATAGATGATCGCGGCTGCTTCGTGCAGGTGAGGAAAGTCCGGGCTTCACAGGGCAGGATGCCAGATAACGTCTGGTGGAGGTGACTCCAAGGCTAGTGCAACAGAAATATACCGCCGGCTTTATGCCGGTAAGGGTGGAAAGGCAGTGTAAGAGACTACCGTCCGGCTGGTAACAGACGGAGCCATGTAAACCCCATCCGAAGCAAGACCAAACAGAGAGCGATAGACCGGCCCGGTCTGCTTTCAGGTAGGTCGCTTGATGCGGCTGGTGACAGTCGTACTAGATAGATGATCGTCAGATACAGAACTCGGCTTATATTTTGCTTACACCTTTAGAGAAAAATGCGGACTGCGGATGCAGTCCGTTTTCTGTTATGGAGAACGACAGGAACAAGACGTAAGAATAGGAGCAAGACATGAACAGGAAAAAAATAATGTTCCTCATGGTAAGCTGCCTGTTACTGTTCTCAGGTTGTGAGGGAAACGGGGCAGAGACTACAGAATATTCAGAGACAGAAAATGCAGGTATATGGCGACCGGAGAGAGAGACAGCTGCCACGCAGCTGCCGGTACAGACAGGGCAGAAGCTGACGGAGACGGATCTTATGGTAAGAAAAACTCTCGTGCAGATTCAGGCAGGAGATCTGCAGGGGAGTGGTGTGATCTATGATGAGGATGAAAAATCTATTCTGATCGTTACGGCAGGTCATGTGCTGACCCATGATAATGGAGAAATCCTGGTGTCTTTTCCGGAAGGAACACAGGTGGCAGCCAGCGGATCAGAGATGGCAGACAGCTGTGATCTGGCCTTTCTGTGGGTGGACAAGACGGAGCTGCCGCTGGAAACATGGGAAGCCTGCCTGCCGGTGCCGACGGACAGAAATGTGTTTGATGCAATGAAAGCATATGATGATGTATGGATGTACGGAGGGGAGACAGGAATGCCTGTCTACGCCTTTGTGGTGGAGCCATGGATCTATGTGGAAGATTTTGAACAGTATATGCTGCTGTTGCAGGGAATTGCGGAGCCGGGAATGTCGGGCGGCGGAGTATTTACAGAGGATGGAGTGTTTTTGGGAATTATCTGTGGCGCAGACGAAGAGGGAAAAGTGGCGGTAGTGCCCTACAGCATGGTCGAGACAGAAAAGCCGGAGCAAAATTGATGACTGAGTTGATAAAAATTTAATAATCGTTATGTTGACAATAATGTAAATATGATAGAAAATAAAAAGGATGGGTATCAGTCCCAGATTGGAGGAAAAAACAATGACGAAAATAGATGTAGTATCCGGATTCCTGGGTGCCGGCAAAACCACCCTGATCAAAAAACTGTTAAAAGAAGCGTTAGACGGCAGCAAGACCGTTCTGATCGAGAATGAGTTCGGTGAGATTGGTATTGATGGCGGATTCTTAAAGGAGGCAGGTATCGAGATCAAGGAGATGAACTCCGGTTGTATCTGCTGCTCTTTGGTAGGTGATTTCGGTACTTCCCTGAAGGAAGTGATCAGCACCTATGCTCCTGAACGTATTCTGATCGAGCCCTCCGGTGTCGGCAAGCTGTCTGATGTCCTGAAGGCTGTGGAAAATGTAGCAGGTGACCTGGATGTAGAGATCAACAGTGCGGTAGCAGTGGTAGATGCTTCCAAGTGCAAGATGTATATGAAGAACTTCGGTGAATTCTTCAGCAATCAGATCGAATACGCCGGAACCATCATCTTAAGCAGAACCGACAAGGTAGACCAGGCGAAGCTGAATGCCTGCGTGGAGATGATCCGTGAGCATAATGACAAGGCAACCATCATCACCACACCGTTAGCACAGCTGGACGGCAAGGAAGTACTCAAGACTATCGAAGGTGCTGACAAGCTGGAAGATATGATGAAGGAAATGTTAGAGCACATCCATGACGATCATGATGAGGACGAGTGCTGCGGTCACGATCATGACCACGAACATCATCACGACCATGACCATGATGACCATGATCACGAGTGCTGCTGCGGACATCATCACGATGACGACGATGAGGACGAGCACGAGCATCACCATCATCACGACCATGACCATGATGACCATGATCACGAGTGCTGCTGCGGACATCATCACGATGACGACGATGAGGACGAACACGAGCATCACCATCATCACCATCACGCAGACGAAGTATTTACCAGTTGGGGCATTGAGACTCCCAATACCTACAGTGCAGAGGATATTGAGAAAATCCTTACCGCTCTGGACAGTGGAGAGTACGGTGCCATCCTGCGTGCCAAGGGTATGGTACCTGCTCCCGACGGAACCTGGGTATATTACGATTATGTTCCCGAAGAGCATGACATCAGAAGCGGTAAGCCGGAAGTCACCGGTAAAATCTGTGTCATCGGTTCCAAGCTGGATGAGGATAAGCTGGCAGAACTGTTCCGCAAATAGAATGCAGGAACAATTTCTACAGGCGGCAGGATAAGAAAGAGAAAGGTATGAATTATGACGAAACCAGTCTATATCATAAACGGTTTTCTGGAGAGCGGTAAGACCGAATTTATCACATTTACATTGGGGCAGCCTTATTTCCAGATCAAAGGAAAGACCCTGCTCATTCTGTGTGAAGAGGGGGAGAATGAATATGATCCCACCTTATTAAAAAAGAGCCGCACAGAGGTCGTACTGATCGAAGACGAAGAGGATTTCAATCCGAACCATCTGATCGAACTGGAGAAAAAATATAAGCCGGCCCGGATTATCATTGAGTATAACGGTATGTGGAACTGCAAAAACATGACACTTCCCTGGTATTGGAAAGTGGAACAGCAGATCACGACCATTGACGGTTCCACCTTCCCCATGTATTACACCAACATGAAATCACTGTTGGCAGAGATGATCCGTAAGTCCGAAATGATCATTTTCAACCGTTGCGACGGTATCAAGGATCTGAATGTATACAAGCGTAACATTAAGGCGGTAAACCCTTCCGCAGATGTGATCTTCGAGGATTCTAACGGAGAGATCGATGAGATCTTCGAGGAGGATCTTCCTTATGACCTGAATCAGGATCCCGTTGTGCTGGATAACCAGGGCTATGGCATCTGGTATCTGGATTCCATGGATCATCTGGAGCGTTACGTGGGTAAAAATATCCAGTTTCTTGCCATGGTATTGAAGCCTGAGGAATATCCCGAGGGCTATTTCGTACCCGGACGCATGGCAATGACCTGCTGTGCGGAGGATATGGCATTTTTAGGCTATGCCTGTGAATATGCAGGGACGAAAGACCTGAAGCAGAAGGAATGGATAAAGGTGACAGCGAAGGTCGCAAAGGAGTACTTCGCGGACTATAAGGGTGAAGGACCTGTGCTCCATGCCATCAGCGTGGAGAAGGCAAAAGCCCCCAAAGATCCCGTGATCAGTTTTAACTAGAAAGGATCAGCTCTATGATAAAAAATCCCACAAAGAGCGGCCTGCGGGAGACGACAGCAGGGAAAGTGATTTTTCTTTTCCTGCTGTTTCTGTATTCCGGGGTCATGTTATATCTGTTTTGGATGGAATGTTACCAGATGCCCGGATTTCAGTCGGACATGCCGGATTATGTGAACAAAGTGGCGGGTATTCAGGGTAATTATGAATTTCCCTATCCTATTCTGTTCTGGATGGCAAAGCTTTCCGCATGGCTGGTCGGGGCAAAAGCGGCCATGGCGGTCACGACAGCACTGTTTAATCTGACAGCGGTAGTGATCACCAAATATTACATGAACCGTGAAATCCAAAACATCATGCATTATGAAACGCTGACACAGCGCGGAAAGGTCATGACAGACATTACAGTAACACTGTTTGTGTTCGCACTGTTTTTGCTCTCTAATCTGTATTCACCCAAAAATACAGCATTTTTCGGGTTTGACTACGCATACCGCTGTATGGGCATCTATACACCAAATCCTTTCTGGAATGCAACTTATCTGGCTACCAGACCCTTTGCCATCATCTGCTTTTTTGAGACGGTAAAGGTTTTATCAAAATATCAGAAGGATTTTCAATGGAAAGACTGTGTTCTGTTCGCAGGAAGCCTTTTACTGACCACCATGACCAAACCAAGTTATACTATGGTAGTGGTACCGTTGATCTGTTTGCTTCTGTTGGTACAACTGATTGCCAGTCGTGGAAAAAGCTTTAAAAATGCTTTCTGTCTGTGCGTGACTATGATTCCCACGGGAATTGCACTGCTGTATCAGTTCTCCGGAATTTTTACCGGTACTAATGCCATGGGAGAAGAGACGGGAATTGCTATCGGCTTTGCAAAAGTATGGAGCAACTACTCAAAGAGCATTCCGTTAAGCATTATCATGGGAATGGCGTTACCCATCGGAGTTCTTTTCCTGAATCTGGTGTTTGATTTTAAAAAGATCCGGCAGAACAAATATTATTGGTTTGCCTGGCTGAATTATCTTTTCGGTACTTTCATGTTTTTGGTCTTTTATGAAAAAGGCTTCCGTATGATGCATGCGAACTTTTCCTGGGGATATATGCATGGCATGTTTTTTGTATTTCTGATGACATTGATCGTTATGATAAGAAATATCAGAGAATGGTGGAAGAGCTGGAAGGTGATCTTCGTTCTGGGAGAGATTGCTGTATTGATGTACCATCTGGTGTGCGGTGTGAACTTTCTGATGTATGCTGTGATGGGCAATGATCTGGCGGGATTTTGATAACATATTTGTGCCGAAGATGTCACAAAGCAGCCCTTATCTCAGAATCAAATTTGAAATTTGATTCGCAATTTCTCCGACGGAAAGAAACGTCTGCGGAATGGAGATTAATATGCAAAAAATACAGCATTTGAAGTAGACGGACAAGATACATAAGTTAAAAGTATGGCATACGATAACAAAAGAAAGGAGAGGGTTTCATGAATTTAAGCATTGGAGCCGGCCTTCTGATTCCGTTTCTGGGGACGACTGCAGGGGCAGCCTGCGTCTTTTTCCTGAAAAAGCAGATTGGCGGCAATATTCAGAGAATATTTACCGGATTCGCTGCCGGTGTCATGGTGGCAGCCTCGGTGTGGTCTTTGTTGATACCGGCCATGGATATGTGTGAGGAGATGGGAAAGCTTGCATTTCTTCCTGCGGTGATCGGGTTCCTGGTTGGTATTGTTTTTTTGTTGTTCATCGACAGCCTGGTGCCCCATCTGCATGTAGGCAGTGATGCACCGGAAGGACATAAGAGCAGTCTGGACCGTACTGCCATGCTGATGTTGGCAGTGACGATTCACAACTTTCCGGAAGGAGCGGCCTGCGGAGCTATTTTTGCAGGAGTTTTAAGCGGAGATGGAGCAGTTACCATGGCAGGAGCATTGACGCTGGCAATCGGTATCGCCATCCAGAATTTCCCGGAGGGGGCAATTATTTCCCTGCCTCTTCGCAGTGAAGGGAATACCAGAGGAAAGTCCTTTGCACTGGGTGTATTGTCGGGAGCAGTGGAGCCGGTGGGGGCAATCCTGGCTATTGTACTGGCGAGATTTGTAACACCGATCCTGCCCTATATGCTGGCATTTGCAGCCGGAGCCATGATTTATGTGGTGGTAGAGGAGCTTATTCCGGAAGCCAGTGAGGGAGAACATTCCAACCTGGGAACCATCGCATTTGCCATTGGCTTTGCGTTGATGATGCTGCTGGATGTGGCATTAGGCTGACGTGTACAGGGCAACATTTTCGAAATTGCAGTGAGAATAGCAGGAGGATGTACGGGAATATGTCTGTGGAAAATGAAAAAGAGATACAACAGCTGAAGAACCGGATCCGTGAACTGGCAGAGAAGTCTTACAGTCAAAATCAGTACACCTTCACAGGTTTTTTGGGATTGGCGGAGCAGGATGCGCTGTGGCAGGTGGAGCGAGATGTCAGATTTGTCGGGATCACATTATACGGCGGCAGGGAAGAGGCAGAACGGAAGATCCTGCGCTTTGGAACCGAAGCGGATCTGGGATATGAACAGCCTTTTCCCATCTGCTGTATCCGGATCCGGCCGTTGTCAGCCAAATTTGCAGACAAGCTGTCCCACAGGGACTATCTTGGGGCGCTGATGAATCTTGGAATTGAGAGGAGCACTATCGGCGATATCCTGCCGGGGGAGGGCGAAGCCTTTTTATTCTGTCTGGATACGATTGCTGAATTCATCTGTGACAATCTGGAACAGATCCGTCATACCCATGTGAAGTGTGAGGTGGTGGATGCAGCGTCTGAAGTACCCCAGGAAGAGCCGTTGAAACAGGTGATCCAGGTGGCAAGCCCCCGTGTTGACGCTGTGATCTCCAAAGTATATAATAAATCCAGAAGTGACTGCCTGGAGCTGTTCCGGGTGGGAAAAGTATATGTGAATGGCAGGCTGTGCGAGAATAACTCCAAGTCCCTGGAAGTGGGGGATGTGGTGAATGCCAGAGGCTATGGGAAATTCCGCATCAGTGGGGAGCCCCATGCCACGAGGAAGGGCAAACTTGCCATAGAGACGGAAATATATCCGTAGCAGTTCGTTCATGAGATGACAGTGTTACCTTGATTGCAAGGAAAACAGAAAAACCGAGGGAGGTTATACGGTGTATCATTATACTGCGATTCAATGGTTGTTTTTCTTTTATTTTTACTGCTTTTTCGGTTGGTGCTTTGAATCCACCTATGTATCCCTGAAAAGCAGAAAGCTGGTCAACCGTGGCTTCTGCCGGGGACCGTTCCTGCCGTTGTATGGCAGTGGCGCCATTATGATGCTGGTGGTGTCCATGCCGTTCCAGGATAATCTGGTGCTGGTCTACATCGCCGGATGCATTGGGGCCACGGTGCTGGAGTATGTCACAGGCGTGACCATGGAAGCGTTGTTCAAGGTAAGATATTGGGACTATTCCAAGAATAAGTTCAATTTCCAGGGACATATCTGCCTGGGTTCATCCTTAGCCTGGGGCGGTCTGACGATCCTGATGACGGAAGTTATCCATAAGCCCATCGAACATTTTGTATTGTCCATCCCGGACAGCATTCTCACTCCGGTGACACTGGTACTGACGGCACTGATCGGTGCAGATTTTGCGCTATCCTTCAAGGCTGCCCTGGATCTGCGGGATGTACTGGAGAAAATGGAGAAGGCCAAGGAAGATATGCTTCGTATCCAGAAGAGACTGGATGTAATCATTGCTGTGACTAGTCAGGATCTGGAGAATCGTAAGGAAGGCTTCAGCGATAGCCTGGCACAGAAGAAGGAAGACTTTACCGTGGGCATTACTACCAGAGTGGAGGACCTGAAGTCCGGCATCGAGGAGAAGCTGGAGAGCATCCGTACTTCTGCACAGAAGTCACCCAGCGAATATCTTGAAAGCGTGAAGAACGAGGTTGCCGAACTGCGGCAGAAGTACACCAGAAGCGTGGCAGACAGAGAGAATGTCAGTAGCTTAAGAGACTTCTTCCAGCGTGACATGATCCGCTCCAACCCGACCATGAGCTCCGAGAAATTCAAGGAAGCATTGGAAGAATTGAAGGAACATTCCGACAAGAAAAACTAACACAGAATACCTGACTGGGAAGTCCGGAGCCGATCACTTTCTCTACCGGGAAGTGACCGGCTTTTTTGCTGTAAAAGACATTCTGCAACTGCCAGCCTTAAACAAATCTTAAAGGTTTTTCCTGTTTTTTATTAATCTGTAATCTGCTACAATAAATTCATCAACAGGACATCTGCGTGGCTGCCTGCATGCAATCACGCAATACGGATGCCAGTGAACGTAAGGAAGACCCTTGCGGAAAAGGTGCCGGAGGGCTGCAGCCACTGGTACGGAAATGAGGGAGAGTATGTACAATATATTGATCTGTGATGATGAGAAGGATATCGTAAATGCGTTAAAGATATACTTGAATGACAGCAATTACCATTTTTTAGAGGCTTTTGATGGTGAGGAAGCCGTGCATGTGGTAGAGACGAAAGAGGTGCATCTGGTATTGATGGATATTATGATGCCGAAGCTGGACGGCATACAGGCGATGATCAGGATCAGGGAGAAAAGTAATGTTCCTGTGATCCTGCTGACAGCCAAGGGTGAGGATTCCGACAAGGTGCTGGGACTTACGGTAGGAGCGGATGACTATATCACGAAGCCGTTTAATCCCATTGAGGTATCTGCCAGGGTGAAATCCCAGCTGCGGCGTTATATGCAGCTGGGTGGTGGAAGTGTACGGCCGGACGTGATCAGAGTCGGGGGGATTGAACTGGATGACAAGGAGAAAAGGGTGACGCTGGATGGCGAGACGGTAGCACTGACACCTACGGAATATGATATTTTAAAACTGTTGATGCAGAATCCGGGGCAGGTATTTTCTCCGAGAGAGATTTATTCGAGGATCTGGAATGATCTGCCGCTTGGCAGCGAGAATACAGTGGCAGTGCATATCCGGCATTTGCGGGAAAAGTTAGAGATCAACCCTGCGGAACCCAGATATCTGAAGGTGGTCTGGGGACAGGGCTACAAGTGTGAGAAACAGGGATAAGAGCAGGCAGGAGAGCGGAACTGCTCCGTAAGATGAGGAGACAGGAATATGGATAACAGGGAAGAAAACAGCAGGAACACAGAACAGGACATAGTGGATGATCCGGTGGAAAAAACAGTGAGTACGACGGCAGAAACAGCGTCGTCAGAGAATAAAAGGGAACGGAGAAAAAGAGAAAAAGCCGAGAAAAAGAAGAATGCGCCGGCACAGGAAAACAGTCTGATGGGCAGTACACTGGCAAAGGTCGTAGCATTTGTACTGATGATCGGCACAGCAATTGTGGGGGTGCTGGGACTCTATGGTACCTGTATGCTTGCAGACAATGGAGCTTATTCCTCCGGCAGAATGATGTTTATTCATGATACGCTGCTGTATCAGCAGGTCAATCAGAATCTGTATCAGATACGCGACTGGTATGAGAATGAGAGCTGGCAGACCATGGAAGCCTATTGCAGACAGCGGAACATCTGGGTGAAGGTGGAGAGCTACGACCTGGATACGGATGAATTCCTGGGAGAATGGAAGAACGAGGATTATGTAGACAAGACAAATGATCTGACCTACCGGCTGGAGTCCCAGGTGCAGCATAGTAATGATAACACCTATAGTAACACGGAAGATGCATCTGCCTCTGATGGCTATGAAAGTTATGGAAGCTCTGAAAGCTCTGACATCATGGAACTTGCGCCATCTGTCGATACTGGGTCTGATGTGGAAAGCATAACGTCAGCAGAGCAGGAAGCCCTTTCCTCCGGTAATCTGGAGAAATATCTGGATCTGGGGGACAGCGTATCCTTAGGTGGAGAGACTTATGTGCCGGTTGAACGGGCGGAACAATATGCAAAATGGATGATCAAGGATGCCCTAAGTGAGACAGAATGGCTGCAGGAAGAGGCTGCAGAGGAAGTATTAGCAGAGCGTAACAAGCGTATTGTGGTTACCCTGACAGTGAATCCAAGCCTGCCGAAGGAAGATGAATACGCCCTGATCTATCATCAGGCAGAGCAGCTTTATGATAACCGGAATGTGATCCCCGTAGTATGCTGTGTGGGAACGGTACTGGCATTATTATGCTTTATCTTCCTGTTGTGCAGTGCCGGACATAAGAATGGCAGGGAGGGGATTACTCCCAGTGCAATCCATGAGATCCACCTGGATGTGTATACAGTGATCGTTGCTATAGGAGCTTTTATCGGTCTGTACCTGGCTGTGGAATGGATCGGCTTGAGTCAGTCAAATATGATCGCACTGGTCGTCCTGGTGGTACTGTTTGCGGCAGAGGTGATATGGTGCACCCTGTACTTCATGGAACTGGCTATCCGCCTGAAAATGGGAAAATGGTGGCAGAATACGATCCTGTACAGAGTGTTGCGGTTCTTCGGAAGATGCTGCAAGGGAGTTTTCCGCAGTATTGTGAAATTGATCTGTGGGATTCCTATGGTATGGCGGACAGTACTTCTGTGTCTTGCAGTCTGCGTGGCAGAGTTTTTCGGTTTAATGCTGTTTTATCATGATACAGGTGTATTACTCTTTTTATGGATCATAGAGAAATTTATTCTGTGCGGTGCAATTACTTTTGTAGCATTGATGTGTAAAGAGCTGCAGGAGGGCAGTGAAGCATTGGCGGACGGAGATCTGAATTATAAACTGGATACCTCTCATATGGTATTGTCCTTCAAGGAGCACGGAGAGAATCTGAACCGCATCGGCGATGGCATTTCTGCAGCCGTGGAACAGAGGATGAAGAGCGAACATTTAAAGACGGAGCTGATCACCAATGTGTCCCATGACATCAAGACGCCGTTAACATCCATTATCAATTATGCAGATCTCATCGGAAAAGAAGTCGGGGAAGATGCGGCTGCTACAGAGAAGAGCGAGGGTACGGAGCCGGATCCTGAAAAGGGACAGCGGCTATCGGAGTACGCAGAAGTATTGCTGCGCCAGTCCAGGAAGCTGAAAAAGCTGCTGGATGACCTGTTGGAGGCATCCAAAGCTACTACCGGCAATCTGGAGGTCCACCCGGAGGTCTGCGATGTGGCGGTATTGCTGTCACAGGCGGTGGGCGAATATGAGCAGCGGTTTTCTGACAAGAAACTGGAGACCATCGTAAAACAGCCGGAAGAAGAAACGGTGAAGGTCATGGCGGACGGCAGACACCTGTGGAGAGTGTTCGATAATCTGTTGAACAATATTTACAAATATGCCCAGACAGGCAGCCGTGTCTATCTGAATGTGGAGCATGACGGGCAGAATGTGAACATCATTTTCCGGAATATGTCGGCCTACCCACTGGAGATGTCTCCGGAGGAGCTGGAAGAGCGGTTCACCAGAGGGGACAGATCCCGCCACATGGAGGGCAACGGACTGGGACTGTCCATTGCCAAGAGCCTGACGGAGCTGCAGAAGGGCGATATGGAGATCGTCACGGACGGTGACCTGTTCAAGGTGGTGATCACACTGCCGGAGACAAAGTAAAATTGGAGAGAAAGAATGAAATATCAAAGGAACAATAAAGAAAACTGCCGGATATGAGCAGTATAAAATCCATTATTAAGTTAAGAAAACTTGGGCAAATAGGGGGTTACATCAAAGTCCTTTACAAAATTTACAAATTTGGTCAGCTGGTCAGGCACAAAGATTCCTTTCTTCCATATAATTCCAAATTTGCTGGTAATCTCCGGGGTAACAGGAATTTCTACAAAATCTCTAGGATTGGCAGCAAGAGAGGAATATAGAAAAGCACCACATTTACCACCTCGGACAAAATTGAGGACAGTGACTAACTGGCTGCAATACATATGGACATTTGGTGTAATTCCCGCAGAACGTAGTCGTGTGATTACAGTCTGTGTCTGGACAGAATCTGTATTAAATAAAATAATGGGTTCATCTTCTAACATTTCCATAGTGATTTCTTTTTCACCGGCATACCGATGGGTTTTGGAGACACAATAGACATAACGGTCTTCCATCATGATGTGACTATTGTACTTATCCAGATTGTAAAAATCCATATTTGCCATTGCTACATCTAATTGCTCGTTATCTACCAGAGTGCGGGCGCGGATAGAACCATATTCCAGAAGCTGGATCGGAATATTGTACTGTTCCTGAAACTGATCCGTAACCCTGGGAAAAAATACGGTACTGATCATAGGAGGAATTCCGATCCGCAGCGGATGGCGGTTTTCTTCAATATTTGAAAAATCTGAGTAGAGTTCCTGTGTCTGTCTTAAGATATATTCTGCTTTCTGATAAAAGGCCTCTCCGTCTTTGGTGAGAGAAATTCTGTTTTTTCCATGATTAAAAAGCTTTAAATGAAATTCCTTTTCGAGATCACGAATCGAGGTGGATATTGTGGGCTGTGAGACGTAGAGGGCATCCGCAGCTCTTGTAATACTGTGATAACGGCATACCATACAAAAATACTCCAGTTGCGTCAGAGTCATAATAGAAAACCTCCGTTCTTTGGAAATAACTTCACGAATTCAGTATAGTTTAAAACTATGCTGACGTCAAGTATATGAAATGTACATTATACTAAAAAAGAGATATATTGTAGATACAAAGAAAACAGACACGGCCATGTCACTTTTTTACCAAAAGAAGAGAGATTGGGAGGTATTCTATGAGTCCTGCAACCATTACACTAATTTTTCTGGCATTTGCCATTCTCTTGTTTGTCACAGAGAAGATTCCTTTGGGATTGACATCCATGGTCGTCTGCATCGGGCTTGTGGTTACCGGAGTCCTGAACGTAGGTGATGCTTTTAGTGGATTTATCAACAGTAACGTGATTCTGTTTGTTGCTATGTTCATCGTGGGCGGCGCACTGTTTGAGACCGGCATGGCCAATGAGATCGGCAGTCTGGTAACAAAGTTTGCAAAAACAGAGCGAGGTCTGATCGTGGCCATCATGGTGATTGTGGGAGGCATGAGTGGATTTCTCTCCAACACCGGTACGGCAGCGGTTTTGATCCCGGTGGTCATCGGAATTGCAGCAAAATCGGGCTATAAGAGATCCAGGCTTCTAATGCCGTTGGTATTTGCCGCAGCAATGGGAGGAAATCTTTCCCTGATTGGAGCTCCCGGCAATATGATCGCACAATCTGCACTGGAACCGTTGGGATTGAAATTCGGATTCTTCGAGTATGCAATCGTAGGTCTTCCTATCCTGATTGCAGGCATTCTCTTTTATGCAACCATCGGATTTAACATTTTGCCACATCACGATACCGTGGATACTGAAGATTCCATCTTTGATGAAACAAAGGATTTCAGCAAGGTTCCAAAGTGGAAAAAGGTATTGTCCCTGGTGATCCTGATCGTTACACTGATCGGCATGATCTTTGAGGAAGAGATTGGCGTAAAACTTTGTATCACAGGTTGTGTAGGCGCAATTCTGCTGATCCTTACCGGAGTTATTTCTGAAAAGGATGCTCTGAAATCCATTGATCTGAAGACCATTTTCCTGTTCGGAGGTACCTTATCTCTGGCAAAGGCACTGGAAGTTACCGGTGCAGGAGAAATGATCGCAGACAAGGTGATTGGAGCATTAGGAGCAAATCCATCCCCGGTACTGTTTACTTTCGTGGTATTTATTCTGTGCTGTATCATGACGAACTTCATGTCAAATACTGCAACCACAGCACTCATGGCACCAATCTGTGTCTCCATTGCACAGGGGATGGGAGCAGATCCCAGAGCGGTTCTGATGGCATGTGTCATCGGAGGGTCTTGTGCCTATGCAACACCCATTGGTATGCCTGCTAATACAATGGTGGTAGGTGCCGGCAATTATAAATTCATTGATTATGTAAAAGCCGGAATGCCGCTGATCGCTATTGCTACCGTAGTCAGCATGATCATACTGCCGATTGCCTTTCCATTTTACCCGTAATAATAAGATGTCGGGGTCAAAAGCCCCCGACTTTGATGCCTACGGATTGTTCCGTGCTACGCACTCCTACAATCCTACCCAATATTCGCATATCGTGGGATTATCATCCCACTTTTATGCTCATATCAGGGCGGGTCCCAAGGTCTTTCACCCACTTATGAGCAAGCTCATGTGGGCTTAGACCTTTTGACCCTGGCATCATAATATGCTAAATATTTTATATTTAAATAAATGATAAGTTGGAGGAAAAAAAATATGTCAAATGAAGCACAGGTAAAGAAACTGACAGATATTATGGCGCAGTTCGTAGGATTCACTGCGAAGAAGCTGCCGGATGATGTCATTGCAAAATTGCAGGAACTGAGAGACAAAGAGGATACTCCTATGACCAAGGTTATCTACGATACCATGTTCCGCAACCAGGAACTGGCTCTGAAGCTGAACCGCCCTTCCTGTCAGGATACTGGCGTATTACAGTTCTGGGTAAAATGCGGTACAAAGTTCCCTCTCATCGATAATCTGGAGACATTGTTGAAGGATGCCGTGGTACAGGCTACTTTTGCCACTCCTTTACGTCACAATTCCGTAGAAACCTTCGATGAGTATAATACCGGTAAAAATGTAGGAAAAGGAACCCCTACCGTATGGTGGGATATCGTTCCCAACTCCGATCAGTGTGAAATCTACACCTATATGGCCGGTGGCGGATGCACACTTCCCGGTAATGCCACGGTTCTGATGCCTGGTGAAGGTTATGAAGGCGTGACCAAATTCGTATTGGATCGTATGACTACTTATGGATTAAATGCCTGCCCTCCCCTGCTGGTAGGTGTCGGCGTAGGTACTTCCGTAGAGACCGCAGCGCTGAATTCCAAGAAAGCACTGATGAGACCTGTCGGTTCCCATAATGATAATGCCAACGCAGCCAAGATGGAGAAGCTGTTGGAAGATGGCATCAATGCCATCGGTCTCGGACCTCAGGGTATGGGTGGTCACTATTCTGTCATGGGCGTCAACATTGAGAATACCGCACGTCATCCGTCCGCTATCGGTGTCGCTGTAAACGTTGGCTGCTGGAGCCACAGAAGAGGTCATATCGTATTTGATAAAGACCTGAACTTTACCGTAGATACCCACACAGGATTCGAATACAAGGAAGAGAACTAATTCAGAAGGGAGAGAACAACAATGGCAGTAGAAATAAAAGATGGTAAGAAAATTCTGGTAACACCCGTATCCGCAGAGGATCTGAAAGATATTCATATCGGTGACATCGTATACCTGACAGGTGACATCACAACTTGTCGTGACGTGGCACACCGTCGTGTCGTAGAGGAAGGCAGAGAGATTCCTGTGGACGTCAGAGATGCAGCAATTCTGCATGCAGGTCCCATCATCCGCCCTCTGGGAGATGAAAAATACGAAATGGTATCCGTAGGTCCCACCACTTCCATGAGAATGGAAAAATTTGAGTATGAATTCGTAGAGACCACCGGTGTCCGTGTTATCGTTGGAAAAGGCGGTATGAAGGAAAATACCGAGAGAGCTTGCAAAGATTTCGGTGCGATCCATTGCGTATTTCCTGCCGGTAATGCCGTAGTGGCAGCTGTTGAGGTAGAAGAAATCGTAGAAGCACAGTGGAAAGATCTGGGAATGCCTGAGACCCTGTGGCATTGCCATGTAAAAGAGTTCGGACCGTTGATCGTGTCCATTGACTCTTATGGAAAAAATTACTTTGAAGAGAAGAAAGTGGAATACAACAAGAAAAAGGACGAACAGATTGAGATCATCAGCAAGCAGGTTGGCTTTATCAAATAAGTAAAAAGAAATAACTAGTTAATATTATTCTGAGAGCTGGATTGTTGTATTTAAAAATATGGCAATTACAGCTCTTTGTTGGAGTAAAGATAAAGGGAGACAAATATGACATCTATGCATATTACATTAATTATTCTATTGATAACGATTATCGCATTTGCAACTGGTAAAGTTCCGTTTTCTGTTATTTCTTCCGGAATTATCCTTGCACTTGTTCTTACCGGAATCAGAACTCCGGCAGAGGCATTCAGCGGATTTATCAATACAAACGTTATCATGTTTGTTGCCATGTTTGTCATTGGTGCAGGACTTACTAAGACAAAGCTGATCGATCATGCGCAGAATCTTGTAATTCGTTATAAAGAGAATCCGCGTATGCTGATTTTGTTATCCTGTCTGGCTGCAGCACTGCTGGCCTGCATTACAAATGCGACTGCCACAGCTGCTATTATGATTCCACTTCTGATTGAAATTGCCAATGATATCGGAACCAGCCGCAGCAAGCTTTTGTTCCCGGCCATGGCCTGTGCAAACATTGCCACTTCCATGACTTTTCTCGGACAGGGTGCGAGTAATATGACCTGGAATGATATCATGATGAAAGGCGGGGCTCCTCATTCTTTACAGGTATGGGACTTTACGATTGCAAGGATTCCACTGCTGATTGTGGCCATTGCTTACATGGTATTTCTCGGACATAAATTGATGCCGGATATAGATAACAGTAAGTTTGATGATAATATACATAACAGGGAAAATTCGACAAAATTAAGTCCATTGAAAGAAAAAATTGCATTGATTATTGTTCTTACAACAATTATCTTAATGCTTTTTGAAAATATAATAGGTATCAAAATGTACCTGATTGCATGTATAGGAGCTGTTCTGCTGGTGCTTACAGGTGTGCTCTCTGAAAAAGAAGCATTAGGAGCAATTCATCAGCCTACTATTTTTCTGTTTGCCGGGGTATTAACCCTTTCCGATGCCATTAAAGTAACCGGTGTTGGCGACCTGGTGGCGGATTATATGATTAAGATGGTAGGTGATACCACAAATCCGTATGTTATGATGGCGGTATTTTTTACGATTCCGTTTCTGCTTACACAGGTTATGTCAAATCTGGCGACATTGACTATTTTCATTCCACTGGTTACTTCAGCATGTCTTAAGATGGGAATAGATCCGCGGGCTGCAGTAGTTGGAGTTCTTACTGCAAGCTGTATTTCCATCATGACTCCTATGGCTGCACCATGCCAGATCATGATCATGGAACCGGGTGGATACACTTTTAAAGATTATCTGAAATGTGGAGCACCGTTGGCATTGATCCTTGCAATGATGACCATTTTTCTCATGCCATTGATGTTCCCGTTCTATTAAAGCTCTGATAACTAAGACTTTTTGTAAAGACCGAACACAGAGAGGGAAGAATAAGAAAATGACATTACAAAAAATCATGCAGAAAATGACGTCCTATGTAGAACTGGTATTGTCAGTATTTTTGCTGTTGGTGGTGGTTGTGCTGACCGTGCGGCTCATCACACAGAGCGTGCCACAGCTGTGGTCGCAGCAGATGGAAGTCATGTATTATCTGGAAAGTGCGATGACGCTGGCAATTGGGATCGAGTTTGTAAAAATGCTCTGTACCCACACGCCGGAGACGATCATAGAGATTTTGTTGTTTGCGATATCCCGACAAATGATTGTGGAACATTTGTCGACAACAGAAACGATTCTCGGTGTAGGAGCGATCGCAGGACTTTTCGCGGTCAGAAAATATCTGTTTTGCGGAATTCGTAAGGAAACGTGAGGAAGTAGGACTATTTCGCAAAAAAACGGTAGAGTCCAGAATTTGCAAATTTTCTAAAAATAGTATTGACAAAACAGAAAAGAAAGATTATTCTTAGACACATAAACAACATTCATAAGTTTACCAAACCTGTGAGGAAGAGTAGTAAGCCTTAGGGAATTTTACAGAGAGCCGTGGGTGGTGGGATCATGGTAAAGGAACTTTCGCCGAATGGACTTCCGAGGCTGGCCCGAGAACAGATCAGTTTTAGGCGTCAGCGGGATTCGGACCCGTTATCAAGCCGATGGATATGATAGTATCCAGAGAAAAGTGGACATAATCCGTAAGGATTTGTCAAATTGAGTGGCACCACGATGATGAGCAGGAGCTTATTACCGTCTCAAATGTATAGAAATATACATTTGGGGCGGTTTTTTGTTATGAAAGTCTTTCAATCCACATGACGCTTGTATGCAAATACGAATGTGGGGACAGATGCGAAAGCAGCTGGCTTTCATGACAGTGAAGGGTTCAGTAATCTTATGAGCAAACTATTTTATGGTATGCGCTGCATATCATGGTACGCAGGACGTACAGAAAGCGAGGAATAAGATTATGAAGAAGAGAATTTTAGCAGCAGTATTAACCGCAGTTATGGCAATGGGTGCCCTCACCGGATGTGGCAGCACAGGAAGCAAGGATAACTACACCATCGGTATTATGCAGTATGCCGTACACGGATCTTTGGATAACTGTCGTGAAGGATTTTTACAGGGACTTGCCGAGGAAGGCATCGTAGAGGGCGAGAACCTGACGATCGAATATGTCAATGCACAGGCAGACAACGGAACCTCCGCTATGACCGCCAGCAATTTCGTAAGTAAGAAAGTAGATATGATCTGTGCCATCGCAACTCCTTGCGCCATGGCAGCATATAATGCTACAATGAATACAGATATTCCCGTGATCTACACTGCAGTATCCGATCCTGTGGAAGCAGGTCTTGCCAATGAAGACGGTACTCCCGTAGGCAACATCACCGGTACTTCCGATGCGTTAGCAGTAGATGCACAGTTAAAAATGATCCGTGAGGTACTTCCCGAAGCGAAGACCATCGGTATCATCTACACCACCAGCGAAGCAAACTCCATCAGCACCATCGCAGAGTACAAGGCTCTGGCAGGCAACTACGGATTCGAGATCGTGGACAGCGGTGTTACTGCAATGTCTGAGGTAGCTCTGGCAGCAGCGGATGTTGCATCCAAGGTAGACTGCATTACCAACCTGACGGACAATACCGTAGTAAGTGCACTGCAGACCGTACTGGATGAAGCTAATAAAGCAGGCATCCCCGTATTCGGTTCCGAGGTAGAGCAGGTTAAGGCAGGCTGCGTGGCATCCATGGGACTGGAATATATCGAGCTTGGTAAACAGACCGGTAAGATGGCAGCGAAAGTCCTGAAGGGAGAGGCAAAGGCTTCCGAACTGAACTTCGAAGTGATTTCCGAGCCCAGCCTGTATGTGAACTTCGCAGCAGCAGAGAAGATCGGTCTGGAATTACCTGAGAACTACAAGACCGATGCTTACCAGTCTTTTGATGAGATCGTAGTACAGTAATTGGGATATTACTGCCGTCAGGCAGAAAGTAATAGAGTAATCTGGATATACAGAATTATAAGATATTATTTCGTATCCCCCGGTGAGACAAAACGAAGAACAGCCGCTAAGCCGTGAGGATAGAAGATATCTGTGGAATGGAGAGAACTATGGCGTTATTATTAAGTGTATTGGAACAAGGAATGATCTACGGCATCCTGGCGCTGGGTGTCTACATTACCTATAAAATACTGGATTTCCCGGATCTTACGGTCGATGGCAGCTTCCCCTTTGGGGCTGCCATCACTGTGCGTCTGATCAACGGATTTGGCGTACCGGCGATCCTCACGCTTCCCATTGCGTTCCTCGGCGGAGCACTGGTGGGAATCTGTACCGGACTGATCCATGTGAAATTAAAAGTCAGAGACCTGCTCTCCGGTATCATCATGATGACCGGTCTGTATACTATCAATCTGTGGGTGGCAGGCTCCGGCTATGTAGCTATTTTTGATAAGGAAAATATTTTCAACAACAGCTTTGTGAATAGTATTACCCCGGACTTTTTGGTAAATTTCAAAAATGTGATCATTATCTTCCTGATCACCATGGTAGCAAAATATCTGTTAGACTGGTATATGAGTACCAAGTCAGGATTTTTACTTCGTGCCGTAGGTGACAACGACACCATCGTTACCAGCCTCGGTGTGGACAAGGGACTGGTGAAGATCGTGGGTCTGTCTATTGCCAACGGCCTGGTATCCTTAAGCGGCTGTATCTATGCACAGCAGCAGAGAAGCTTTGAAATCTCCATCGGAACCGGTGCGGTAGTCATTGGTCTTGCCAGTGTTATCATCGGCACCAGTCTGTTCAAGAAGGTAACATTCTTCCGTGTGACCAGCAGTGTAGTGGTAGGATCCATTCTCTATAAGGCATGTGTGGCAGTTGCCATGTTCGCAGGCATCAGCCCCAACGCCATCAAGCTGATTACAGCAGTCCTGTTCCTGATCATTCTCGTGATCAGCATGGACAGAAAGAAGGTGAAAGCATGCTAGAGCTTATCAATATCAATAAAAATTACAATCCCGGTTCGGTCAATGAGCTGTGTCTGTTCAAGGATTTTAACCTGACGGTAAAGGATGGAGAATTCGTGTCCGTCGTAGGAAGTAACGGTTCCGGTAAGACTTCCATGCTGAACATCATCTGCGGAAGTATTGCGGTGGACAGCGGCAAGATCCTGATCAACGGAGAAGATATTACAAAACAGAAGGATTATATCCGTCAGCGCCGGATCGGCAGAGTGTATCAGGATCCCTCCAAAGGGACCTGCCCCAGCATGACGATCTTAGAGAATATGTCTATCGCAGAGAATAAGGGCAAGCCTTATAATCTGGGACGTGGTGTGAATAAAGCAAAGCTGGAAACTTATCGCGAAATGTTGCGTCCTTTGAATTTAGGTCTGGAGGATAAGATGGGCGTGCAGGTCGGTTCCCTCTCCGGAGGACAGAGACAGGCGCTGGCACTGCTCATGGCGACTATGACACCGATTGATTTCCTGATCCTGGATGAGCATACCGCAGCGCTGGATCCCAAGACTGCGGAGATCATCATGGAACTCACCGACCAGGTCGTGAAAGAGAAAAAAGTGACCACCATTATGGTCACACATAACCTCCGCTATGCCGTAGAGTACGGCAACCGCCTGATCATGATGCATGAAGGAAAAGCCATCCTGGATAAGGCCGGTGAAGAGAAGAAGAGCATCAACACGGAAGAGATCATGGCGATCTTCAATAAGATCAGTGTAGAGTGCGGTAACTAAATTGAGAGTTAGTGAAGAAAATTGTATTTAATCCCCGTAGCCCTTGGCAGGGTATAAGAAACGCGGCACGCTCG
>CAKSAM010000034.1 GCA_934436245.1 uncultured Acetatifactor sp.
CAGGTGAGAATCGTCTCCTGCATGGCGTCCGCAATATCCGCATCCTGCGACAGGATTGCACTGGCCGTACGGTACATATCCCGTTCATGAAGCTGCATCAGCTCCGTGAAAGCATCCGGATTCCGCTTCTTCGACCTGCGCACCAGTTGTTCTACCTCTCTCATGTGCCTCGTCCTTTCTTCCTCATAAGTATACGTCTTATGACTATTAGACGGAAGAGTCTGTGAAAATGTCCCAGGGATAAATAACAAAATCTAATTTTTACTTTAGAAAAAACTTTTCAGCCTATTCCGGGTCAAAGTTCTATTTTGCTACATATAGTCCGTTTAATTTTCTTTTTATTCCTCTGACTACTAAATATGGTATTGTGCACTTTTTTGTTGTGGAATTGTATACGAAATATTAGAATTGAAACGCACTACTCTGCATGATACACTTCTTGAGAAGCAACCGTGTTGCAAGGTGGTAGCCTCCCGGCTTATAGCTTTTAATGAGAAGGGAGGTGGTGCTAATGAATATGTATGAAGTATTAAACCTGTTATTTTTAGGTGGTACATTTCTCATTGCACTGCTTGCCTACATAGACAGTAGGATCAACAAGCGAAAATAAATAAACCTACCTTGTCACTTGGCCAGTACAGGTAGGTTTATTATCACCACCGGGAGGCTAACCACTTGTGGGCGGTTGCTTCTCTTTATGTTTTGATTATAATAGTTTTCTTTCTTTCTTTCAAGTCCTATTTAAAAACATTTCCAACCACTTACGGTCTCTGTCCCATAGCACCTTCCAGTGTCAGGGTCTCACCGCTCATATACTTGAAGTCGGGGGAAGCCAGCTGTACGCAGACGCGGCCGATCTCCTTCTCCACGTCGCCGTAATGTCCCATAGGAGGCATCTTGACATTTGCCTTGAAAGCATCGGGATATGCCTGCTCGAATTTCTCCAGCTGTGCAGTCCATGCCAGAGGACATACAACGTTGACATTGATGCCATCGGGACCCCACTCGGTAGCTGCGACTCTGGTCAGTCCTCGGATGCCTTCCTTGGCCGCTGCATAAGCGCACTGTCCGAAATTACCGAAGAGACCTGCGCCGGAGGCAAAGTTAATAACAGAACCCTTCGTCTCCTTCAGATAAGGATAGCAGGTCTTCATATAGTAGAATGCTGCATACAGACCGGAATATACCGCCAGGTCAAACTGCTCGGTGGTATGATCTGCGATGGTTACACCGGAAGCGGAAGCCTGTGCATTGTTGATCAGCACATCGATCCTTCCGAAAGTGTCAATCGCCTGCTTCACCACATTCTGTACGATCGCTTCGTTGTCTGAGCCGGCGCTGACATCTGCCTGTACGGGAAGTACCTTGATACCGTACTTTGCCTCCAGTTCTTCCTTTGCATCTGTCAGCTTCTGTACATTGCGTCCAGTCAGCACCAGATTGGCACCCTCTTTTGCATAAGCGGTGGCGATTCCGTAACCGATGGATCCACACTCTCCGTTACTCAATACCGCTCTTCCTCCGCCTGTGATGATTGCTGTCTTTCCTGTTAAAAATCCCATAAATAGCCTCCCTTTCCGATCTGACGATCTGCCCTTTCAAAAGATACCATGCCTTCCCTGTACATATGTCATTAATTTATATTTATGATACAAGGTTATGTAAGTACTTACATTTATTATAACATACTTGTCAGTCTTTTCCACAACTTTTTTCACATATTCAGTATTTATTCCCATTACTTGAGAAAAATACTCACTAAAATTCCCACGATTCCCATAATAATCAAAACTACAGGCACACCGTAAGCGTCCTTTTTTGTCATCCGGTCCCACTCGATCCGTGAAGGTGTCATCTTCGTATGGCACATGCTCTGATAGCAGAGATAAATATGTCTCCAACGGCACAGATACCCCACCAGATTATAGATACCATCCAACAGTATTCCCACTGCCAGGACGAACAGCATCGTAATTCTCCCCCCGTAGAAGTCTGCCAGCGCTCCTGCTATCAGAATCAACATCGGATAGCCATAGCGGTCCAAATATGCCAGAATGTACATTATTGTCGTAGAATAACTGCGCTCCGGCTTTTTCTCAACGATCACTTCCGTACACCCCCAGTCGCTTTGCCTCTTGTAAGAATCTGGCTTCGATCTCTCCGGGCGTATGCTCCGCCAGATCCGGCACGGAAAAAAGCTGCGGCAGTGCTCTGTTCTCTTCGCCATGAAGCAATGTCTTCAGTTCCAGCTCCAGGATCTCATCGTCGATCTGTTTCCAGCGGCGGTTCTCCTCTTCCGTCAGATCATCCAGTCCGAAATGTGTAAGGATCGTTCCCATGATCTTACTTTCGATCTCCAGATAATTGGTCAGATAGATCTTCACCGGGCGAATGATATCCGATATATATCCTTCGCTGGCATCATGGAGCAGACAGGCCAGCTGCTGCCTCTCCGACCACCCTCTGGCTTTCGCTTCCGCAGCACAATTGAGCGAATGCTGTCCCACCGAATAAAAATAGGTCAGCTGTCCTCCGCCCCGGCACAGTAAGCTCAGCGCATGGGCGATATCTTCGATATAGACATCTCCCGGTGTCATCTGCATGGGATCGAATTTTCTGCCGGAATAGGTCGTCATGGTGTTCATAGCTTTTGCTCCTTATTTCTCCGCACGGATCAGATTCTTGTAAAAACGGACTGCTCCGGGCAGACAGTTATACTCAATATTCTCATTCAGTCCATGCATGCCCTTCATCTGCTCCGGACCATAGACTACCGGTGCGAAGCGGATGCAGTTCTTGCAGATGGGCTGGTAAAACTGTGCATCGGTCGCGCCCGTCATCACATAAGGACTGGAGGGCAGTCCCGGGAAAGTATCCGCGATGGTCTGCTCCACCAGATGGAAGGCTTCTCCGTGAATATCCACAGGCGGCGTATAATCATTGGCATGCAGCACTTCGGTCTCCAGACCGTATTTATCTGCTACTTTTTGGATGATCTCCAGGCTCTCCTTCTCCCCCTGATGAGGAATAAAACGCATATTGGCACCCACATAGGCTTCCTGAGGCAGCACATTATAGGCATCGGAGCCCTTCTGCACCGTGAAAGCGATCGTCGTCTTCAGCATTGCACCTGCCTGGGCACTGATCGCAGGCATGACCGCTTTTAATACCGGTCCGAACAGCCACACATTACCGAATACCAGCTTCATTCCAAATCCGGCATAGGGCGCCAGTTCTGTGAACATCGCCGATACCTCCGGCAGCAGCTTTTTCCGGAACGGGGAATGCGTCTCCACCTCATTGACAAAAGCGGATAATCTGGCAATGGGCGTCCCCTTCGACGGGGCGCTGGCATGACCACCGTTGCTCCGTGCGGTGAACTTCACATCGGCCTTGCCCTTTTCAAATACGCCTACCATTGCAAAATTGCCATGAATGCCGCCGATGGGTTCGGTGATGATCGCACCGCCCTCATCACATACCAGGAAAAGTTCGATCCCTCTGCGCTGCAGCTCCGCAACGATCTTCGGTGCACCGTCACCGCCCCACTCTTCCGTACAGGAGCTTGCCAGATAGACATCGGTGGGCGGAACGAACCCTTCCGTCAGGAGCTCCTCCACCGCCTGGAAAAATGCCATTACAGAGGCCTTGGTATCGGATGCGCCTCTGCCCCATACTTTTCCTTCTGCGATATCTCCGGAAAAAGGTGCATGAACCCATTCACCTTCCGCCGGCACCACATCCTGGTGGCTCATGAGCAGGATCGGTTTCTCAGAGCTTTTTCCTTTCCAGTAAAATAACAGATTCCCATCGATCTCTGTCTTCTCCAGCTTCTCATGTACCAGTGGGAACAGTTCCTCCAGCACCTTATGGAAGCCTAAGAATTTCTCCACCTCTGCCACGTTGGCATAGGAGGTGGTGTCATATTGGATCATTTTCGACAGCTTCTGTGCCAGTGCCAGAGCTTCCTCCTCCGGTTCGTCTGCCACATAAGTCGAAGTCTTCGATGGCATCAGCAGGGTGCGGAGCACTGCGATCAACAGCAGTAATATAATAACCGCAACCACTGCAAGTAAAATGAAACCTATATATTTCATATTTTCCTCTTTTCCGGGCGCTACCTTCTATTACTCATATAACCCGACAGGTTTTGCCCCTTTTCCATTCATCTGTTTTCTGTCCGTATAGCCTTCTGATTATTCAGCCCCGGTATTTACACTATTGGGGGCATTTTGTCTATTCCGGACTCTTTGTATTCTTTTTCCGGAACAGCAGATATGCCACACCGATGGCAATCGCGCCGGAAGGAACGATCATGAAGCTGGTAGATCCGATCAGAGACGGTACCAGGATGAACAACAGGCTCATGAGGATCAGCGGCAATGCAGCGATCTTCATATTTTTCCGGTAATATTTGTACGCCATGGCACCGAACAGCGCCGGCACCACATTTTCAAAAGCCGGCTGCAATACTTCGCTCTGCAGCACGGGCTGCAGCGGCACCATTAATAACACGCCCAGTGCCAGGACGAGGATTGTCACCAGGGAAGATGTGGCAATGGAGATCGTAGAGATGATCTCGTTTTCCGGGGTTCCGGTCTTCGCTCCTACCATGTCTCTCGCATTGACCGCACAGGGGATCTTCATATTGATCAGGTTACCAGTGATAAATGCCAGGTATCCACCACCGGCTCCCAGCATCGGCGTATAGATCAAAAACTCTGCGATGCTGCTGACCAGCCATACGATTCCCACAGAGAGGAAACCCTTGCCGGCAGCCCCCAGATCCGGATACGCACCTAAAAGCTTACCAATGAGAAACGGTGCTCCCACTAACATCACCAGCGTAATGATACTCACAGTCCGCCCGATGACATGTGTTTTCTTCGTGTAGGCCTGCCAGGTATCAGGGCTCTGTCCAGTCTGCTCCTTTGTTGCTTCTCCATTATTCAGTTCTGTATTATCTATTGTCATATTATCTGCTTTCACACTATCTGCTCTCATATTATCTGCTTTCATATTATCTACTCTCATACTACCTACTCTCATACTATCTGCTTTCATAAGGATATTACCTTCCGTTTCGGTTTTACGCTGCCCGGTACTATGTAGGTTGTCACGTCGGCCTTTACAGCAATCCCACCAGTACCGCTGCCGTCATGCCGATGATCATGCTTCCGGCAATGGAAAAGCTGTCCACCCAGGCTTTTCCTTTTTTCTCAATGAGGTATACAAAACCTGCCATCACCAGTGCCGATACCGCCATTACCACTAACGGAATGTAATCTCCGTGAAACGTAAACAATCCGTTCTCCGATATAAAACCGCCGAGATATCTTCCGATGTAGGTGCTGACCAGTCCGATGAACATGGCAGTCATTGCCATATCTCCGAAGCCCGGCTTGCCGGATTTTTTATTCGAGGTCAGCTTTTGTGTATATTTTTTATTCAGGAAAATGGACAATGCCATGCCCCAGATAATGCAGATGCTCATGAGCAGTGCGATCGTGGAAAATGCCTGCGGTGTCATTTCCGCTGCAGACAATGTGCTCATTCCCACCTGCTCCGCTGCTGCCTGCGCCACCTGGGTCTCATAATGCAGAGCACCGATCACGGACAATCGAAGCCACGGCCAGGGTGTTCCCAGACTTCCCGACAGGGCGATGACACCCAGCAGGATCCCCACACTGGGCAACAGGGAAAAGGTCGCACTGGAGATGATCGTACGCTTCATTTTCGTGGTATCCATACCGAGTGCCTGCCCGGTGCGGTAAGCCCTCACCAGAAAAATCACACAGACCACCGCCACAAAAGCAATGATACCTCCACAGATCAGGTACATCGGTACACTGTTTAACTGACTTAAGATTGACATGTCTCTTCCTCCTTCAGGATCTCTCTGATTTTATCTTCCTGTAAATGCTCTCCGATGACGATCAGCACCTCCTGCCCCACAGCGACAGGCTGCATCGTATGACTGTCCGGTGTAGCATTCAATTCCATCCATTGTCCTGCTCCGTTTTTCACAAAACCCTTGATCCGGAATACTTCTCCGCAGGACTTGTCGGCAAACAGTCTGGGCACTGCCTGTTCCAGAGCCTCCGTCTTAATCTTCTCTTCCATGAAAAATAAAGAGTCGAAGCTCTGCCCATTCTCTAAATCCATCTTGCGGTAACTTTCCAGACGATAACCGCATTTGGATACTTCCTCTAAATCTTCTTTTGTCAGATCCGTGAGATTTGTCTGTAAGATATCCTTCTTGGGGTCGATTCTCCGGTCACAGCGGATCTGTTCCAGTGCCCGGTTGAGATGTGCCACCGTGTCCTCACACTGTTCCCTGGTGGCTGCATCCGCATGGCTCAGGATCACTTTTCCGGCATTGGCAGCCTCCGATGCCAGCAGATAGTCCGCCTGCTGTGAGAGATTTTTCTCCAGTCTTGCATCCAGTATGGCGATGACATTGCCGACCTCGTACCACTGGTCCAGCGGTTCCTCCCGAAGTACATCAAAAAACTCGTCTACATCATAGATTCCCGACGGCTCCACCAGCACCCTGTCATAACCGCACATCCGCATGGAGATCAGCTTCGTACGGAAACGCCTCCTGTGGCTCTCCGCATCGCATCCTCCGGCGATCATCTCCAGTTCGCACTGATCTCCCCTGAGTTCGTGGAGCATCAGCATATCCACGTTAATGGCACCGAAATCATTTTCCAGAATACCGATATGCAATCCCTGATCCATCAGGTATTCTGCATATTTTTTCAGAAAAGTAGTCTTTCCGGATCCCAGGAAGCCCGTGATCAGATCGATCGTTACCATATATCATCTTTCCTCTCTGTTTCATTGATCTGCGTAGTGATCACTTCTATAATTCTTTCTCATAACACCAGTAGGAATGCCCGAAAAGCTCACATTCCCCTGCCGTGGTAAAATGCAATTTTTCATAAGAACGCAAGGCTTTCACATTGTCCTTTGCCACTAAAATGTGTACCGCCTTATAACCCTGTGATTTCAATTCCGCCATAGCTTCCTGCAACAGGAGCCTGGCAATGCCGCAGTTCTGATATTCTGCCGCCACTCCCAGTCTGGACAGCTCTGCCACCGGGGTAAGATCCTCTGACCAACAGGACAGTGCCTCCACTTCCGGGTCATCATCCATAGAGATCACACCCATTAATCGTCCTCTCGTAGCAGACAGCCTCGCCCCCTGTTCTCTCTCATCAGGTTCCGGCATTCTCTCATACAGACAAAACAATGCATTTCTCGACAGGTCAAATTCCACTTCCCGTTCTGTGGGATAATTTTCTGTCCAGACACAATATTCGGTTCCGATCAGGGAACGGTATAATTGCAGGATCTCTTCTGCTTCTTCTCTGCGTGCCCTGCGAAATTCCATGTGTTGATCCTTCATGCTGTTCCATTCCTTTACTGACTTATCTTTTACGTTTTATAGTTCTCCGGTGCCGCCGCATACAGTACACTTTTTGTCTCCGTGACACAGAATGCAGTCATCAGAGATCACACCCTTGCCATGACAGATACTACAGGACTTACCACCGCTTCCACCGCACTGCTGGCAGGTATTTCCACCACTGCCTCCACAATGCCTGCAGCTGGTTCCGCTGGTAGCATCCACACCGCTGCCGCCGCATCCGGGACAGGTCTGTCTGCCACTGCCTCCACAGGTTCCGCAGGTCTCCCACAAGGATCCTCCACAACGCTTACAGGGTGCTGTACCACCCTTGCATTCCTGGCAGATTCCGGTTCCATCACAGGCGGTACACTTTGTCTTCTGTGAAACGTTTGTTGCCGATCCATTACCTGTAATTCCGTTTTCCGGAACTGCATTGTTTTCTCCGCTTTCCGCCGCATTTCCAACCTTATCTGAATTAGCTGAACTACCCGAATTACCTGAATTGCCTGTCTTATCCGGAACAGTATCCCCAACTCCTGTGTCGGCTCCTTCAATGGCGACCGGCGTACCGGCATCCTGCAGCTCCAAGACAGCATCCACACCTTGTTCTTTTAATTCCGCAGTAACTGTAGCCGCGATCACCTGTTCCACTGTGTCTGCCTGCCCTGACTCCGTTGATTTTTCCAGATCTATGGTGATATTTTTACCGTCTGCCAGATACTCTTTTGCCACTGCCTGCTGTATGATCACAGGCATAGCCTTTTCCACATCCATCCCCGTGAGATCCGTCTCTGAGAACAGATTCTCCGCATCCTGATTCAGGCATGCAACCGCCACTACCTTTGACTGCTCATCCAGATATAACCTGAATTCGGGATTGATCGTGATATGCAGACAATATGCGTAGTCCGGTGTTTCCGGATCTGTTGTCTCTGCCTGCTCTTCTGCCGCAGCAGTCTGTTCTGTAGCAGTTACAGCGATGTCCGTGTGTACCTGTGATTCTTCCGCTTCCTGTGCTTTATTGCCGCAGCCGGATAACAGCAACAGGCTTATTCCCGTTAACAACGCCGCTATTTTGATTCTTTGACCCGATAACACTTCTGCCTTGTTTCTCTTTTTCATGTCCTACCTCATGGCTTTCTTGCTTCTGTTTTACACCTTTAATGTTTTCAGATACTCTTTCTGCTCCCGGGTGATCCGGTAGCTTTCCCTCGCCTTCTGTATGGTCTTGTTATGAGTCCATGGATCCAAGCATTTTTTCTCGATATAATAAGCGGCGGCATCCCACTGTTTTGCCAGTGCCGTGGCATAGAACCACGCTATCATCATATTCACATAATATTCTTCCGAATGTACCGCTGCCGGAATCTCCAGATATTCCACCCGGAAATCCTCATCCAGAAAATGCGTCATCAGCATTTCCATCCCAAAGCGGCAGGTATAGGGGTGGCCCGAAGCTGTCCATTCTCTTATTTTGTCTATGAGTTCGTCTTTGTTTTTGCGAAACACCGCCGGAGAAAAAATATCACACACCGCCCAGTTATCCACATAAGGCAGGAAGCGCTCCACTTCTTTTACACAGACTTCGTAATCTTTGATCTCCGCCACCAGCAACGCATGTAAAATATTTTCATCATAATAAGTGTGCGGCAGCTGCTTCAAAAACTCTACGCTCTCCGGATCCTTTCCGTACTCCTTCGCAAGCTTACGAATAGTGGGAATGCGGACGCCGATAATCGTCTCCACAGGAATCGTCGGGATCAGCTTGCTCTGAAAATCACGATAACCTTTATCTTGCAATTGAAATAATAATTTCTGTGCTTTCATACAATTTTCTCCTGATCTGTCTGCTTTCTGTTTATTGTAGCACAAGCTTTACACATATGCAAAAAATCGTAACGCAAAGAAATCAAAAATAAGAACCGTGATTTGTAGGTAAGTTCCCAATCACGGTTCTCATTTTGTCTCTGTGGGGCTCATTGCCCATATAGATTTATTTCTTGTCAGTGTTTGTTGTCGCCATCTTCCATGTCTTCCTCGGTTGTAATGGCGAAAGCAATGTTGGTAGCATGGTCTGCTACTCTTTCCAGTCCGGATACGATATCCGAGAAGATCATACCTGCTTCGGGAGAACACTCCCCCTTCGTCAAACGCTCTACATGTTTCTTCTGGAGTTCACGTTCTTTCTCGTCTACCCGGTCCTCCAGGGTAACGATTTCCTGCATATGAGATTCGTCACTTCTGGCAAACATCTCTACTGCATAACGGATGATCTTGTTGACCATCTCCAACATATCTCCCAGTTCTTTCTGGGCTTCTTTGCTGATGGAAATACCTTCTTCCTTACGTTGTCTGGCAGCATCTGCCACATTCTCTGCATGGTCACCGATACGTTCGATATCATTTACCACATGGAACAGCGCACCCAGACTATTCAGATCCTCGATAGGCAATGTCGTCTGGTTGATCTTCACCAGATAATCTGTAATGGCATGATTCAGAAAATTAATATTTTTCTCTACTTCATATACTTCTTCAATATCTTCTTCATCCAGTGTGATCAGGGCATTCATGGCACGGTTCAGATTTTCCTCTGCCAGGGAAGCCATACGCTCCAGCTCCTTGATAACCTCTACCACTGCAGTGGCGGGGTTGAACACCACTTTGTCTCCAATATATTTTAACTGATAGCTCTCTCTGTAACCTACCTTCTGATCCTCGCCGGGTACGATCAGATAAGTCATCCTGACCAGCCAGCCGGTGAACGGGAACAGCATAATTACCTGTGCGATCTTGATCAGCGTATGAGCATTTGCCACGAATCGGCCATTATCTGCGGAGATAGACTTGATCAGTTCTACGATCTGATCTCCTGCAATGAACAGGGCAATGTAAATGATCACCGTACCGATAATATTAAACAGAAGGTGGATCAGCGCTGCTCTCTTTGCATCCTTTTTACCGGTCATGGAGGCCAGCATTGCAGTTGCGCAGGCACCGATATTACATCCTAAAATAATATATAACGTTATGGGCAGTGGCAGCAGATCCTGATTAGCCAGTAAAAGTACAATACTGACTGTAACGGAAGAACTCTGAATAATGGCTGTCAGGGCAAATCCCATCAGCGTGGCTAAGAACGGATTCTTCAGAGACATCAGCAGATTTACCACCTGTGGTTCATTCTTCATGTTTGCCATTGCCTGAGACATGGTACTTAAGCCTACAAACAGAATACCGAAGCCAACAACGACCTCAGCCACCTTTCGGACCTTTTCCTTCTTCGTAAACATCATCACAACTACGCCCACCAGCAAAATGAGTGGTGCTATTTTGGATAAATTAAAGGATACCAGCTGAGATGTAATGGTGGTACCGATGTTGGCACCGAGAATAACACCCGCCGCCTGATACAGATTCATCAGACCGGAGTTAACAAAGCTGACGACCATGACAGTACATGCCGAAGACGACTGAATGATACCGGTAAAAATAATACCGACGATCATTCCCATGAAACGGTTTGTGGTGAAGATTTCCAGAATACGACGAAGTCTGGCACCTGCCACCTTCTCGATGGAATCACTCATAAGTTCCATTCCGAATAGAAACAGTCCCAGACCTCCAGCCATTGTCAATATTGTTCCAAAGCTCATTTCAAATCCCTCAATCTCTCTTGATTCTCTTCTTAAAATCAAAACAATTACTTTCAGATTTATTCACACAAAACTCTCTTAACAGAAACAATCCAAAATATATTGTACGGGATAGAATTAAAACTTGCAATGTAAAATTTACTTTTCTTTTACTTTTCTTTACAAAAATTTACGCTTTTTCGCCGTATTTTTCCAGAAAAAAATCCATTTTCAGGCATTTCGGCCATCTGCGATATCCCTGTCCAACTGGCTTTTGAGTTCCTCCAGAGAACCAAATTTACGTTCTGGACGCCGAAAACTCTTTAATGCCACCTCAATCTCTTGTCCGTAGATGTCCTGGTAAAAATCATACAGATAGGATTCCACACCCATCACTTTCTCTGCTGAGACTGTCGGCTTCGTTCCCACATTACTGATGGCTTTGTAGGTTTTTCCATTGTAACGCACCGTCGCATAATAAACTCCGTTGGGTGGAAGCAGTTTTCCTGTTGGCGGCAGAAGATTTACGGTAGGAAATCCCAGGGTATGTCCGATATGATTGCCGTGCTCCACCGTTCCCACTAATGTATAGGGCATTCCCAGCATCTTTTCCGCCTCTTCCATCCGCCCCTCTTCCACCAGCTTACGGATGTAAGTGGAGCTGACCTCAATGCCATCCACTTCGATCTTCTCTATGGTCCGGACGCAAAAACCTAACTGTGGAGCCATTTTCTCTAAAAGTTCCGCATTGCCTGCACCATTTTTTCCAAAAGACAGATCTTCACCTGCCGCTACAAAACGGGTATTCATCTGTTTTGCCAGAATCTCCGTTGCAAAACGCTCTGGCTCTGTGGCCGCAGTCTCTTTTGTCAGCGGAAATTCGATCAAAATATCAATACCCAGACGTTCGAAAAGACGCCTTTTCTCTTCTCTTGTCGTCAATTCTTTTCCATCCGACAGTCCGAACAGCACCGACGGCGTCGGGTCAAAAGTAAACACGCATGCCGCCAGTCCATTTTTTTTCCGGTCCAGAATCTCCTCTAGAAGTCTTCTATGCCCCAGATGGACACCGTCAAATTTGCCGATGGCTACCGCCGTATCTTTTTCCAGATAAAAGTCTGTTGTTCCTGCAATGATTTCCAAGTCTGTTTCCTGCTTTCTGTATTACGGGTACAACGTTAGTCTGATACTTCAGAAGACATTGTACCGGTTAACTTTTGGGCGCTGTACCCGGGAATATTTTCACGGGCTTGTACCATTCTTTCATCCCGTCATACGTATAGATGCCCACAAAGCTGTCATTCTCTCTGTAGACACGGATCCATTCGCCTTCCGGATGAATGGTCTGTTCCGTGGTCTGACCCGGATAAAAAGCATTCCCGTTGTCGATCAGTTTGCGCCATTTTTCTTCCACATGCAGCATGGGAAAATCCGCAAAAATACAGTCTGTGGGAAGCAGCGCCTCCTCCAGTCTGTCCGTATCCCGAAGTTCCTGTAACCGTGCAAGTGTCAGGGCATCCTCTAACCGGAACTCCCCGACTCTGGTGCGGATCAGGCTTTGCATGGTACCGCCGCAGCCTAGCTTTTCTCCAATATCGGCACAGAGACTGCGGATATAGGTCCCCTTGGAGCATTCCACACGGAATTTTACCACGGGAAGCTTTATTTCCAGAATCTCGATAACAGGCAGATCCACATGCCTTGCCTGCCGTTCCACTTCCTTACCTGCCCTGGCCAGCTCATAGAGCTTCTTTCCATTGACCTTCAGTGCGGAATACATGGGTGGGATCTGGTCATAGCCACCGACAAAACCAGCGATCACATCACGCACCTGTGCCTCACTTACCGTCACTTCCCGTTCTTCCAGTACGGTTCCCGTGGTATCCTGGGTATCCGTGAGCTGCCCCAGTAAAAGCTCCGCCACATATTCCTTGGTTCTGTCCGTCAGCATCTCACATGCTCTGGTGGCACTCCCCAGACATACAGGGAGCACACCGGTAGCCTGTGGATCCAGTGTACCTGTGTGCCCTATCTTTTTCTGCCGGCAGATCCCACGAAGCTTGGCTACCACATCATGAGAGGTAAAACCTGCTTCCTTGTATACATTGATGATGCCGTCCATTAATCCTGTTCTCCCCGCAGTTGCTTATCGATGTGCAGTGACAAATTGTTGACGCAGTCATGGAAGGTTCCCTTCATGGTGCAGCCTGCGGCACGTACATGTCCGCCACCACCGAAGAAAGAGGCTACCTTCGCCACATCTACCTTCTCGTTGGAACGCATGCTGACCTTGTACTCCAGTACATTGGTTTCATACATGAAAATCGCACAATCTATGCCCTTGATATTGCGCAGCTGGTTCACTATGCCGTCCAGATCTCCCGGTACCGCATTGTAGAAATCCATGGTCTTGCGGTCCACCATGCTCACGATGCAGCGGCCGTCCATGAAGCGTATGCTCTCCATCAGGGCTCTGCCCATGATCTGTGTCTGCAGATACGTCTTCTGATAAAAGCTTTCCTCGATCAGCTTCGAAAAATTGAATCCAAAAGAGATCAGAAATGCTGCCGCCTGCAATGTCTCCGGTGTCGTATTGGAATACTGGAATACGCCGGTATCGTGGATGATGCCGGTATACAATGCTTCCGCAATATCCTTGTCGATAAGTTCCGCATCCATAATGTGATACAGCACCTCACAGGCACTGCCCACTTCAGGACGGACCAGATTCACATCACCGCAGCCGGAATTGCTGATGTGATGATCGATATTGATCTTCTTTTTCGCATTCTGGAAATATTTCTCTGCGTCTCCCAGACGGTCTGGGCTGCAATCCAGAGCAAAATATACATCAAAAGGCTCCTGCTCCGGACACACGGTCTGAATCTCATCATATCCCTTCAGATAGGAAAACTCTTCGGAAGGCTTCTGCAGATATACGGTAACTTCCGATCCGGGAAGGAGCTTACGCAGGTACATCTGTAAGGACAGACATACACCCACGCAGTCTCCGTCGGGACGAATATGTCCGCTGATGCCGATTTTTTCCGCACCATTACATTCTTTGCGTAAATCCATTACTCGTCACCTTCCTCTGTATCATTGGTATCTTCGATTGCACCCATAGCTTCAGTTTCCGGCTTCTGCGCCTCGTCCGCTGCAATGACCTCATCGATCTTGTGGGACATGTTGACACCATACTCGATGGACTGATCCATGACAAAAGTGATATCCGGAGTGTTGCGCAGATTAATGGTTCTTGCCAGTTCTCTGCGGATAAAGCCCTCCGCACTTTTCAGTCCCTGCAGGGTAGACTTTCTCGTTTCCTCGTCCCCCAGCACACTGATCCATGCCTTACAGCTCTTTAAATCCGGTGCCACTTCTACAGCGACCACACTGGTCCAGGGACTGATCCGGGGATCCTTAAGACCGCCCCGGATGATCTCTGCCAGAACACGCTGTACTTCCCCGTTGACACGGGTATTTTTCACACTATTCTTTCTCATTCTTATTCCTTCTTATTTCTTTCCTGCCGTTATCATAGGCAGCCTGACAAACATCCACAGACAGAATGCGTTTTTTGCAGAGCGCAAGCGTGGGCAAGCGCAATGCTTCTGCAAACGGATGCGCTGAAGCCACCGGAAGATTCGCTGTGCGAATCTTCCCGCTAAAGCTATAGAATATCTTAGGCGTGGTATTATCACGCCTTAGATATTCTCTTTAGCGTGGTACCTCCACCATAATGTAGGCTTCTACGATATCCAGCTCCTGCATCTTGTCAAAGCCTTCGAATACGAGACCACACTCATATCCTGCCTTAACTTCCTTCACATCATCCTTGAATCTCTTCAGGGAAGCCAGGTTGCCCTCGAAGATCTGCTCGCCCTCACGGGTGATACGAACCTTACAGCCTCTCTGGAACACACCGTCCAGAACATAAGAGCCTGCGATGTTACCGATGGCAGATGCCTTGAAGATTTGACGAACCTCTGCATGACCGATCACCTTCTCCTCATAGACAGGATCCAGCATACCCTTCATGGCAGCTTCGATATCTTCGATGGCCTGGTAGATGACCTTGTACAGACGTACATCCACGCCCTCTCTCTCTGCGGTTGCCTTGGCAGTCGCATCGGGACGGACATTGAATCCGATGATGATCGCATTGGACGCACTTGCCAGGGATACGTCAGACTCATTGATGGCACCTACGCCGCCGTGGATACATTTTACAACTACTTCTTCATTGGACAGCTTCATCAGGGACTGCTTTACAGCCTCAACACTACCCTGTACGTCTGCTTTGACGATCAGGTTCAGTTCCTTCAGATTACCCTCCTGGATCTGGCTGAACAGATCATCCAGGGACATTCTGCCCTTGGTCTCTTCCAGCATCTTTTCCTTGTTCTGTGCCAGATAGGTCTCTGCATAGGATTTTGCTGTCTTATCATTATCATGTGCCAGGAATACTTCACCGGCACTGGGAACGTCGGACAGACCCAGGATCTCTACAGGAGTAGAAGGTCCTGCTTCCTTGACTCTGCGTCCCTTATCGTCGATCATGGCTCTTACCTTACCGTGTGCCACTCCTGCAGAAATGAAGTCTCCCACATGCAGGGTACCCTTCTGTACCAGTACGGTAGCCACAGGACCGCGTCCCTTATCCAGCTCTGCCTCGATGACCAGACCTCTTGCCTTTCTCTTAGGATTGGCCTTGAGTTCCATGATATCTGCAGTCAGCAGGATCATGTCGAGCAGCTGGTCAATACCTTCGCCGCTTTTTGCGGATACGGGTGCAAATACGGTGCTTCCGCCCCAGTCCTCAGGGATCAGCTCGTACTCTGCCAGCTCCTGTTTTACACGGTCAATGTTTGCAGAGGGCTTATCGATCTTGTTCACTGCTACGATGATCTCCACGCCTGCTGCCTTTGCATGGTTGATCGCCTCTACGGTCTGGGGCATTACGCCGTCGTCCGCTGCTACTACCAGAATAGCAATATCGGTCGCATTGGCACCACGCATACGCATGGCGGTAAATGCTTCGTGTCCGGGAGTATCCAGGAATGTGATCTTACGGTCTCCCACATTTACAGTATAAGCACCGATGTGCTGGGTGATACCACCTGCCTCACGATCAGTTACGTTGGTCTTACGGATAGCGTCCAACAGGGAAGTCTTACCATGGTCAACGTGACCCATAACACAGATTACGGGAGGTCTCTCCACCAGATCTGCCTCATCCTCTTCGTCTTCCTTCAACAGTTCTTCGATGACATCTACCTTGACCTCTTTTTCACAGAGAATGTCATATTCCATGGCAATGTTCTCTGCATCTTCATAGGAGATCTCCTGGTTCACGGTTACGATCTTGCCTTCCAGGAACAGCTTCTTGATGATGGCTGCGGGCTGTAACTTCATCTTCTCTGCCAGCTCTTTGATGGTGATGGATTCAGGCAGCACGATCACCTTGATCTGCTCTTCCTGTACCTCTTCTTTCTTCTTTTCCGGCTTGATGAAACGTCCGGGCTTGTTCTTCAGTGCATCCTCATCCTCGTAGATATGGTCTTTCTTGGAACGCTTGTTGTCCTTCTCCTGGCTGAAACGTCTCTTTTCATCTTCGCGCTTCTTCTCAATATCTTTACCTGCAGGTTCCGGAGCGAAGCCCTTATTCTGTCTGTTATCTCCGAATCGATTACCCGATCCGCCATTGCCTCTTTGGTCGCGGCCGTTATTGCCGTAACCGCGCTCACCGTTGCCGTTATTCCTGCGATCACCCTGGCCGCCTTCCATACCCGGACGACCCTGTCTGTTAAATCCGCCTCCCTGAGGTCTGCCATTGCCCATGCCTCCTCTGTTACCGTTCTGACCACCCTGACGGCTGCCCTGACCGTAGCTGCCCTGACGATTGTCACGATTGCCATCTCTGTTATCTCGATTATAACCGCCCTGACCACGATCGTTCTGGCCACGATTATCACGGTTATTCTGGCTATGATTATTCTGACCGTAACCACCCTGACGGTTGTCACGATTATCACGATTATTGTTCTGGGGTCTGTCTGCAGGCTTCGTCTGGACCACATTCTGCATGTTCTGTGCTGCCTGAGGTGCCTGTACTGCTGCGGTATTCTGTGCTGCCTGCTCCTTTACGGGTGCCTGTGTCTGGGGCTTTTTCGCAGGCTGCTGTCCACGATTGCCGGGTACCATTGCCACACTGGGAGTAGGAGAAGGTGGGGTCAGCGGCTTAATGGGACGTACCGGTGCCTGTGCCTGCGCACGGTTGCCATAGGAGTTATTCTGATAACCGCTGTTCTGGTATCTGTTATTCTGTCCCTGATTTGGGCGCTGTCCACCTGCGTTTTTCTGACCCTGTCCGTTCTGACCACCCTGACGCTGCCCGGGCATCTTGGAATTCTGTGGGTTACTCACGAAGATAATCTTTTTCTTCTTTTTTGTCTCTTCCTGAGACTTTGCTTCCTCAGGAGTTTTTGCCTCTTCCTGCACCTTTGCCTCTTTCGCAGGAGTCTGTGCCTTTTCCTTCGCAGGTTTTGCGCTTTCTGCTTTTACCGGTGCCTCTTTTTCAACAGCAGGTGCTGCCTTTTTATGTCCGAGGCTGTTACGTACCAGAGCTGCCGCATCTTCTTCCAGGGAACTCTGTGCTGCCTTTGCCTCAATTCCTTTTTCCTGTAAAAAATTCAATATATCCTTACTCTGTAGTTCTAATTCTTTTGCGAGTTCATGTACTTTGATTTTCGCCATGCTTTCCTCCATTCTGCCTAACCGGGCAAATTCGCTTCCAACTGCTTAATAAGTGCATCTGCCAATCCCACATCACACACACCTACCGAAGATCTTAAGTCCCGGCCGATGGCCCAGCCGAGTTCTTCCTTTGTGCCATATTCATATACCGGGACTTCATAATAGGAACATTTGTCGTGAAACAACTTTTTCGTATTGGCGGATGCATCTTCTGCAACGATCACCAACATGGCAGAACCTTTCTTCACAGCGTCCTCCGTCTGGAATTCACCGCTTACCAGGTTACGCCCCCTCATCGCAAGTCCCAAAAGGGAATAAATCTTATTCTGTTTCAAGCTGATCAAACTCCTTTTCCAGCATATCATAACTTTCCGGAGAAATACTCATCTTGAAAGAACGCTCTAATCCTTTGTTCTTCCGGGCCTTTTGCAGGCATTCCTTCTGTCTGCATATATATGCACCACGTCCGTTCTTTTTGCCCGTTGTGTCTAAACAGATTTCTCCTTCCGGAGTCTTCAGGACACGCAGCATTTCCTTTTTGCCTTTCATTTCTCCGCAGCCTACACACTGCCTCAGTGGAATCTTTTTTGCCATTGATTATTCCTGCTCTCCATCAAACTCATCATCATTGCCGTCTTCATAGTCGTCCACATAGTCCTCATAGCGGAAACCGGGAGCATCCTTGGCCTGTGTCTCAGACTTAATGTCGATCTTGTAACCAGTCAGTCTTGCTGCCAGTCTTGCATTCTGACCTTCCTTACCGATAGCCAGGGACAGCTGATAATCAGGTACGACTACCTTGGCAGTCTTTTCATCGGGGTCTGCAAATACTGCTACGATCTTGGCAGGAGATAACGCATTCTGGATCAGATTGCCGGGGTTCTCATCCCAGTTCACGATATCGATCTTCTCACCGCGTAACTCTTCTACGATAGCATTAACACGGGCACCATTCATGCCTACGCAGGCACCGACTGCATCTACATTGGGGTTATTGCTCCATACAGCAATCTTGGTACGGCTTCCTGCTTCTCTGGCAATACTCTTGATCTCCACGGTGCCGTCTTTAATCTCTGTAACTTCGGATTCGAACAGTCTCTTTACCAGTTCCGGATGAGTACGGCTTACATTGATACGAGGTCCCTTCGGGGTGTTCTTTACTTCCACGATGTAGACCTTGATACGCTCGGTGGGTTTGAATACTTCACCCTTTACCTGCTCGTTCTCGGTCAGCATGGCATCCGCCTTACCCAGATTAATGCTGATGTTCCTGCCTACATAACGCTGTACCACACCGGTCACAACATCCTTTTCCTTCTCGTAGTACTGGTTGTAGATCACGCTTCTCTCTTCCTCACGGATCTTCTGTAAGATCACGTTCTTGGCATTCTGGGTAGCGATACGTCCGAACTCCTTGGACTTGATCTCTACGTGGATCATGTCACCTACCTGTGCCTTTTTGGAGATCTCCTGTGCATCCTCCAGCGCAATCTGTAAGCAGTCATCCTCTACATCATCCTTTGTGGGAACAACTTCCTTCTCGGCATATACCAGGAAATCGCAGGTCTCTCTATTGATCTCCACATGGACATTGTCAGCCTTTCCAAAATGGTTCTTGCAGGCCGTCATAAGAGAGTTCTCGATGGCTTCAAACAAGGTCTCCTTGCTGATCTCCTTCTCTTTCTCCAGAACGTCCAGTGCCTCCATTAATTCCTTATTCATTATTTCCTCCATTCCGGCTTCCGCCTTTTCTTAGTGTATGGTTTCTTCTTATTTTACAAGCTATCACCATTCAGAACCCCATTCGCCAATAGTTGTGATATTCACATAGCTCTGAATAGTATTAAAAATCAAGTGCCAGACGGATCAATGCAACGTCTGCTCTGGCAAAAGTTCTCGGATTGCCGTTTTCCGTGATTGTAATGCTATCTGCATCAAAGCTCTCCAGAATTCCGGAAAACTCTTTGCATTTGTCAATGGGTCTGAATAATTTGATCTCTACCTCTTCGCCGATGCTCTTCTGCAAATGCTTATCTTTTTTCAACGTTCTTCCCAGTCCCGGACTGCTGACTTCCAAGATATACGCATCCGGAATGAAATCTGCCTTGTCCAGAGCTTCGGATAATGCCCTGCTGACATTCTCACAATCCAGAATATTCACACCTTCCGGCTTGTCAATGTAGGCTCTCAGATAGTAGTCACTGCCTTCCTTTACATACTCCACATCGTAGATCTCCACATGGTTGCTTTCTGCGATGGGTGTAAGCAGTTCTTCGGTTCTGCTTTCATAGTCCTCTCGTCTGGACATGTATGCCCTCCTTTACTGATATGAACCATCATTACAACAACAAGAAAGAGTGGCGCACGTCCACTCTTAATCTAGTAATCATCTTTAAACTATACACAGTATAGCCCCTGTGTGGAAAAAAGTCAAGGGGTCTCTGCAAACATTCGGATTCCGCTGATTTGCTTCGCAAATCGCTTCTTCCTCATGTTTGGGCGGTTCCCTGATTTAGACGCAGGCGCATGCAAGCGCTAAACCAAGCATTGTAATACCCACGAATTGCTCTGCTGCTTTGCAGCTTTCGCAATTCTGCAAACATTCGGATTCCGCTGATTTGCTTCGCAAATCGCTTCTTCCTCATGTTTGGGCGGTTCCCTGATTCATACGCAGGTGCATGCAAGCATGCCCTGCGTATGAATCGGTCACCTGGTATTACAAGTAGTTGTGTGTTTCAAAATATAATTCGTTCACATGCTCGGAATGCAGGAATTTGTGTGCGGTGCGGCTCAAGGGCTTTTCCAGGAATTCTTCATAGGCTTTCTGCACCTCAGGATTCTCATGGGAGAACCGAAGCTTTCTTTCGCTGTCCAGTCGATACAGAGTTTCTCCACGCTGTCCGGCGGATTCACAGCCGTCATGGATCGGCTGTCCGCCGCCCCCGACGCAGCCGCCGGGGCACGCCATAACTTCCACAAAATCATAAAACACTTTTCCTGCCTTAATATCCTCCATCAGCTTCCCTGCATTGGCCAGTCCACTGACAGTGCAGGTATGTAAAGTCTTGTCTCCCAATACAAAGTCTGCTTCTCTTCTGCCATCTTTTCCTCTGACTGCCCGGAACGCATCCGCTTCCGGATTCTTTCCTTCCACTACAGCATATGCCGTACGAAGTGCTGCCTCCATAACACCACCGGTAACACCGAAGATCACTCCGGCACCGGTACTTTCTCCCAGTGGGGAATCAAAGGTCTGTTCCTTCAAAAACCGTGTATTGATATGCTCAGCACGGATCATCCGCACAAACTCTCTGGTAGTCAGTACAATATCCACATCCTGCCCGGCTCCGGCACTCTTCATATAAGAAAGAGACGCCTCTCTCTTTTTGGAAACACAGGGCATGATGGAGATACAGCAGATATTGTTAGGATCAATCCCTTTTTTTTGTGCAAAATAAGTCTTCGCCATGGCGCCAAACATCTGCTGGGGAGATTTGGCTGTGGACAGATTCCGCAAATACTCCGGATATTTTTTGGATACGAAGCTTACCCAGCCGGGACAACAGGAGGTAAACATGGGCCATGCATATTTTCCGGAATTTTCCAGACGTTCCAGTAGTTCGCTTCCCTCTTCCATAATGGTCAGATCTGCTGCAAAATTAGTATCGAATACATAGTCAAAACCGATGCGCTTTAATGCTGCCACCATTTTGCCCTCGGAAGCTTCCTCCGCATTCAGTCCCAACTCCTCACCCCATGCGGTTCTTACCGCCGGTGCCACCTGGACTACCGTGATCTTCTCCGGATCCGCCAGTGCTTCAAAGGCCTTGTAGGTATCATCACGCTCCCGTAATGCGCCGGTAGGGCAATGGGTAATGCACTGTCCGCACAGTGTACAGTCGGAACAGTCGATGGTTTTGTTGTCTGCCACATCCACCGTGGTACGGGATCCGGTGTTCTGCACATCCCAGACATGCATAGACTGGACTTTATCACAGATCTGTACACAGCGCATACATTTGATACATTTTCTGGAGTCCCGGATCAGGGGGAAGGAATGATCCCAGGGTGTCTCGGGAACTTCTTCTGCAAAAGGCACTTCCAGGATTCCAAGATCATTGGATATCTGCTGTAAATTGCAGTTACGGCTTCTGACACAGGTTGCACAGTGACAGTCGTGCTGGGACAGGATCAATTCCACATTGGTCCTGCGTACACGACGTACTTTCGGAGAATTGGTAAATACTACCATTCCCTCTTCCACCGGACTGTTACAGGCAGTGATCAGCTTACTCTTCCCCTGCACTTCCACCACGCAGACCTTGCAGGCACTGATCTCATTAATATCTTTTAAAAAGCACAGGTGTGGCACTTCGATGCCGCTGCCAGCTGCTGCACTCATGACGCTGGTTCCCTCCGGAACCTGCACCTGTAAGCCGTCTATTGTAAGGTTTATCATTTTTTCGCCCATTGTTTGCTCCTCTTTTTACCAGATGGCTGCACGGCCGCCCTTTAAGCTGCCGTAGCCGTATTTGTCGCAGCGTAAGCATCTGCCCGCTTCCTGACAGGCCTCCTGTTTTGTCATGCCGCATTCGAAAGCATCGAAATTCGTCTTGCGCTCTCCGGCTTCTTTTTCACCAAGCTGGATCCGTCCGCAGGGTTCTTTATCTTCATAGGATACCGGTGGAATCTCCACATCGCAGGGCACCACATGATGATACCCAAGATATTCGTCGATATTGGCGGCAGCTACTTTTCCGGCAGCAATGGCGCGAATCACGGTAGCCGGACCGGTCACACAGTCACCTCCGGCAAATACGCCGCGAACATCCTTGACTTCACTGTCACTCATGGCTGTGATGGTGCCTCTCTTCACAGAGATTCCTGCCTCTTCAAAATGACGGGTTTCGATTCCCTGACCGATAGCTACTACGACAATATCACAGGGAATTCTCATAAGAGGTACCTCTGCCTGAATCGGACGGGCACGTCCCCATGCATCAATAGGACCAATGATCTGTGGTTCTACCCACAGTGCCGTTACGTTGCCGTTCTCATCAGCCTCGATCCTGTGAGGTGCTTTCAGACTGTAGAGTTCTGCCCCCTCTGCAATGGCTCCTTCCACTTCCTCGGGGAGTGCCGTCATGTCACTCTGTCTTCTGCGATAGGCGATTCCCACCTTTTTTGCCCCCAGTCGAATCGCAGAACGGGTACAGTCCATGGCTACGTTGCCACCTCCGACTACGATCACCGTCTTATCCTTGAAGTCAGGCATATCATCGTCACCAATGCGGCGCAGCATTTCTACCGCAGACATGACACCGTTGGCATCCTCTCCCTCAATGCCGATCTTTTTATCCGTATGTGCCCCGATGGCGATATAGACCGCATCATATTCTTCATGTATTTTATTATAAGAAATTTCACCATCCCCGTTACCGACTCTGGTGTTTAATTTTACTTCCACTCCAGTGGACAGGATTGTGTCAATATCCTCCTGCAGGCGTTCTCTTGGGAACCGGTAATTGGGAATTCCATAACGCAGCATACCGCCCAGTTTACTCTTTTCCTCAAATACCACAGCATGGTGTCCCATCAGTTCCAGATAATATGCTGCAGACAGTCCACCGGGGCCTCCGCCGATAATAGCTACCTTTTTGCCGGTGCTCTCCGCTTTCCCGGGAAGCGGAACGGTGTTGGCTCTGGCATTGTCCACTGCCATACGCTTCAACCCTCTGATGTTGATGGCACTGTCGATCATGTTACGACGGCATCTCGCCTCACAGGGATGTTCGCAGATCAGTGCACAGGCGGTAGGAAACGGATTGTCCTTGCGGATCAGCTTCACAGCATCCGCATAGCGTTCTTCCTTCACAAGGGCTATGTAACCGGGGATATCCACACCTGCAGGGCACAGTGCCACGCAGGGCACCGGCTGAGTGATATGGCAGGAACATTTTCCACCATGTTCAATATGGTAAACATAATCCTCACGAAAGCCATCAAGTCCGGCCAGTACCATATGCGCCGCCTCATAACCAATAGCACAGTCTGCGGAATCCATAATGTCGGAGGCAGTATTCCGGATCAGATCCAGCGTTTTCAAAGAAGCTTTGCCTGCCAGTACATCCTCCATCAGATTCTGCAGCTGTCCCAGTCCCACACGACAGGGTACACATTTACCACAAGTCTGTGCATGACACATTTTCAGAAAAGATAGCTGTAAATCCACTGGACACAATCCAGGCGGACTGGCAATAATTCTTCTCTCCAGATCTTTGTACAGGCGTTCCACCGTAAGCTGGGCTTTATTCGGGGTAGCTATCTTTAATCGGCTCATAATCTTCTCCATTCTGCAGGCTGTTGCCCACGTTACTTTCTGCACCACATGCTGTAACCGTGGCAGTTGTAATTGCACTATCCCACTGCCGGTAGTTCATTGTCGTATATCTGATAGGTTGGTTTGTAAGTGCTTACATTTTAATTTTAAAAAAATAGCCGTTTTCTGTCGGCTATTCATTTTCTATACCTATGTAATTGTATCCTAAATAATAAAAACTATCAATAGGTTTTAAGAAAGTTAATTTTTTATCTATCTTTTTGTGAAATATGCATGTGTATCCAAGTTATATGTCGGTGTAAGTGCTTACATTTCTCTAGTGATCCATACCTGATTATTATCCCTGACTCATCCTTTCAAATGCTGTGAAATTCCACGGTCTACAGCACCTTTGATCCATTCACAGTCAGTTTGAAGGACGCCTCCAGCACTTCCGCTGCACGCTTACACATCATCATACGTCCAAGGAATATTTCAAAATACTCATACATGCTGCAGATCTTCGGATCAATCTGCAGATTCAGTGAAATCACTCTCTTCTCCACATTGATCTTAAGCTTTGTATCCGTAACCGCATAATTGACGCGGTCATGTTTATCGAAGGTTGCCTTATTCTTCTCCCGGACTCTGCTCCTGCGGACATCGGTCTTATCTGCAATGATCAGTGCAGCGGAGATGGGATCAGTAGCACCGCCGGTAGATTCGTCATGCAATCCGATAGCGGACACGATCTGCACCCGGTCCTCCAGGGACAGGTCTGTCTTCTTCAGAATATCATTTGCAAGCAGCGCCCCGTACTCTGCATGGTGTCTGCGGTTCACCGCATTTCCGATATCGTGCATAAATCCGGCGATCTTCACAAGTTCAATATCTTTTTCCGGATACCCAAATTTTTTCAGAATCTCCGCTGCCCGCTCTGCCACCAGTCCCGAATGCGCCTCCGAATGATCGGTGAATCCCATGGCACCCAGATTCGCATTTCCTTTTTTAATAAATGTCAGTACTTCTTCATTTTTTCTGATTTCACTATATGTCATTCTTCTACTTCTTTCCTTCCATCATGTGTTGATTCCCGTGTCTTTATATACATCTTATTTCGTGTTCATTGTACCATCCGCCTGCAAATTCGTGCTACGATACGCTACATCCTGTTTCGCAGTTGCTTTTTTCTCCAAGGCGCATTCTATATTACCAAAACTGTTGCAGCAACACTATCTTGGGCAGGTAAACAACATGTAATATCTGTGTAAACAAGCCGGATATAAGCTGACAGATATTCACATTTTCTTCTTTTCAGTTTTCATCTGTGAGAGTATAATAAAACACAGAAAACATTTGGAGATTTTGTTCCAGAGAGGAGACCACAATGAAATTAAAAGAATTACAGGATGCTATGATTGCTGCCATGAAGGCAAAGGATAAATTCAGAAAGGATGCCATCTCCGCACTGGTATCCGCTGTAAAGAAAAAGGGAATCGACAACGGCTGCCGTGACAATATTCCCGATGAGATGGCCAACGAAGCCATCTTAAAAGAGATCAAAGCCGTGAAGGAGCAGATCGATACCTGCCCCGCAGACCGTACCGAGCTGCTGGAGGAATACAAGAAGCGCTATGAGATTATGAGCGAATTTGCTCCCAAGATGCTCTCCGCTGAGGAAGTCAAGGCAATTCTGGAAGAGAAATTCGCAGAGGTTCTGGCTACAAAAAATAAGGGACAGATCATGAAGGCTGTTATGGGCGAACTGAAGGGCAAGGCTGACGGCAAGGTCATCAATCAGGTCGTTGCTGAGCTGACCAAATAATATGTGCGGTGCATTATCAGAAAACACCACCCTGTATCTTAAGAGATTATATGCAAAAGCATAAATTTGCGGATTTTTAAATCCATCAACATGCGGCTTCCGGGGGATCTCCGAAAGCCGTTTGTGTTCTTACTTCGCCTGTAGCTTCACTATTTTCTGCTTTTCATGAAACGCAGCTATGCTAACTACGCCTTCAGCTGTCATTGCGGCTGCCACAGCAGATATACTACGACTTGTCTGTTTCTATCGAAATCTTTTTTTCATAAAGAGCATTTTTCTCAAGTATTTCCCGGAATGCTGTCGAATTTTCTCCCAATGCCAGCCCCTTGATCTCCATGTATTCGTCATAATCATAGAGGTACACTGTGATCTCGGATATATCGTATCCGCTGACCGCCAGCTCGTTGGTATTGTTTCCTGCGTATGTCAGTTTTCTTCCATCTTTATCCAACACTACGGTCATAACAAGATGATCTTCCGGGAAAATGTCATATACCGTAAGCTCCACCGGAGAGACTTCGATTCTGTCCAGCCCGAAGCCCGCTGCATTCGTTTCGCCTATCTCTATTACCTGCATTTCCTTATCGCTCTGGGAGACTGAAAGCTCCGGGAATTTCCAGTTGCCGCGTACTGTCTCTTCGGAAGCCCCCTTCGGATATAGGAAAAAATACGGGATTTCCAACTGCAGGGACATTTCTTCCGGAATCTCTTCATAATATCCCTGATCCCCTGTCTGGATCGATTTGTAATCGATACGGATCAGTCCCAGAAAAGTATGTTTATCCACAAGCTGCCCCACAAGCGCCCTGCCCCCGTGTACCGGATCGCCGCTTCGGAAAGAATACTCCTCCAGCGTTGCGATCATGATCTGGCTTTTTCCGTCACTATTCGCTGACATCTCAGGAAATCCTTCCTCGCTCTTCATTTTTACCCCCAGGAAAATTGCCTGGTTTGTGGCATAATAATCCGTCAAAGTAATGGTGTAGCCCTGATCCGATACCTGATACTGCGCCGGTTCTACAACTTCCATACTGCTTTCCGTACTCTGGATCCCAGTGGCTCCGGTATTGTTGTCCCCAGCCTCTTCTCTCTCCCCGGCATTGTATGTTCCTTGCCCTGTTGGTACCAGCGTTACAATTTCTTCTGTCGGAATCTCCTGAAACCCCAGCAGCTCCTGTACCCGTTCTATCACGCTGCCGATCAGAGGCAGTTCTTTTGCCAAGACCGGATTTGCCGCACAGAATCCAATAGCTACAACAATCGCTGCCGCAGCAGCCCCCGTCTGCACGAACTTTCTTTTTCGCCTCTGTCTTTTTTTCTTTTCTGATGTTTCTCTGATAATTCCGTATGCTTCCTCTATTTTTCTGTCAATCAACGGACTGTTTGCCATGGCACTTCTCCTTTCCTACACCCATCTGCGATCTCAGTTGTTCTCTGCCCCGGTGAATTTTACTCTTCACCGTATTTTCTTTCATATGGAGCAGCTGTGCGATCTCTCCTATGGAAAACTGTTCCCCATAATACATCTGGAAGATCAGCCGGCTGTCCTCCGGCAGAGTTTTCAACAGATCATTGAATTCCAGATCTGTACTGAAATCATAGAACTGTGAAGCTTCCTCCGCCTCGTTCATGGGAACCGTCCGACTCCTGTGCCGTCTCATTGCAATACATTGGTTGATCAGAATACGAATCAGCCAGGTTCTGAAATATTCAGTTCTTCGTAAGGTATCCAGCTTTTCAAAAGCTGAAAGTATGGTCTCCTGCATGGCATCGGCAACATCCTCTTCGTTCCCCAGATAAGCGAATGCGATCCGTATCATGCTCTGCCTGTTCTGTTCCATCAGAGCAATGAATGCTTCCGCGTCTCCTTTTTTCGCTTTTTTCACCAGTTTCTCCATGGTTCCTCCCGTTCTTCATCCGGCCGGATGCCTTGCAAGGTATTTTGTGTTCACATACATTAGATAAGCATATCGTATTTTCGGTTGCAGAAAAATAAATTTTTTCCATAAAAGTTTTCCATAAAATAGTAAACAGCTTCCGAAGTTTCCTTCGAAAGCTGTTCTGAAAGCTATTTGAACTATTCCACTACTACCGTACCGTCTTCTTTGACGGTAATATTCATGTCATCCTTCACATATTCCAGGAATTCTTCCCCCAGGCTGTCAATGACAGGCATCTGCACATTGTCCAGCCATACGTCCGCCAGGATTGCTCCGGCTGCTGCCAGGGAATCAATGGGTTCGGAAAACAGCATACATGCCGGCTGTCTGTTCATGGAGCAGGCACAGTAAAGTACCAGTCCGCCGGTGGTAGATCCGATGGTCGTCGGCAGACACAATGCCTTGCCCGCCATCTGTTTGCCGTAGAGATCGGGGTTATTCTGATCTCCGCAGGTTGCTTTTTTATCGCCGAACTGTAATGCCTTCTGGAAAGATGCCAGTGTATTCAGACCTCCGTGAGATACCAGTGCTTTGGCTGTTACGGTTCCGGAGGCTACGATTCTTCCTTTAAATTCTTTCATTTGTCCGCTCCTCCCTTCGTGATCTGCTCTAAGATCTCAGCATTGGTATAATATCTTGCGCTGGTATAGGTACGCAGCTTGTTGCTGGAAGTAATGACCGGCATCTTCTCGCTGAGAGGATTGTTCATATACATTAACGGGCAGATATAGGAAGTAATAACTCCCGTTGCCTTTAACGTCTCCGCATAAGGGGTCTCCTGAAATTTTTTCAGTACCGCGGGTGCCGCCGTGAATACGGTAGGAATACATACTCTGGTTCTACCGGCTTCTTTCAGGCTCTGAGAGACTTTTTCCGTCCAGTCGATGAGTTGCTGTAAACTCATATGGGGACATCCCATGAAACACAGCTTCGGCTTGGCATCCTTCTTTTTCCAGATCACCGGATAGCTCTCATAGACCCTCTGAAGTTCCGCATCATCTACCACGTAGACCTTTGCATCCTCCGCGATCAGATCTTTTCCGTATTTTACAGCCTCCGGAGTGATATTTTCCACATGGTACAGACCTACCGCACCGTTGGAAGCAGTCGCTGCGCCAAAGTCTTTCAGATAAGTCTTTGTAGCATCATCCAGCTCACCGCCCAGCCATTTGTCCAGTCCTACGATATAGGGAACATCCGCCATGACTTTCATACCAATGGCAGATCCAAGCAGCTGTGCTTCCGGCTTCTTCGTTGTCTCGATCTTCACGATCCAGGTGGCTTTTCTGCCTTCATCCGTCAGCAGGCCGAAACGGGGCACATAGCCTACTACCGAGCCCATGAGGTCAATGATACCGGAGTTACGATTGCATCTTGCCCCCAATACGGAGTTGGCATAAACCACTGCGGAAGACTCAGACCATGACAGCACCTCTCCCATGGCCGGAGTATTTCCCACTTCATCCATATAACAGGTGCAGGTGTAAGCATCCTTTTCCATGATACCCAGCTGTGTCAGCTGTTTCTCGTAGTCATCCTGCTTGGAGTACATGAAATTCTTGAACACAAAATCCTGTAAAAAAGAACTGGGCACATTGGGATCCAGTGGTCTCGGATCCGCGGAAAATTTCTGTTTGGATACATTGCCGGATTCGATCAGCTGATTCATCAGTTCATACACCGGCGCCAGTGCTTTCAAGCCGAAGGATGTTACCAGATGGTTGTATTTACTGGTCACAGGCACCATACTGTCCGCACCGAACAGTTCGCCGTAACGCACCAGCGTCTGCATGACCTTCGCCAGGGTCGCTCCCTGTTTTCCATCATATATTTCCTGTTGTTCTTTTGTTAA
>CAKSAM010000035.1 GCA_934436245.1 uncultured Acetatifactor sp.
ATGCCGGGAAAGTAAAACTTTAGAAGCGTTCTGTAACATTTTTCTCATGTTTTCATGGTCTGTTTGTAACATTTTTCAGACTTGCCAATAAGGAATCCCTATGGTATGGTGGTATTGGAAGTAATTTTTCTTCTTTCAAAATTCTTATAGACCCGTCAGTGGTCAAAGTTTTCCCTTATTACCGCAATTTAAGAAATTAATTATTATAGGACTTATTGTTGACGTTTGATAACTAATATGTTATCTTTTAGAAAGGACATTATAATGTACGATATTGAGTATTATTTTGACAAAAATGGCTATTCTGCTATAAGCGATTATTTTGCCGATTTAGCCAAGAAATCAATATATAACAAAACAGTTCGCATACAGAAAAACAAAATATTTGCTTACATAAAAGCATTAAAAGAATATGGAACCAGAATCGGAAATCCAATTGTTAAACATATAAAGGGGGATTTGTGGGAATTACGACCTTTAAATAATCGCATTTTTTTCTTTTATTGGAAGGACAATAAATTTGTCTTATTACATTACTATATTAAAAAAACTCAAAAAACTCCTCATCGAGAAATAAACAAAGCCTTGGCAAATATGCATGATTGGCTGGAAAGGAATAATTCATGAAAAAATATACGAATTTTGACGAAATGTTCAACGATAATGATTACGTTTCCGAGGAAGACCGGGAAATCATAAACCTTGAAGTGAAATTAATCGGTAAAATGATAGAAGCCCGCGAAAAGCAGGGATTAACCCAACGAGATCTTGCAAAAATCAGTGGGGTAAAACAGCCTGCCATTGCAAGAATAGAATCTCTGCGCTCTACACCGCAATTGGACACTCTTTTAAAAGTGTTGATTCCTCTTGGCTATTCTTTGGAAATTATTCCTTTGCAAAAGGAAAATTAACGCAACCGCATAGAACAATTTTGAAGGAATTTTTGCTTGAGAATAAGAAGGAGGTTATTGATATGGTGTTTTTCGAATATGACGCTGAGGCGGAAAAGAGGGTCATTTATAAGGATGGCGTAGAAGAAGGCAGAGCAAAAGAAATTGTTCGGTCATGTAAGGACATTAACTTGTCAAAAGAGGATGCAATCCACAAGTTAGAGACTCTACTATCAATCCCTACGCAATCTGCCATTGACTATTACGAAAAATTTTCAAAGGAATTTGAAAATGAATTCTCAAAAGCACAAAAAATTATGTAAAAGGAGCACATTGATATGAACTTTTTCGAATATGACGCTGAGGCGGAAAAGAGAGTTATTTATAAGGATGGTGTAGAGGACGGCGAGGTTAAGGGAATGATTCGATTATGTAAAAAATTTCATTTATCAAGAGAAGATACTATCCGAGAATTAGAAACTGAGCTTTCTATTTCTACACAGGCAGCCATGGATTACTATGATAATTTTTCGAAGGAGTTGGAAAGGAAATCTTTGGATGATCAAAAGGCCTTATAAGAACCAAAAAGGGCAGCCCATCATGGACTGCCCTTTGGTTCTTACATAACTCTTACAGATATGGTTCGTTCCTCTTTGGAAACAACCTGATCTCAGCTTAAGCTTACTGTAACAGAGACAGTACGCCCTGATTAGACTGGTTAGCCTGAGCCAGCATAGCCTGACCTGCCTGAGCCAGGATGTTGTTGTTGGAGTACTTAACCATCTCAGTAGCCATATCGGTATCACGGATCTGGCTCTCTGCGCTGGTGGTATTCTCAACTACGTTATCCAGGTTGTTAACGGTATGCTCCAGACGGTTCTGAACGGCACCAAGTGCGGAACGCTGAGTGGATACCTTCTGGATAGCCTGAGCGATTGTATCTATAGCCTTATCAGCATTGGTGCTATCTTTTCCATCAACCAGCAGCTTACCATCTTCGTTGACCAGTCCAAGGCTCTTTGAACTCATGGATTCAATGCTCATCTCAATCTTATTATCGTTAGATGAATCAGCTCCTACATGTAAACTTACATTTAATGCATCAGGTACATATGCATTATCATAAGCTTTCAATTTTGTAACAGTATTCCCTGTTGTAGCATCCTGCTCAGCCTTAATTGTGACTTTTACCTCGTCTCCTACTTTTAATCCCGAATCCTTTAATTTATCAGCTGAAGTATCACCAGCAGCCGCCTTAATGGATAATCCTGCCTGTAAATCTTTCTGCTCTGTCTGATTCCATTTCAATTGAATCACCATCTCACCCGCAGCTCCAGTTCCTCCATCGGTAATATTGACACCCATTTTTTTAAGCTGTGCCTGTGTTAAAGTTGCCACAACAGTAGTTCCGTCTGCGCCACCTTTAACTTCATACTGATCCACATTCTTACCAGCATCTTGCTTCTGGGTAATAGTAATTTCGCCAGCTGTAGCATCATTTAATGCATTCAGTACACTTCCACTTAAATTGCCGATAAGAGCTCCACCTGCATTATTCTTTACTTCTGCTGTTACTTTACCAAGAACAACATCTCCTGCTACTAATTCAGAACCTGCTGCAGCATTTAATTCCACGTTAGCTAATTTACTTTCAACCTTCTGATCCGTATCAGTAGCAGAAACAGTACCTCTTGCATTACCCTGTAACAGATAAGTTTCATTAAACTTAGTCGTAGTAGATACACGATCAATTTCTGTTACTAACTGATCAATTTCATTCTGGATATAGCTTCTGTCATCTTCACTGTTAGTACCATTAGAAGCCTTAACTGCCAGTTCGTTCATTCTCTGCAGCATATCGTGTACTTCGGTCAGAGCGCCTTCAGCGGTCTGTACTGCACTAATACCATCCTGTGCATTCAGGGAAGCCTGTGTCAGACCTCTGATCTGCTTTCTCATCTTCTCACTGATGGACAGGCCTGCTGCATCATCAGCTGCACGGTTGATCTTGTAACCGGAAGACAGTTTCTCGGTGGACTTTGCCTGAGAAGCGGTGGTCAGACCTAACATTCTGTTAGAGTTCATAGCTGTAAGATTGTGTTGTACTACCATAATAATTTACCTCCTTGTATTACTGCCCAATTCCTTTTGCGGCAGTGTGCGTATCTGTATTGTTATTGAGAAATCCTTTTCTCCCAGATACTTGTTTTTAGTTTTTATAGTAACCGGAGTAGGAGCTTCCCTGTCGGGCCCTGACAGAGCCGCTCTTCCTCCGGTTATTACCATATGAAATTATTTGTCCGCATTTCCCTTTGTAATGATCACGTTGGATTTTTTGCGGTACTTCTCCGGGTGCTCTTCTTCCGCATAATATTTAGGAAGCTTCGCTCTCTCCTCCGGATCTGTGATCTGGTTCTCCAGCACCGTGCTTCGCACGATGTTCACCTCTTTCGGTGCATCGATCATGATACGGAGATGATTCTTGGTTCCTCCCAGGAACACGATCTTGATATTGTCATTGATCATCAGGTATTCTTCCGGACTAACGGTCAGACGCAGCATATTGATAACCTCCCTGTTTTTATTCAGCCTTCCTTGCCTGCTGGTTTGCGCTGATGCAACATTTTATTATGGAATGTTGCATTTTCCTAATTCATTTATTCTTTCAAGGAGGCCATTATGAGCACGACACAACCTATCCGCAGCAAACAGCTTTTACACGATTTTAAAAATTACTACCTTACCAAACAGCCCAACTCCCGTAATTACACACTCATCCTGATCGGTCTGAACACCGCTCTCCGCATCAACGACATCCTTCATCTCACCTGGGGAGATGTCTATTGCACAGAACACAGCCGCTTTTACACTCATCTCCTGATCACGGAGAAAAAAACAGAAAAAGAAACCAGAATCCTGATCAACAGAGAACTTCAAAAAACATTACAGTCCTACCGGAAAACACAGACTTCCATAGCCGACACAGACTACCTCTTCCCCAGCCCCAGAAAAGTCGAATCCCCACTCTCCCGATATCAGGCTTACCGCATTGTCCGCAAAGCTGCCGAAGCCGTCGGGATCGAAGATGTGATCCGGTGTCACTCCCTGCGGAAGACCTTCGGCTACCACGCATGGAAAATGGGAACTCCGCCCGCATTGCTGATGGAGATTTACAATCATTCTTCTTTTCAGATCACAAAACATTATCTGGGAATTGAACAGGATGACAAAGATGCCGTATTTCGTGACATACAGCTATGACATACGGCTTGTATAATTGCTATAGTGATATGAGAATAACGTATTAACGATTTTTGTAAAAAAGGCTAAAGTTTTCCCATGGTCAGCCGAAATATGTAGTGCAAGACAAAATGCAACATTCCATAATAGAATGTTGCATTTTTCTATTTTAATCCTTTCATTTCTGTGGTATTCTTTTAAAGACTGCATATTGCTATTTTTCGACAAATATTTCTCTTTTATTGAAACATATACAGTCAGAATCAGGAGTACACATGAAAAGCTTTATATGTAAAATGTTCTATAAGCAGCGGGCGGCATTTGAGCAAAGCTGCGCTTCCAGGGGCAAAGAGTACCCTCTTCCGGAAGACGTTTTCCTACAATCGGATATTTTCTATGACGAGAAGCATGTTCCGGCACATCGTCTGGATGTCTACCGTCCCAGGGGACGGGATGGAGAGATTCTCCCGGTCATCATCAACGTACATGGCGGAGGCCTTCTCATAGGGAACAAGGAATTCAACCGTCCCTTTTGTGCTTCCCTTTGTGAGGCGGGGTATCTGGTGTTCAGCATTGAGTACCGGCTGATACCGGACTGTCTCTTCTATGACCAGCTGGCTGACCTGCATCTGGCACTGGATTTTATCCGGGATCATCTGACGGAATACGGCGGTGACATTTCCCACATATATGCCTGCGGCGACAGCGGCGGTGCCTGTCTGTTGACTTATGGAATCGCCATGCAGCGAAGCACTGCACTGGCACAGGCTGCCGGAGTAACCCCTTCTGACCTGCCAGTCCGGGCACTTGGCCTGGTCAGCGGTATGTTCTATACGAACCGCCTGGATCAGATCGGACTTTTCCTCCCCAGATATCTCTACGGCCGACATTATAAAAAAAGTGCTTTTGCCCCCTATGTATCTCCGGAGCACCCGGACATCGTGACCAGCCTGCCACCCAGTCTCCTGATCACCAGTGACAACGATAATCTTCAGAGCTATACTCTGAATTTTGAAAAGGCTCTGCGCAGACATCAGATGCCTCATAAACTGATCAACTATCCGAAGGATCCCCGCCTGACCCATGCGTTCAGCGCTTTTTACCCGGAGCTTCCGGAAAGCAGGGAAGTGATCCACCATTTGATTCACTTTTTTGAACATACCGGGGAAGAATGTAAAGGAGGATGTGTATCATGACATACGACGAAAATGTTTTCAAAGAAAAAGCCAATCGGAAGGCTCGTAAGATCTGGATCGTTTTTGCTGTTTTACTGAGTGCCAACTATGGCTCCGATGCGTCCGGGGGATTATATCCCACCACTTCTTATCTGATCTTTCTGGCATTATGCTGGCTGCCTTTGATCTTCGGCGAAGTGCTGTTACGTGTAAAGGGCTGGGCAACGGAACTCTACCGCTACGATCTGGTCATCGGTTACGGCATCTTCTATACCTTTGTTATCTGTACCACAGCGTCACCCATCGCATTCACTTACATCCTTCCGGTGACAAGCTTACTGGTCCTGTATAAGAACCGGAAATTCATGATCAACTGCGGTATCGTCAACTCTCTGATCATTGTGGGCGCTGCCGTCTACCGCTACATGTTAGGCTTTAACAGTGCTTCCGATATGAAGAATTACCAGCTGCAGCTGTCATGTATCATCCTGTGTTACATCTGCTATGTCATGTCCATCCGCCACTTGAACGAGTCCGACGGTGCCATGACCGACAGCATCAAAGCAGACCTGCACAGAGTCGTGACCACGGTAGAACAGGTCAAGACATCCAGCAATACCATTCTGGACGGCATTACTGTCGTAAGAGAGCTGGCTTCCGAGAACAAGCACGGTTCCGATATGGTCATGCTGGGTATGAATGAATTGACGGATAACAACCATATGCTGCAGGATCGGACGACCTCTTCCACACAGATGACTTCCGACATCCGTGCCCAGGTGGAAAATGTTGTGGCACTCATCAGCGAAATGGTATCTCTGGTAGGGAAAACCGAATCCCATTCCAGTGTCAGTGCAAAAGATCTGCAAAGTCTGGTAAGCACTGCAACTACGATGTCAGAGCTTTCTACGGAGCTGGAAAATGTCCTGCAGAATTTCCAGCAGGAATTTGGCATGGTGAAGCAGGAGACCGGTACCATCGAAAAAATTACAAATCAGACGAACCTGCTGGCCTTAAACGCTTCCATCGAAGCAGCCAGAGCCGGTGAGGCAGGCAAGGGCTTTGCCGTCGTTGCTGAACAGATCCGTACCTTAAGTACCGAGACCCACGCTTCCTCCGGACAGATCAGAGAAGCTCTGTCCCGTCTGGATGCTACTTCCGCTAAGATGACCGCTTCCATTGAAGAGACCTTGAAGCTGATCCAGGTCACTTTGGAAAAGGTAACACATACCGGTGAAAATGTAAATCAGATCGCATCTGATTCCGCACAGCTCGGCAGACATATTCAGGTAGTTGATAATGCAATTAAAGAAGTCGAAAGTTCCAATACCCAGCTGGTATCCAATATGGAACAGGTAACTAATATCGTGGAGACCATTACCGGCTGTATTGCACACTCCAGCCAGACCAGTGAGCGCATGCTCAGTAAATATGAAGAGACCGCTGCCAATATCAATACCATTGAAGATGTCATGGAGAACATGATGTGTGATCTGGGTATCGGCGGCTTCATGGGTATCGAAGATATTCAGCCAGGCATGAAGATCGATCTGAAATTAGTCGGTCAGGGAGATACGGAATACCTTGGAGAACTGATCGAACAGATTCCGGAAGGCCTGCTGGTATCCTGTCAGAAGGAGCTAGCACTCACCAATACCGCTTCCTGCACCTTACAGATCACTGCAGGCAATATCCTGTATTGTTGGGACAAGGCAGCCATCTCTCCTGCTCCTGAAAAGGGTGCTCATGCCTTCAAAATCTTCATTAATACCAGACCCCGGATCAATAACCGCCGTAAATACCCCCGTATGGATCTGGACAATGCCTGCACTATTAAGTTCAAAAATTCCGACAAGGAATATGCAGCTACCATGGATAATATCAGTGCCAACGGCTTTGCTTTTCTGGCGACAGACAATATCTTCACCCAGAGCAAGAATGCCTGGGTCACTGTCACTATCCATGATTTCGCCCTCCCGGATCACAATGTGCTGGAAGGACGTATCATCCGCTGTTCCGATGATAACGGTCTGTTCATCGTAGGCTGCCAGATGCCGGAGGATAACTTCTATATTCTGGAATATGTAGAGAAAAATCTGGAAAGTAAGAAATAGTCAAATACAAAAGGGTGTCGCACAGCGGCACCCTTTCTTGTTTGGTTTTATAGTTTCATCTACGGCTTCAGGAGCCGGGCGATCAGACCCTCGACCTCCTGGAGCTGTTCTTTTGTGCTCTCCTTGTGGCTTTCCTTGCGGTATTTCGAAGGGGACATTCCCTTCATGGCGTGAAAGGCCTTGGTAAATACCAGGGCATCGCTGTATCCGCAGGACAGTGCAATACTCTCGATAGGATAATTCGTGGAGTCCAGAAGCTCTCTCGCCTTGGTAATACGGAAGGTAGTAAGAAACTGCTGTGGAGACATCCCCAGATAGTTCTGGAACAGCGTATATAAATAGCTGCGGTTGATACACACATAGTCCGCCACATCCGTGACCTTGATGGGGTTACAGTAGTTGCTCTGGATAAAGGAGACCGCTTTTTTCACATACTGGTTCCCCTTATCCTCTTCCTCTCTTGCCACCACACCGGCGCTGTCGGCGATCACCGACAGAAATACTCCCAGCAGTCCGTTCCGGCGCAGATCATCCGCAATGCCAAAGGTATTGTGCTCCATCATATCCCGGACAATGGAATACAGTTCCTCTGATTTATCACAGGAAAAAATAGGATGTCTGTCTGACAGTCCCATGCTGTGTAAATATTCTTCTGCCCGGCTCCCGGCAAATCCCACCCACAAATAACTCCAGGGGTCCTTCGCATCCGCCTGGTAAAAAGCCAGTTCATTGGGCTGGATCAGAAAGCCGTAGCCTGCCTCCAGCCGGTATTCCTTGTCGTGAAACCGGAAATGCCCCTTGCCACTCAGGACATAGTGGATCAGGTAATGGGGCTTGGAGGCCGGTCCGAAGCTGTGCAGCGGTGCCGTCTGGGAGCATCCGCAGCAGTTCACATACAGACTTCCTGTCTTATCATTGACAAAATCCAGTTTAAATGCTTTTTCCATCGTCGAACCATACCCTTTCTGCGCTGCGAGCTTTCTCTTTTAATTTACGAGAATCCCACCGTTGTCATCAAATTCCACACCGAAATCCCGGCTGTATTCATTCATACGCTGCAAAATTCTCTTCTTATCCTCCCCTGCTGCCGGAGTCGGCTTAAAATCATTCCGGGTGGACACAGAACTCACCAGACAGGGAATGATCCTGGCATTCCGGTCCTCCACCTTCTGTCCGTTTTCAAATGTAAAGGTCTGCTGGAAGATCATGGTATCTTTATCTGCCGGGTTCCGGTTGGCCCCGAAGCAGAAATTCGCCAGGCTATAGATAATATATCTGCCCTTATATTCTTCGATTCCCTGAAGGACATGGGGATGATGACCAATGACCAGATCCACGCCCCAGTCAATGCATTTTCTGCCAAGTACCTGCTGATAATCCTCCGGGTAAGTGTCTTTCTCGATTCCCCAGTGACAGCATGCCAGGATCAGGTCCACCTTCTGTTCCCGCAGCGTTTCGATATTATTCTGGATCAGCTTTTCTGCCTGTGCGCCCCATTCTACCTCATTGACGGAGATGATCCCTATTTTCAGATTCTGCTCTCCGCCGTGGGCTGCCGCACTGTCCGGGATCTCATAAACACCTACATTTTTATCATAGGCATAGACGATTCCCTCCTGCTCCAGTGCCGCCACCGTGTCCCGGCTTCCCTGTTCGCCATAATCCAGGCGGTGATTATTAGCGAAGCTGACGGCCTCAATGCTCCCCAGTGTCAGCAGATGTGCGTAGGCCGGATCTCCCTTGATACAGTACGTCTGGTCTTCTCGCATCTGCTCCGATGTGGTCAGCGGTCCTTCCAGATTCACAATGGTCATATCGTCCGCATCAAAGATGTCTCTCACATTTTCGAAAAAATAGCCCTCATCCTCTGTCTGATCGTAGGCCTGTCGGAAAGAAGACCCGTAATCCTGCTCCTGATGCGTTCCCAATGTCACATCCCCTGCTGCGGAGATTGTGATCGTATATCGGTCACTTGCCAGAGCCGTGGAGCTTTCTGACATCCCCGGCACTGTCACATCCGCTTCCCCGGAAGCTGTACCGGTCTGGGGACTGGCTGCGGAAGACTCCTGCGTCTGACCGGTCTGTGTCTCCGTGTGATAGCCGCCGATGGGCTGCGCCAGATCTTCCTTTCCCGGAATGTAGACCTGCTGTGTCAGATCATCACCGCACCCATTTAGCATTATTACAACTGCCGCACTAAACAGTGCCGCAAGTATCTTTTTTTGCTGCCTCATAAGCTGCTCCCTCTATTGTCGTATCATGATCCGCACCCTCGATGCTTACATCCTCTCCACCGTTCGTCCATCATGCTGGCACATTGAATCTCTTGCGCTCATTGTAACATCAGTCCCCTGAAGCTTCCGATGTGGAAGTGCTGTCTCCGTCACCGTACAGATTCTCCTGCAGGAATTTCTTGTTAGCTTCAAAATCCACTTCCAATACCGCCATCTTACGGATTGTCGCATCTTTATAGGTGCCCTCCAGAGGAATACTGTTCTGGATAATATCATAAGTCACAGCCTTCGGTGCCATGAGACTTAACTGATAGCATTCTGTCTGTGTCAGATTTGTAGTCAGATTCGGCATCAGACCATCTATCAGTTCCTGAGGATTCGTAAGAACACCCTTAGGAAGCTTGTGAATGACCTCTGTCAACACCTTTCTCTGTCTCTCGGTTCTTCCAAAATCCGTACCAATATAACGGTTTCTGCAATATGCCAATGCCTGCGGTCCGTTCAGATGTACCATGCCGCCAGAAGTATCCGCAAAATAGTCAGTGCCTTCCGGTCTTCCCAGTAAAATGTTATATTCCACCAGATAACCGTTCACGTACTCTACTTCCTTACTTGTCAACTCCAGATCCACGCCACCGACAGCATCTACAAGATTGGCAAAAGCTTCAAAGTTCACCAGCACATAACGGCTGATATGGATATCAAAGTTCTGCTCTATGGTCTCCATTAACAGTTCTGCACCACCGTAAGAATAGGCAGCATTCAGACGGTTTCCCTTGTGCCCGGGAATTTCCACATACATATCACGAAGCAATGATGTCATATAGATTTTCCTGGTTTTATTGCTGATGGACAGCAGGATCATGGCGTCAGATCTGCCGTCCTCTCCATTTTCACGAGAGTCGTTACCGATCAGCAGGATATTAGTAACACCTTCTTTCTTCATGGGGGAAGAAGCCACCGATTCGATTTCCTCATAATTCATCTCTCTATAGACCTTACCCACCAATGCATACAATCCTGCTGCCAGAAAGACAATGATCAGCGCCACTGCGATCAGAAAACGTTTGAAGCCTGATTTTTTCTTCTGTTTTCCGCCTCTGGCACCTTTTTTATTTTCTTTTTTTCTCTTCTTATCGGCCTTCGTATCTATCTCCTTACGCTTCCCGGATTTCCTGCCGGAGCGTTTTTTGTCATTATAGTCATCATAGTCGTCTTCATAGTCATCATACGCATCCGTATAGTCCTCCCGTCTGCGGCGGTGGGTTCTGTCGGTGGTCTCCTGTCTGTGTCGATCAGCGTTACTGCTGCGGCTGCCACCGTTATGACTCTCTGAAGTCTTACGCTCTGTCTCTCTGCGGACAGCCTGTCTCTTACGGTATGCAGGATCATCCCAGTCTTCTGCATAGTCCTCCCGGGATCTTGCTCTTCTACCAGACCCGATCACATCAAGTTCCTCCTCTTCCTCATCCTTTTCCTTCATATCGTACATCTGGGGAGAGGGACGGTCGGCAGCACGTCCTCCCACATTTGTTGCCCGGTACCCGGGATTGCGGCCGGTTCCTCTTCCGGATGCCTGCATTTCCTGCATCTCCTGCTGTAAAAAGGCTTCCAGTCCTTTTTGTATATCTTCCATCTCCTGAATAGAGTCTCTTTCCTTGTCGCTCATCCTGTACCTCTTTCCTTATACCTGATTTTGCCTGTTTCTATTTCTATTCATCTTCTAATACATCGTTTCGTAAATAACTATACCGATCGGATTCGCAGGCGAGTGAATGGTGTAGTTATTTCAAAAACGATGTACTAGGATAATATCATACTCTTCTGTATTCGTCACGGCAAAAATCCTTAAAATTTGTTTAAATGTTATCCCATATTTCTTAAGAGGCGATCCTTGTGATAATAAAAAAGGACTATCTGCGGCAGCTACGTAATTTTCTTACGTATGCTTTCCGCAGACAGTCTCTGTATTTTTGTTGTCTTGTGTTTGCTCTGTTTCTATTTGTGAGCGATTCTTGCGTCTATGTAATTTTTCAGAGATTCCACGGTCTCATCCACGCCCAGTCTGCTGCTGTTGATGGACAGATCATAGTTACGGGAATCGCCCCATTTTACCTTGCAATGGCTGTTATGGTAAGATTTTCTGCGGCGGTCCTTTTCAATCATACGCTCCTCCGCATGACGGGCATCCAGCTCATAGATGTCCATGACACGCTTAATCTTGGCTTCCCGGTCTCCCAATACGAAAATGGAGATCAGATTCGGGTTATCCTTCAGCACGATCTCAGAACAACGTCCTACGATCACAAAAGATTCTCCGGCTTCCGCTTTTTTCTTAATATAATCGAACTGCATTCTGGCTACATTGTCCGCCGGAGAACTGTTCATTCCCATTACACTGCGGTACAGGAATTTGTTACGTCTCGTTTCATCGAACTCTGCCAGCTCTTTGCTGCTCACGTTCATGCTTGCAGCCACCTCGTCTAACAGGTTGTGATCGTACATCGGCAGTTTGTAATACTCTGCCAGCTTCTGTGCGATCTCATGTCCACCGCTGCCGTATTCACGGCTGACGGAGATAATCAATTGTTCACTCATGGGTCTGCCCTCCTACAGATATCTAGCATAGATCATCAACATAGAGATTCCTATTACTATTATAGTCGCAGGTGCCATAGCTTTGCAATATTTTCCCCATTTAATCATATGACCTGCTTTTGCTGCGGTTGCAATACCCACAACGTTTGCAGATGCTCCGATAGGAGTAGCACTTCCGCCGATATCGGTTCCCATAGCCAGTGCCCATGCAAGGATGGACAGATCTACACCCTGGGTGGCAGACAGACTGCTGATGATCGGGATCATTGTTGCTGCAAAAGGAATATTATCCACGAAAGCACTGGCAACTGCAGAAATCCACAGAATAATAGCAACCATCAGCATAATATTACCGTTACTGATATCACCGATAAAGTTTGCCATAACTTTCAGGATACCGGTCTGCTCCAGACCTCCTACTACCATAAATAAGCCTACGAAAAACAGCAGCGTCTTATAATCAATCTGCTTGATCAGCTTTAGTGCATCCCTGCCTGCAGCGATCAGTGTCACAATGGAGATGAATACACCGATACAGGATACCGTCAGTCCCGTCTGTGCATGGGTCACCAGCAGAACTACCGCACACAGGAAAATAATGGTACTGATGATGAATCCCTTTTTGTCGGTAATTGCCTCGGAAGGATCCGGATAGGTCTGACTGCTGCCTGCCGCTGCGACCTCGCTGGCCCGCAGTTCCTTGTGAAATACCAGATAGAAATACAGTACTACCACGATCAGGGATACACCTGCGATCAATCCGGTATTGGTCAGGAAATCCGTGAAGGAATATCCCAGGGAAGTACCGATGATGATGTTGGGGGGATCTCCGCACATGGTAGCGGATCCGCCCAGGTTCGCACAGAATACTTCTGCCAGGATCATGGGCACGGGATTAAACTTCAACAGCTGTGACAATTCAATGGTAACTGCTGCCAGGAACAGGATTACAGTGATACTGTCAATGAACATTGCCAGTATACCGGATAATACCATAAAGGTGACAAACAGCGGTACGACCTTATACTTGACCATCTTGGCAAGGCGCATGCACAGCCAACGGAAAAATCCCACTCTTGCCATTCCCTCTACCATGATCATCATTCCCGCTACGAACACGATAGTCTCCCAGTTGATTCCACTGGAAGCCTCTGCGGACTGTCCCACCGTATACCAGAAATGACTCGTGAAAAAGCTGCCTAAGTTCAAGGTCTCCAACACTGCGCTCATACTGTGCATTCCCAGTCCGAATACCAGCACCAGTGTCAGCAGGCCGCAGCCCAATGTGATAATGTGTCTCTCCCATACTTCCAGGACGATCAATACAAACATCGCCAGAAATATGATTACTGCAAGTATTTGTGCTACCACTTTTCCTGCCTCCTTGTAAATTTATCATTTTATCTCGTTAAGCGTTTTTTATGAGAAATCAAGTGGATTTCGCACCTCACGATTTAGAACGCTTAAGATTTGATTCTATCCGAAATATCGGCATAAGTCAATTCTTCTTTCGGCTTCTATGCATAAATATTCCGTTAAGGTTTTTTACAAATGGCGAAACGTAAAAAACTCCGGAAAATCCTCGATCTTCCAGAGTCTTTTTATTGCTTATATTGTTTTATTCATTTCGAAAGCTTTCAATATCGTTCTTTCCCACATAACGTAAGAACATCCGGTTCATGTCAATGCCGCTTTCTCCGAAATACAACTTCATGTACTTCTCGCCGTCCTGTCGGATTGCCAGAATCACTGTCTGTTCCACGATTTTGCCTTCTGTGCCGTTGATGGTCACGGTCTGCTGTAATGTATTATTCAGAAATACAGAGATCGGCAGCTGGGCCAGAGGACCCAGCGTAGAACTCATCCGGAATACCAGTTCATATCGTCCGACCTTAGGGAACCGCAGCTGGTATACTGCACTGGCAGCCTTTTTCGTAGATAATTTTTCCAGAGGAAGCGCTATTTCTACATTCTGTTCCGGCTCCGGCAGTTCCAGACGTGCCAGCACCTGTCCGCTGTCTCCGGCTCCCTCGGTGCTTACGGGGCTGTGAAGCTCCGTGCACTTCTCTTCCTCTCTGTCAAGCAGCCTCTCCATGGCAACGGAGCGTAACAGGAACCCACAGATATTTGCAGCATTCCGCATAAGCTGTGCCCTGGTCAGCCTGCCATCCGCCAGCCCCTCTGCAGTATTATCTTTATTGGAATTGGAGGCAGCATCCGCTACTACCATGTAAATATCATTTTGTGCACGAACCATGGGAACGGTCTGATTTCCGGAGCCGGCTTCTCCTTCCTCATTGATCTTTGCCCACCAGTCGGTCATCACTATCCCACGGTAGCCCCATTCCTTACGAAGAATGGTGGTCAGGAGATCATAACTGCCTGCAGTCCACAGTCCGTTCACCGGACCGTAAGTAGACATAATGCTGTAGGCACCGCCCTGTTTTACAGCAATTTCAAATCCTTTTAAATAAATCTCACGCAATGCTCTCTCAGATACAACCGCATTGGTATCATGCCGTTTGAATTCCTGATTATTACATGCAAAATGCTTGATGGTACCTGTGACACCGTATTTTCCCATGCCCTTCAGCTGTGCAGCTGCCATGGTACCGGTGAGGTACGGATCCTCGGAAAAATATTCAAAATTACGTCCGTTCAACGGATTCCTGTGAATATTGATACCGGGGCCTAAGAGGGAATCTATCTTGTTCTTACGAAGCTCCATGCCTTCCATCTCGTACAGCTCTTCCACCAGTTCCGGATCAAAGGTGCAGGCCAGCAGTGTACCGTTCGGCAGTGCATATGCCATGGTACCACAGTCCATGCGGATTCCGGAAGGGCCATCGGAACAGCAGGCAATGGGAATTCCGTAACTTCCCAGCTTTTCTGTCACTCCACCAAAGGCTGCTGCCGTTCCGGGTGTTACTTTAGGGGAACACATTCCTTCTCCACGGGTCATACAGATCAGGTCTTCATCTGACAACTGTGTCAGAAACTGTTCCAGTGTAATTTTCTGATCCAAAACATCTGCCAGTTTCCAGCCCTGATCCCCTACATACTCGCTCTGCGTAGGTCTTTCCCGTAAAATACGTTCTGCCAGGTCGATAGTCCGTAAGGGAACATCCTCCCAGTTGGCAATGGCATGGTCACTTTCTCCGAAGAAGAATGGTTTCAGACGTTTAAACTCCTGCACCGGAGCCAATGCTTCCGTAACGGTTTGTACGACCTGCAGCTCCGCTAATGTCACTTTGCCGGCTTCTTTTGCACTCCGCACATCGGTACCAACATAGAAGATATAGTCTCCTGCTTCCAGTACATAGCAGGATTTATGTCCAGTGACACCACTGTCATCATAGGACGCAAGCTCCGTCAGTTCTGCTTTCAGGATCAGTTCTTCACTTTCTCCGGGCTTCAGTTCTTCCGTCTTGGCATAGGCTGCCAGCTGACGCAGCGGCTTTCCCAGTTTTCCCTGAGGAGCCTCCACATAGACCTGTATGGTCTCTCTGCCGGACATGCCACCCACGTTAGTAACCTTTACAATAGCTGTTGCTGTGGTTCCCTGTACTGCCAGACCCAGGGTCTCTGTCTGGTACTGGGTATAAGACAGTCCATATCCAAAGGGATACTTCACTTTTTCCCTGGCAAAGGTTTCAAAATAGCGATAACCCACATAAATATCCTCAGTGTAAAAATTTTCTACCGGATCTCCGAAATTTTCTGTAGAAGGATAATCTTCAATATCCTCTGCAATGGTATCACTGAGCTTTCCTCCGGGATTCACCTTTCCTGTCAGGACATCCGCACAGGCTCTGCCGCCCTCCTGACCTCCCTGCCAGATATAAAGCACTGCCTGCGGCTGATACCGGTCTACCCATTTCATATCTATGATATTTCCGACATTCAACACCACTATGGTACGGGAAAAGGCATTGCACACATTTTGCAGGATTTCTTCCTCCGCTGCTGTCAACAGATAACTTCCCTCTGCCGCACTGTTATCCTTGTCCTCTCCTGCGGTTCGGCCGAGAACCACAATCGCCAGATCCGACTGTTCCGCCGCCTGTTTCGCCAGTTCTTCGCTGACGGGCATTTCTTCCTGGTTCCAGGGCTCCATGGCCCATCCCTCTCCTATATCAAAAGGATGATCCTTCAGCCATTCCCGGTACTGTGCCTCCAGCGCCTCATTCACCTGTACGGTGCCGTCTTCCTTGAGACTGTCTGTAATATTGGCCACATATGGAGCATTGACCATACCTCCGGAACCCGTACCGCTCTTATAGTGTTCAAACTGGGTTCTGCCGAAGATGGATACTCTCTGTCCCTTTTGTAACGGCAGGGTATCCTCTTCATTGCGCAGCAGTACACTTCCCTCCGCCGCCACACGTCTTGCAAGTTCCGCATACTTTTGATAATCCAATGTGTATTTCATATGCCTGCTCCTCTCCATTTCCTTTCCATTAGCACTCAGTGCCACTTTCAGTGGTTAATGACATCCAGAAACTGTCTCTCCCATAGCCTTATCTTCCTGTAGCCTTTTGTATCATCCTTTAACGAATTTTCGTCACTCTTCAGAGCCATGTAAAGATTATAGAGAAGACTCCGAAAGAGCCTGAAAACGATTTATCTTATAGAATGATCCTGACTACAAATTCCTCGTTCTCCATGAAAAACTGATACTGACCATGAAGACTCTCTACATAGTATACGATACTTCTGACTCCCAGTCCATGTCCGGATCGTTCTGTCACCGGGATCCCATCTGTAAAGACGGGAGGCTCCTGCACCGGATTTTTCTCCATCAGCAAAAGGTGACCTGCTCTTTCCGACAACGTCAACTGGATCCTGCGTTCTTTTTCCGGCAGCTGCTGTACTGCATGCATGGCATTTTCCAATACATTGGATAAAATAGCACAGAACATCATTTCAGAACAGGGGAGTTTTTCCCCAATGGCAGCCTGCACCTCCCAATGAATTTTCCTTTCTGTGAAACGCATATTGTAAGTAGACAATACAGAATTCAGCATTTCATTTTTGCAGTAAATTTTCATGACCGTATCTTCATAGGTCTGACTGATCTCATTCAGATATTCCAGCGCTTTTTCATTTTCACCCTGTTGGATCAATGTGCGGAGTGTTGACAGATGATGTCTGGTATCATGTCGTAAGATCGACATTTTTTTCTCGCTTTTCCTGGTATTCGTCATTTCTGCCTGGAAAGAATTCAGCTGCATCCGGATTAATTCATTGTACTGTTCTGCCCTGTTCTTTAACTCATATTCCCGGAAATACACCAGTAAAAAGATCAGATATGTCAAACAGATCGCAAATCCCAGAAATTCCGGCACTGCCTTGTTACCGGTATACAACAAACTGGAAAACTTGGTCGTGGCATAATCAAAAATATAATATACCATGGGCAGACTTCCGATCAGCAATAGTTCTCTGTCCGTTTTTGCGAACAGCATTGCAGTCGTCTGACAGACATACCTGCACAAAATCATAAAAACGCCAATGGTCACTATAATTCTACAGGCATAGTAACACCACTCCTGCCCTGTCACGGATAATGCGAAAAGCCCCATCCAGTTACTGCACTGACAACATAAATATGCCGTGAAAATCGAGATCAGAGAGGGAAGAACACGGAATTTGTAATGCAATACCAGTATACATAACAACGGGACATGCACGATCAGTGGATAAATCTGATCTACTGTTTCTGTTCCAAAGAGAAGTACACACAGAACATATAGAATTCCTGAAACAACCGCCAATGACAACAATTGCAATATATTTTTCTTATCCTGCTTCACACCAAGAAAAAATGCCGACAGGAAGATTCCAAAAAGCATTGTCGTTGTATGATGCGTATATGTTAATATCTGTAGTACCATTTTCTTCTCTCTTTCGTATTCTTACCCATACATCCTTTATGGTATAAACCATTTCTATTATATGATGCCAGGGTCAAAAGGTCTAAGCCCATATGAGCTTGCTCATAAGTGGGTGAAAGACCTTATGACCCACCCCGATATGAGCATAAAAGTGGGATGATAATCCCACGATATGCGAATAGAGGGTAGGATTGTGGGAGTGCGTAGCACGAAGCAATCCGTAGGCATCAAAGTCGGGAGCTTTTGACCCCTATATCATTATATAAGACTCTGAAGGAGAAATCAATTTTTTGGTCGTTTGACTTTTTGCGTCACAAATGTCTGCTTGCAGCCACTTGTTTTTCCTTGAGGCTCATTATATCTTATGTTGGCGTCTGGTATCACTGGGACTGACACCATAAGCATTGCGGTAGGTTCTGGAAAAGTGCACCAGTGATGCAAATCCGGTCTTCTGCGCAATCTCCTGGATCGTCAGAGAAGATTCCACCAGAAGTCTTCCGGCTCTGGTCAGCCGGACATTGGTAATGTATTCCAGAACGGTGGCCCCGGTCACCTCTCGGAAAATGCGGCAAAAATAGTATTTACTTAGATGGATCTGGGATGCAATCATGTCCAGATCCATTTTTTCCGCATAATGAGCATTGATATAGGCAATGGCGTCCAGAATCTCCGGTCTGGGCGCTGCAGACAACACCGGCTTCTGCGTCCGCTCCTGCCTCGTATAGTAGTCTCTGCACAGTAGCAGCAGTTCCAGACAATAGTTTTTCTTTAGTTTCTCGGCCACAGCGTCGTGGCGGTTATAATATTTCCGCAATCGTTCGAAAACCTCTGCCAGTTCTCCGGATTGTTCCGGTGTCAGATGCAGAATATCATTCTGCAGGACCTCCAAAAACCGCTGTTTTTCCGCAGGCTTTAACATTTCATCCAGATAATCCGGTGCAAAGTTCAGGACATACCGGGCATAGAAATCCGAGGACAGGCTCTGCATATAATGGGTCTGGTAAGGCTTGATCAGGATGATGTCACCCGGATTCAGCACATGACAGACACCATCCAGAAAGATGTATCGCACTCCTTTCGCCACAAAAAACAATTCGTAGGTATCGTGGTAATGATTGGTCTGCATGTCATTTTTCTTAGAGGTCTCTATGTATTCCAAAAACAGATCCGAATAGGGATCAAAAATCGTACGAAGCATCGGTTTCCTTTCCCGGAAAAGATTCCGGCAAGATTCATATTATTACTTTTCACTATCGCAAGATATGTTAAACATTATCCAAAATAAACGATTATAATGTAATTATATAATAAATCTTGTGCCATGTGAAGTATATGGGAAGGAGAACTTATGGAAAAAAGACCTTTAGATTACGCAAAAGCATCCATGGATACCATGATGCGCAAATGGGAAGCCCCCAAGCTTCCGCCCGAAGGAAGATTCCACTATCATCAGGGCGTATTCCTGTCCGGAATGTACAAAAGCTATGAGCTTTGCAAAGAGGAAAAATATTTCGATTACATCAAGTCCTGGGTCGATGCTGTGATCACCGGAGATGGAGTGATCAAGCAGGCTGATATGGGTCAGTTTGATGATATGCAGCCGGGTATTCTGTTATACCCTCTCTATCATCGTACCGGTGATGCCAGATATAAGAAAGCCCTGGATTCTCTGATGGCTGCCATTGATCGTTATCCCACCACTCCCGAGGGCGGCTATTTCCACAAGGCTGATCTGCCGGAAGAAATGTGGCTGGATGGTCTGTACATGGAAGGTCCCCTGCGGGCACAGTATGGCGCAGAATTTAATCACCCCGAATATTTTGATGAGGTTATCTTCCAGGCTCTGACCATGCAGAAGCATACCCGTGACCCCAAAACCGGTCTGCTGTATCATGCCTGGTCCTATGACAGGAAAGTAGAATGGGCTGATAAGGAGACCGGCTGCTCCCCCGAGTTCTGGGGCAGAGCCATGGGATGGGTGCCTGTAGCCCTTCTGGACGAACTGGATTTCATTTCCGCCGATCATCCGGACAGAGCAAAACTGGAAAAAATGGCAGTGGATCTGTTAAAGTCTCTGCTCGCATTCCAGTCTGAAGACGGCAGATGGTATCAGGTGGTCAACCGTGGCGATGATCCCGCCAACTGGTTGGAAAATTCCTGCAGCTGCCTGTATGTAGCGGCTCTGTGCAAAGCGATCCGTAAAGGTCTGCTGGATACCTCTTATATGGAATATGCCCACAAGGGTTATGAGGGTGTGATCCGCTCCCTGACCTGGGAAGGTGATAATCTCATTATCGGTAATGTCTGCATCGGAACCGGTGTCGGTGATTATGACCACTATATCCACCGTCCCGTATCCGCCAACGACCTGCACGGGGTCGGCGCCTTCCTGCTGATGTGTGAAGAGTGTGAACAGGTATTTTAATAGCTTTTATTTTTCGGTCTTCATGACCAATACCTCTTTACCTTGAAATGCATAACCCAGTTTACAGATCTGCTCGCTGCCGGGATTCCGGCGGCAGGCAGATCTGCTTATATTATTACTTTTTACAGCTTTACTTTTACAAAATCATGTTCCATGGCAGGAAGCACCTTTTCGATCAGATCTGCCGTCCGCATGCGAAGGCTGGAGGTATTGATACAGGGGTGACATCCGAAATATTCGCTGTCCAGCACCTCCTCATCGATCAACAGCTTCACCTGATGTTCCTTATCGTTCATCAGACCGAGCACACTGACAGAGCCGGGAGTGATATCCAGGAATTTCTCCATGTATTCCGGCTTGGCAAAAGAAAGCCTCGCCGAGCCGATCTGCGCCGACAGATCCTTGGTATGGAACACCTTGGTATCCGGGATCATCAGCAGATAAAAGGCCGTCTCCTGGCGGTTGCACAGGAACAGATTCTTGCAGACCATGGATTCCAGGATCTCATCCACTTCCTTACAGTCCTCCATGGTCATCGCCGGAGCGTGATCCACACGGTCATATTCCACGCCTAAGCTATCCAGCAGGTCATAGGTGCGTATCTCTTTGTCCAGTCTGCCGGTGGTATCGGCAGGTCTTCCTTTTTGCAATACTAATGTCATTGTCGTTTCCCCTTTGTTGTCTAATAACCAATGGTGTCGTTTACGAGGATCACATGGATCCGGTCCGTATGTCTGGAATATCTCGTGATCAGGAACTGACAGCAGATAGTATCCGGAGACTTACAGTCGAAGCATTTTCCGGTTTCTTTGCAAGGAGTCTTGATGTCGAATCTCTGGGCATTGATAGGTGCAGCCACGTTTCTCGCACGCTTCATGGCACTGTCTAAGTCTGCGCAGACCTTGTTCATGCCGACGATGAAGATTACTTTCCTCGGTCCCTGGGCTATGCAGGAGACACGGTTGGAATTGCCGTCGATATTGACCATGACACCGTCACTGGTGATGGCATTGGCGCTGGAGAGGAAGATATCCGCATCGTATGCTGCCTTCAGTCCTGCTCTGGTATCCATCTTCGAGCGGTCGATATAGTGGTAATTGCCTGCTTCCAGAGCGGAAATCAGTCCGATCTCTCCGGCGCTCATGCATCCGCCCATGGCAATGGTGCTTCCCTCCGGGATCAGCTCCAGCGCCTGTTTCAGCGCAGCTTCCTTATCCTCTGCGTAATAACCTGACATGTTGCGGGACTGTAATCCCTTGATCACTGTTTTGGCCAACTGTTCATTTCTTTTTCTGATCATTTCATTCATCTCTTAACCTTCCTGCCTTTCCGTAATCTGCAAACTTTATTTCTGCGAAACGATTTCTTATTGGTCCTATGATGTCGGGGTCAAAAGCCCCCGACTTTGATACCTACGGATTGCTTCGTGCTACGCACTCCCTCTTCTCCGCTCCGCTTCGGTCCGTGCTAAACATGTGCCACTGGCACATAGCACCCTACCCAATATTCGCATATCGTGGGATTATCATCCTATTTTATCAAAAAAATAATTCTGTGTATAGCAACCATTTTATATTTGACAATACTTTTCGCATATGCTAGGATATTTCCAATATTAGGGAGTAGTTCACATCGGATAACCGATGTTGTGTTGGTCGTCATCACGTTAGTGAAGCCACAGGCAGTCGCTAACCGGGCAGTACACGTCTACAGAAATGGAACGAGACTTTTATTGTATGTTTATCGTGCAGTAAAAGTCTTTTTTTGCGTGATAAACAAAGGATCCGGGTACATTATTTAAGAAGGAGGATTTGTATATGACACAAAAAAACATCTGGAATATTTCTGTAAAAGAACTCATGGAAAAATATCAGGTGACAGAACAGGGGCTTACTACTGCCCGCTCGGAGGAGCTTCGCCTGGAAAAGGGTGAAAATATCCTGCAGGAGAGCAGGCGCAAAAGTATACCGGAAGTATTTATCAGTCAGTTTGCTGATCTGCTGGTAGTAATCCTGATCATTGCAGCTGTGATCTCCATGTTTTCCGGCAATACGGAGAGTACCGTTGTAATCCTGCTGGTACTGGTGATCAATGCCATCCTGGGCACCCTGCAGCATGTAAAGGCCCAGCGTTCTCTGGATAGTCTCAGGCAGTTATCTTCGCCCGGTGCAAAAGTCATAAGAGACGGTGTGAAACGGGAAATTCCATCAAGGGATATTGTGCCGGGAGACATTGTCATATTGGAAGCGGGCGACATGATCGTGGCCGATGGACGTATCCTGCACAGCTATTCGCTGCAGGTCAACGAAAGCTCTCTGACAGGCGAGTCTGCCAACGTAGAAAAAACAGATGCCGTTATAGAGGATGATGTGGCACTTGCTGACCGGGCAAATATGGTCTATTCCGGAAGTCTGGTTACCTACGGACGCGCCGAGATGCTGGTGACTGCTACCGGCATGGAGACGGAGCTGGGTAAGATTGCAGGACTGATGAATGCAGCCAAAGAGCGCAAGACACCTCTGCAGGAGAGCCTGGACAAGTTCAGCAGCAGACTTGCCATACTGATCATGATCATATGTGCTGTCGTATTCTGCCTGTGTATCTATCGCCGAATGACGCTGTTGGACTCCATGATGTTTGCAGTGGCACTGGCCGTTGCAGCGATCCCTGAGGCACTGAGCTCCATTGTGACCATAGTGCAAGCCTTTGGTACACAGAAAATGGCAAAGGAAAATGCAATTATCAAGAATCTGAAAGCTGTGGAAAGTCTGGGCTGTGTCTCTGTCATCTGCTCTGATAAGACCGGAACACTGACTCAGAATAAAATGACGGTGCAGCAGATTTATATAGAAGACCGGTTATACGAGCCGGATCAGCTTGACCTTTTGAATCAGACACATCGCTATCTGCTCTATGACGCTGTCCTCAACAATGATTCCAGTATCGTCGATGACAAGGGCATCGGTGACCCTACAGAATATGCCCTTTTAGAGATGTTTCGAAGGATTGACGCGGATACATCTTCTATTTTGAAAGAAGCAAACATGCATGAAGATATCCTCAGGCAGAACATGCAGCGTCTTGAGGAAGTGCCTTTTGATTCCGACAGAAAGCTGATGAGTACGAAATATATGCTGCATGGTGTACCCACGATCCTTACCAAAGGTGCTGTGGATGTTCTCTTAGACCGCTGTGACTATGTGCGCTGCAGCGACGGTATCCGTCCTATGACGGAAGCTGAAAAAGACAAGATCCGTATGCAGAATCAGCTTTTTTCAGAAAATGGCCTGCGTGTATTGTCTTTTGCTTACAAGGAATCGGATGAAAATCTCGACATCCATGCGGAGTATGGCTATACCTTCCTGGGCCTGATCTCTATGGTAGATCCTCCCAGAGAAGAATCTGCGGCTGCCGTTGCAGCTTCTAAGAGAGCCGGCATCCGTCCGGTCATGATCACAGGTGATCATAAGGTAACAGCAGTGGCAATCGCCCGCCAGATCGGGATATTCGAAGATGGAGACCTTGCACTGACAGGTGCTGAGCTGGATGCCATGAGCGACAGTGAACTGGATGAACAGATCGTAAAAATCTCCGTCTATGCCAGAGTATCTCCCGAGAACAAAATCCGGATTGTCGAGGCATGGCAGCGCAGAGGTAATATTGTCTCCATGACTGGAGACGGTGTGAATGATGCTCCTGCATTGAAAAAGGCGGACATCGGTGTCGCTATGGGAATTACCGGAACAGAGGTATCCAAGGATGCCGCAGACATGATTCTGTCGGATGATAATTTCGCAACGATCATCAAGGCAGTGGCAAACGGGCGTAATGTATACAGAAATATCAAAAATGCCATTTTGTTCCTGCTGTCCGGCAATACCGCCGGTATCTTAGCAGTATTATACACATCCCTGATGGGCCTTCCTGTGCCTCTTACACCTGTACATCTGCTGTTCATCAACCTGCTGACCGATTCTCTTCCGGCCCTGGCAATCGGCATGGAGCCGGCAGATGACGACCTTCTGAAAGAAAAGCCCAGGAATCCACGGGAAGGAATCCTCACCAGAGGCTTTTTGATTACGATGATAACACAGGGTCTGCTGATCGCAGCAGCAGCCATGACAGCTTATCACATCGGACTGACCGTCAGTTCGGCTATGGCCTCCACTATGGCTTTTGCCACACTGACACTGGCCAGATTGTTCCATGGTTTTAACTGCCGTGGCAGCGAATCCATCTTCCGGCTGGGACTGACCTCGAACCGGTATAGTCTCTATGCTTTCGCCGCAGGAGTCTCTTTACTGGCACTGGTTATCTTCATCCCGGGATTACACAGTGTATTCAGCATAGCCGATCTGCCTATGACAGCACTCGGTCAGATCGTAGGTCTCGCTCTCATGCCGACCGTGATTATACAGATAACGAAAATTATCAGACATAGATAATTGGAAAAAGAAACTGCAATCTTTCCTTTTTTACCTTCAGATATTCTTCCGCATAATGTGTCTCTTCGTCGGTTGTCAGAATAACCTCCTGTCCCTGCGGCATGTCAATATCCGTTGCCACAAGCAGGAGGGAATCCTCCTTTGTTTGTAGTGAAAAATCATCCTAGTGACTTTGTAATACCTAAAGTCAGCTTTAGGTCAAGGATTATTGTTTTACATATCTCTGATTCTTACTATTTGGCTTTTCCGGCAATGTCATTTTTATTAGTCCCAACTCTATGGCCGGCTTGATATAATTTTTTCGAAATGTTTCCTTGGATTTCAGATGCAGTGCCTCCATGATCGCATTAGCGGTATAGGGGACATCGTACTCCATTACTTCCAGCATCCGTTTTACATATTCTGACATACTTTCATTTATCTTATTTACCTGTATGATAACCTCATCTAATACCTGATCTATCATACTCAACATAAATTCTATAAAAACATCTGAATTTCCATTCACATGACATTTTGCTATTGCATCATAATATTCTGCCTGGAATCTTTCAATCTGACTTTCCAACGGAATATATTCAAACACATTTCTCCAACGATATAGCATTACCGTATGCCATAATCTGGCCATTCTTCCATTTCCGTCTGCAAAAGGATGTATAAACACAAATTCATAATGAAAAACAGCTGACACAATAAGCGGATGTATTGTCCCTTCACTGTTTTTAACCCATGAAAATAAATCCTTCATCAGTTCATTTACCATATTCGGCGGCGGTGCCACAAAAATACACTGATCTCCGGAAAAGACACCCTCTTCCCCTTTTCTGAATACACCTGATTCCTCTACTATTCTATAGGTCATTATTCCATGGATTTTTTTCAGATCTGACATGCTTTGAGGATTTATTTCCGAGATTTTTTCATATGCAGCATATGCATTTTTCACCTCTTGTATTTCCTTTTGATCTCCCAATACAAGATGACCATTGATGACATCTCTCACTTCAGCCAGAGACAAGGAATTTGCTTCTATTTTTAAGGAAGAATGAATGGATCGGATCCGGTTGTTTATCCTTAAATGCGTCCTTGCCTCCAATTCCCTGTGACTGCTTATTTTACCTACTTTTTCAGATATAGAAGAAACAAGCTCCAACATTTTATTTGAGAT
>CAKSAM010000036.1 GCA_934436245.1 uncultured Acetatifactor sp.
TTGTAGCTAGCATCCGAGTCCGGGGTGGGCAGCCCTTTCTGCGTGGATTTTACGGCAACCCTACGTTACGAGCCATGAACTCAATTCATAAATGTGTCGCAAAGGGCGCTCCACATTTATTTCATTGACGGCTGTCGCCTTATATAGTCAAAAACAAAAACAGCGACTTGTGAGCAAGCTCCCAGATCGCTGTTTCCGTTTTGACTATGCATGGCTCGTAACTCTCAATTTACATCACTTGTGGTATGCTACATTTTTTGATAAAATAGAAATAACTAAGTATTCAGGAGGTAGAACATGGCACATATCAGACCCTTTATGGCATATCGTCCCTGCAAGGGGATGGAAGAAAAAATCGCAGCACTTCCTTATGATGTATACAACAGACAGGAAGCCGGTGAAGTGGTAGGGAAGAATCCGGAATCTTTTTTAGCGATCGATCGGGCTGAAACACAATTTGGATCGGATGTAGATACTTACGCCCCCTGCGTTTATGAAAAAGCGGATCAGATGCTTCAGGAAAAAATCCAGGAAGGAAAGTTTGTAAAGGATCCGACTCCATGCTTTTATTTATATGAGCTGACAATGGATAGAAACAGCCAGACCGGTGTGGTGGCCTGTGCGTCAATAGATGATTATTTGAACAATGTGATTAAAAAGCATGAGAATACCAGAGCGGATAAGGAAGAGGATCGTATACGACATGTAGATACCTGCAGCATGCAGACCGGACCGATTTTTCTGGCGTATCGGGCACAGAAAGATTTAAAATGTAAAATTGCTGATATGAAAAAGCAGTCTCCGGTGTATGATTTTATCAGTGAGGATGGTATCAGACATCGTGTGTGGGTGATCTCGAAAGAAACGGATGTAGTGATGATTGAGGATGCATTTGCAAAAATACCGGCGATTTATATTGCGGATGGTCATCATCGGTGTGCTTCTGCGGTAAAGGTTGGATTAAAGAGAAGAGCAGAACATCCGGATTATACCGGCAATGAGGAATTCAATTATTTCCTTTCTGTAATATTCCCGGATGACGAACTGCGGATTCTGGACTATAATCGTGTGGTGAAAGACCTGAACGGTATGGATAAGGAAATGTTTCTTGCAGAAGTAGAGAAATGCTTTAAAATAGAGAAAATAGGACAGACACCCTGCAGACCGGCAAAAAAGGGGACTTTTGGCATGTATCTGGAGAATGAATGGTACTGTCTGGAAGCAAAAGAAAAAATTATGAGCCGGGATGCGGTAGGGGGATTAGATGTATCCATTTTACAGGAGTATCTACTGACACCGATTCTTGGAATTCAGGATCCGAAGACAGATAAGAGAATTGATTTTGTCGGAGGCATCCGGGGACTTAAAGAACTGGAACGGAGAGTACATACGGACATGAAGGTGGCGTTCTCAATGTATCCCACATCCATTGCAGAGCTTTTTGCGGTGGCGGATGCGGGGAGACTGATGCCTCCAAAGTCCACATGGTTTGAGCCAAAGCTGCGAAGCGGGCTGTTCCTGCATGAGATAGAGCGGTAATCCGCAGGGTTTTTAAAGGCAAAAATGACAGAATAGAATGCAGCAATCGCGCCGCAGAAAAGAGGGAGTATGACAAATAAACTTTACAAATTAATGAACTGGCCCAAAATAGAAGAGATTACTTATTCCGAAAGTGATAATCCCCATGAATTGTTAGGACCCCATAAGCAGGGCAGCAAAATGCTGGTACAGGCATTCTTCCCAGGAGCGGAAAAAGTGACAATCCACTGGAAGAAGACCGGACAGGTAGGCGAAGCCTTCATGGCGGATGTACCCATGGAACTGGCGGATGAAGAGGGGTACTTTGCAGCACTGGTGAACGCAGGAAAAATGGCACCCTATGAGTATGTAGTGGAATATGGAAAGACAGAAGAACGTGAAGCCCATAGAATGATCTGCGGTGATGCATACCGACATGTTCCCCAGATCACAAAAGAAGATATGGATCGTTTTGCCAACGGGATTCATTATACTATTTATGAAAAACTGGGGGCACATCCGATGGAACTGGATGGGGACGAAGGAACTTATTTTGCGGTGTGGGCTCCGAATGCCATGCGTATCAGTGTAGTGGGCGACTTTAACGGATGGGACGGACGAATCCATCAAATGAGAAGATTGGGAGATTCCGGTATCTTTGAACTGTTTGTCCCGGGAGCGGAAGCTGGAGATTGTTATAAGTATGAACTTAAGCTCAAAGGGGGACTGACCTATCTCAAGGCTGATCCATACGGTAATGCTGCACAGAAGAGACCAGAGACGGCTTCTGTGATCGCAGATATTCGGAAATTTGAATGGGAAGACAGAGATTTTCTGAAGAATCGTGAAAACTTTCAGTGTGGCAATGCACCTGTCAGCGTTTATGAAATGTATCTTGGCAGCTTTGCAGCACCGGAAGAGGGACAGGATTATGCAGGCTATCGTCAGATCGCACCCGAAGTTATTGCGTATGTAAAGAAGATGGGATATACCCATGTGGAACTGATGCCTGTTATGGAACATCCACTGGATGCTTCCTGGGGCTATCAGGTGATCGGCTATTATGCACCTACGGCGAGATACGGTACTCCGGAAGATTTTATGTTTTTTGTAAATGAACTGCATAAGGCGGGGATCGGTGTGATCCTTGACTGGGTTCCTGCGCATTTCCCGAGGGATTCTTATGGATTGTCCGCATTCGACGGCACCTGTCTTTATGAGCATCAGGATCCCAGACAGGGCAGTCATCCGCACTGGGGCACCCTGATCTACAATTATGGTCGTCCCCAGGTATCGAACTATCTGATCGCCAATGCGCTGTTCTGGGTGGAGAAATATCATGCGGACGGTATCCGTATGGATGCGGTGGCCAGCATGCTTTATCTGGATTACGGCAGACAGGACGGAGAATGGATTCCCAATATGTACGGTGGCAACGAGAATCTGGAAGCCATTGAACTGATCAAACACTTAAATTCCATCCTGAAAAAGAGAGATCCCGGGGTATTATCCATCGCAGAGGAGAGTACGGCATTCCCCCTGATCACCGGTTCCCTGGAAGAGGGGGGACTTGGCTTTGATCTGAAGTGGAATATGGGATTCATGAACGATTATCTGGATTATATCAAATACGATCCGTACTTTAGAAGCCACCATCACGGAGAACTTACCTTCAGCATGATCTATGCCTACAGCGAGAAATTCATGCTGGTATTTTCCCATGATGAAGTAGTACACGGCAAAGGAACTCTGCTCGGCAAGATGCCCGGTGACAGAGCACAGAAGCTTGCCAACTTACGATTGACGTACGGCTATATGATGACTCACCCCGGGAAAAAGCTCCTCTTCATGGGACAGGATCTGGCAGAAGAGAACGAATGGAATGAAATGCGCCAGGTGGAATGGCAGCTGCAGGAACAGAAGGAAAATGCCGGTATTCAGCGACTGGTGAAAGACCTGAACACTCTCTATAGAGAGAACAAGGCATTGTCTGAATGTGATGATCAGGCGAAGGGATTCCAATGGATGAATGAGATTTCCTCAAATGAATGTTATGTAAGCTTCGTACGCAAAGGGGAAGCAGCAGAGGAAATGTTACTGGTCGTAGCAAACTTTTCCGGTGTGCCCAGAGAGATTACTACCGGTGTACCTTATGAGGGAAAATACAAGGAGATCCTGAACACGGATGCTGTCTGTTATGGTGGTACCGGTGTGGTCAATGACCGTGTGAAACGGGCAGAGGATGTGGAATGGGATGATAAGAAACAGTCTGTTACTGTGAAACTGGCACCGTTATCCTTAAGCATTCTGCAGTTTGTTCCTTATACCGAAGCGGAACTGGAGAAAGTGATCGAGAAGCGTATCCGTAAAAACACGCCCATTCGTAAGACAATGGACAAAACAACAAAAAAGAAACAGGAGAAATAAGGCAGCATGGATCTGACAGATAACGTAATTGAAGAGGTACAGGCAAAGGAGGGACTGATCAGCTCCTTTCTGAATACACTTCCGGAAAAAGCTTTGAATCTGGGAATCCGGATTGTCCTTGCCCTGGTTTTCTTCTTTATCGGTATGCAGCTGATCAAACTGATCCGTAAGATCATCCGAAAATCCATGAACCGGGCGGGAGCGGAGACTGGAGTGATCCAGTTCGTGGATTCTTTTGTAAAAGCTTCCTTATATATTATACTGATCCTGACACTGGCGTCCTCCTTCGGCGTGGACGCAGCCAGTATTGTGGCGTTGCTGGGATCGGCAGGTGTGGCAATTGGTCTGGCGGTGCAGGGAAGTCTGTCTAATCTGGCAGGTGGAGTACTGATTTTATTGTTGAAACCGTTTAAGGTGGGAGATTACATTGTGGAAGGCTCCTCCGGTAAGGAAGGTACCGTAAAAGAGATCCAGATCTTCTATACAAAGCTGTTAACCTATGACAATCAGACAGTCATTCTGCCTAACGGTAATCTTGCCAACAATACTATCGTGAATGTTACCGCAGCGGAATGCAGACGCTGTGATGTGACAGTATCTGTCGCTTACAGCGCAGATCTGAAGAAAGCGAAGGAAGTCCTGACAAAGATGCTTTCCGAGGATCCGGATATCATGAAGGATAGGGATCATTTTGTATTTGTGGATGCACTGGCAGATTCCGGAATCAATCTCTGCGTACGCTGCTGGTTCAAAAACGAGGATTTCTGGAAGGGAAAATGGCGGATCACGGAACAGTGCAAGTATACACTGGATGAGGCCGGTATTGAGATTCCGTTCCCCCAGATGGATGTACACATGCGGTAAATGAAAATAGTTATTGAATTTTGCAGGCGATGATGATAATATTACCGTTGTGATTCAATGTTTCAATATTTACATTTTTAGGAGGAAAAAATTATGAAAAAGTTTCTGGCACTTGCACTTGCATCTGTCATGGCTGTTTCTCTGGTAGCATGTGGCAGCACCAACAATGCTGATACCAATGTAGAATCCAGTGCAGCAGCTACCACCACTGCAGCAGCTACAGAGAGCGGCAGTGAAGAGCCCGGTCTGAAGATCGCTATCGTATCCAGCCCCTCCGGCGTGGATGATGGTTCTTTCAACCAGGATAACTACAACGGTGTCCTGAAGTTCATCGAAGAGAATCCAAATGCAACCGTAACTCCCATCCGCGAGGAGACCGGTGACAGCGCAGCAGCAGTTCAGGCAGTCGCTGATGTTGTAGCTGATTATGATGTTATTGTATGCTGTGGTTTCCAGTTCGCAGGCATCGGCAATCTGGCACAGGAGAATCCGGATACCAAGTTTATCCTGATCGATTCCTGGCCTGCCATTGACGGTACTGAAGTAACTGCTGATCAGGTGATCGACAATGTATACGCTGCTTACTATGCTGAGCAGGAGAGCGGTTTCTATGCAGGTATGGCTGCAGCTCTGTCTACCACCACAGGTAAGGTAGCAGCAGTAAATGGTATCGCATATCCTTCCAACGTTAACTATCAGTATGGTTTCGAGTGCGGTGTTAAGTATGTGAACGGTACCGAAGGCATGAATGTAGAAGTAGTAGAGCTTCCTTCTTATGCAGGAACCGATATTAAAGGCGTAAATGTAGGCGGTAACTATGTTGGCAACTTCTCTGATGAAGCTACTGGTAAGGTACTGGGCAATGCTCTGATCGCTGAAGGTGTGGACATCCTGTTCGTAGCAGCAGGTGGTTCCGGTAACGGTGTATTCACTGCTGCCAAGGAGGCTGACGGTGTTAAGGTGATCGGTTGTGATGTTGACCAGTATGATGACGGTGCAAACGGCGACAGCAATATCGTTCTGACCAGTGGTCTGAAGGTAATGCATGATACTGTTTACAACGTACTGAACGAAGTAAAGGATGGTTCCTTCAAGGGTGCTAATGTGACTCTGACCGCAGCAGATGATGCTACCGGTTTCGTAAGTGAGGAAGGCAGATGTCAGCTCACCGCAGAGGCTATTGAGAAGATCAGTGCAGCACAGGCTCTGTTAAAGGAAGGCAAGATCGTTCCTGCGGCAAACTTTAACGGCGTAACTCCGGAGACCTTTACCTGGTAGGAAGAATGAATTCACAAGAAGGTGATGGTGAGGAACTGTCACCTTCTTCTTGTATTTGTAACTATTCAGAGCCATGCAAATCATGTCGATGTGTGCGTCGAATGCTTGCATTGGTAAGAACATTTGACATGATTTATGTAGTTCTGAACAGTTACAGCTAATTGCTGCTACTTGCAGGAAAATGTACAGAAATGAGGATGAACATGTCGGAATATATTGTTGAGATGAAACATATCACCAAACGCTTTCCCGGGATCGTAGCCAACGACGATGTGACGATTCAGATCAAAAAGGGTGAGATATTTGCCTTGTTGGGAGAGAATGGTGCCGGAAAATCCACCTTAATGAGTATGCTGTTCGGAATGTACGAGCCGGATGAAGGAGAAATCTATATCCGGGGCGAGAAGGTAAAAATGGAATCCCCCAACCATGCCACTAAATTAAATATCGGCATGGTACATCAGCATTTCAAACTGGTATCCAACTACACTATTGCAGAGAATATTGTTATGGGTATGGAGCCGGTGAAGAAGGTGCTGGGTTGTATTCCGGTAGTGGATATGAAAAAGGCAAATCAGGATATCCGCAATCTTTCGGAGAAATACGGACTGGCAGTGAATCCTACCGACGTGATCAGTGATATTAATGTCTCTACCCAGCAGAGAGTAGAGATCTTAAAAATGCTTTACAGAGAAGCAGAAATCCTTATTTTCGATGAACCCACAGCAGTTCTGACACCACAGGAGATCGACTTTTTATTAGACATTATCAAATCTCTGCGGGATGACGGCAAGACCATCATCTTAATCACACATAAACTGGAAGAGATCAAACGTATTGCAGACAGATGCGCGATCCTGAACAGAGGACGTCTGATGGATGTTATGGACGTGGCAACCACATCCACCAAAGTCATGGCAAATAAAATGGTAGGCCGTGAAGTGAATTTCGAGACAGAAAAAGAACCTGCAAAACCGGGAAAGACCATCCTTGATATACAGCACCTGAATATCTATAACAAACAGGATTTCCAGGTGGTAAAGGATGTATCCCTGGAGGTGCATTCCGGAGAGATCGTAGCCATTGCCGGAGTGGCAGGCAATGGACAGGTAGAGATCGCAGATGCCATAGCAGGACTGGTGCCGGTGCGCTCCGGCAAGATCCTGTTAAACGGCAGGGACATTACAAATCTGTCCATCAGGGAGCGTACAACGGAAGGAATTTCCTATATTCCCGAGGACAGACAGAATTACGGACTGGTCATGGATTTTACCCTTTCGGAGAATCTGGCACTTCGCAATTATTATAAGGAGCCATTCTGCCATAAGGGAGTACTGGACCAGAAGATTTTTGAAGACAACAGTGAAAAACTGATAGAAAAATACGATATCCGGAGCGGACAGGGCAGCAAGACGGTGGTACGCTCCATGAGCGGCGGCAATCAGCAGAAAGCTATCATTGCCAGAGAAGTAGAACAGGATTCTGCCCTGATGATCTTCGTGCAGCCCACCCGGGGACTGGATATCGGTGCCATAGAGAACATTCACAAGCAGATCATTGCGGAGAGAGACAAGGGAAAGGCAATTCTTCTGATCTCTCTGGAACTGGATGAGATCATGAACTGTGCGGATACCATTGCTGTTATTTATAATGGAAGTATACAGAAGATCGCCAAAGCCAGTGAACTGACAACCAATCAGGTGGGTGAGTTCATGATGGGCGTAAAAAATAAGGAGAAGGAGGCATAAGACCATGAAAAAAATTACAAAATTCTGGAATGCGGTAAAAATTCCTCTCCTTGCAATCCTTTGCAGCCTTGTGGTGGGCGGTGTGATCATTGCCGTGACAGGATCCAATCCCTTCAAGGCTTATTACGCACTGTTACAGGGAAGCGGACTGGCTCCCAAGTCTTCTTATGCAAGTTACAAAAGTATGCTGACAGACTTTATGAGTTATGTGAACTACTTTACTCCTATGATCTTCGCAGCCCTGGCAGTGGCAGTTGCATTGCGTGCCGGACTGTTTAACATCGGTGTCTCCGGGCAGATGCTGGCAGCCGGATTTACTGCGAGTATCGTAGTGGGCTACAGCGGTCTGAATGCTGTACTGGCAAAGCCCCTGGTAGTGATCATCGGTCTGGTTGTTGGTGGACTGGCCGGTGCATTGATCGGCTTTTTGAAGTATCGTTTCAACATTAATGAAGTGGTTTCATCCATTATGTTAAACTACACGTTCCAATATGTGATCAGCTTTTTTATCAATACCTTTTTCGTGGATCCGGTCTCCAGACAGTCAAAGGAGATCTCGGCAGCTTCCAGACTGACACTGATGGATACCGTGGTGGGCAATCTGAAAATGGATATTCCGTTGGGCATCATTTTGGCACTGCTCACTGTGGTGGCAGTGTGGTTCCTGTTAGAGAAGACCAAGCTTGGCTATGAACTGAAGGCTGTGGGGTATTCCCGCAGTGCAGCAAAATATGCCGGCATTAAGGTGGGTAGAAGCATGGTATTGTCCATGACAATCTCTGGTGCTCTGGCAGGTCTGGCCGGTGTGACTTATTATCTGGGCTATGTAGGTTCCATTCAGCCCAAGGTACTGATCAGTACCGGATTTGATGCCATTGCCGTATCCCTGCTTGGCAATAACAATCCTTTCGGTATTGTATTTTCCACCATGCTGATCACCCTGATCAGTAAGGGGAGTACTTATATGAAATCAGCAGCCGGTGTGGATGCGGAGATAGCATCCGTTATTACCGGTATCATTCTGTTGTTCAGTGCATGTAATGCCTACATCAAATGGAAGATGGAACGCAGCAGAAGAGAGAAAACAAACAAGACAAAGGAGGACAAATAAATGGATATTGTGATCATTGACGGTTTATCCTTTGCGCTGCCTTTATTTATTATGGCTATCGGCGGTATCTACTGTGAGAAATCCGGTGTGACGATGCTGGCCGTAGAAGGCTTACAGGGCTTCGGAGCCTTTATCGGCGCTTTCGTGGCGGTTGCGATTGCCGGAAATTTTTCCGGTGACTCTCCGGTACCCTTTTACATCGCCATGGTGATGGCGGCAGTGGGTGGGAGCCTGTTTGCGCTGATCCATGCCTTGCTGTGTCTGAAGTTCAAGGCAAATCAGGTGATCAGCGGTGTGGTAGTCAATATTCTGGCGATGGCTCTGACAGCGTACTTAACGAAGCTGTTTAACAGAGTGGTATTCGGTGCCACCTCCGATAAGTTTGTGCTGACAGTATCCTCCAGAATCACGATTCCGGGAATCTCTAAAATTCCGGTGCTGGGAGCAATGTTTACCAATCTGTATCCTTTTGAACTTGTGATCGTGGTAGTGGCTTTCGTTGCATGGTTTGTGATGTACAAGACCAGATTCGGCATGCATCTGCGTGCCTGCGGTGACAATCCCCATGCGGTGGATGCAGCCGGAAGACAGGTAGGACAGATCCGTCTGGCAGCTATTATGATCTGCGGAGCATTGTCGGGACTTGGTGGTATTTGTTTTGCATACTCCATTTCTGCAAACTTTTCTTCCAGCATTTATGTGGGGTACGGATATCTGGCCATTGCAGCACTGATTTTCGGCAACTGGCGTATCCTGCCGACTCTGGGAGCATGTCTGCTATTCGGATTTGCCAGATCTGGTGGTTACCGTCTGGTACAGGTATTGCAGATGCCCAGCAGCTATCAGGACCTGGTCATGATCCTGCCGTACGTACTGACACTGTTGTTACTGGTATTTTTCTCAAAACAGAATGGTGCACCGAGAGCGTTGGGTGTGATCTATGACAAGGGTGCGAGATAATAAGTAAAAAAAGAGAAAGCGAAAAGCTTTCTCTTTTTCATAAGCTGAAAATGGGACTCGAACCCACGACCCCTTCATTACGAGTGAAGTGCTCTACCAACTGAGCTATTTCAGCGGACTAGGTTATTATATATGTTCCTGAAGATTTTTGCAACTGTAAATTTTATTTACATCATTTTTTTACATCTGTTTTCGATCTATGTAGGAGACTGTAAGACAAAAAAGTCCTGCAGATCTCCGGAATTTTGCAAGATGAATGCTTATGATACCAGCTTGTGGTGCTTTTTGCTGTAGCACTCCAAAGACTGTGTTAAAAAATAAAGGAACATGGCAATGACACAGAGCAGCAAAATGGAACTGATAACCATATCAAGCTGAAATATCTGAGAGCCGTAAATGATCAGATAACCCAGGCCACGTCTGGCGGCAAGAAATTCTCCAATGATAACGCCGACCAGTGACAGACCAATATTTACTTTGGTGGTGCTCAGAAGTGTGGGAACAGACCCCGGAAGCACAACTTTAAAGAAAATATCCCGGCGGTTCCCACCAAGTGTTCGAATCAAAATTTCTTTTTCAGGATCTACCTGATGGAAGGCTGTATAGAAACTGATAATGGATCCGAAGACAGCCACGGAAATTCCGGCAATAATGATCGTATTCATACCTGTACCGAGCCAGACAATGAACAGAGGAGCCAATGCAGATTTGGGAAGACTATTCAGTAACACCAGGTAGGGTTCCAAAATCTCAGACAGCCCGGAAGAGAACCAAAGAATTGTTGCAATCAGGAGACTTACGAGGAATACCAGTAAAAAACTTAAAATAGTCTCTGACAGCGTGATGCTGATATGAAGAGCCAGGGACTGCTCTGTCCACAAACGCTTTAAACACAGAATTACCCGATGAGGACTGGAAAAAAAGAAGCTGTCGATCCAACCCAGATCAGCACTGACTTCCCAAAGTATCAGGAAAATTCCTGACAAAAAGAAACGTAGAAAGGAAATTTGCATATGGTGGCAATGATGCCTGTGAATATATTGTTCCTGTATTGTCATATCTGAATTATTTTGATGTTTCATCTGTCAACTCCTCCCACAATTTTTTGAAATAATATGGAAATTCCGGTGCGTTTCTGGCAGCAAGCGGAGAACTGTCCTTTAGTGTGAGATGAATGGGCAGTTCAGTTTTAATGGTTGCCGGACGGGTGGAAAGAACATAAACCTTATCGGCCAGACTGATTGCCTCCGACAGATCATGGGTAACGATGATCATGGTTTTTCCGGCCTGCCGGATCAGACTGCAGATATCCGAAGATACCATAAGCCGAGTCTGGTAGTCCAGGGCACTGAAGGGTTCATCCAAAAGCAAAAGCTGCGGATCCAGTGCAAGTGTCCGGATCAGGGCGGCACGCTGCTTCATACCGCCGGATAATTCACTGGGACGTTTGTTCTTGAATTTTTCAAGGCCATAGTCCGATAATAGCTGATTTACGCAGGCAACCCGTTCCGGCGTAAGTGTATGATGAATTTCCAGTCCCAGTGTGACGTTCTGGTATATGGTCCGCCATTCAAACAGATGATCATGCTGCAGCATGTAGCCAATCCGGGGATAATGAATGGAACCATCCGGATTGTTGACAATGATGGTACCTGTCTCAGGAACCAAAAGACCTGCAATGATCGATAATAATGTGGATTTACCGCACCCACTGGGACCCACCAATGCAACAAATTCTCCTTCCTCCACTTGAAAGGAGATATCCTTTATGGCACCGGTTTCCCCCACCAGGCTGTGATAGGAGTAACCTATATTTTTTAGTTCAATAAGAGCTCCCATAAAAGGCATTCTTCCTTAATCTGAATATTTATAGTTATTGTATGAATTTAAACGAAAAAAGTGTTTTCCATATAGGAAAGTGATGAAATTCACTGTATTGCATTAAAGTGTCGTTTGTGATATGATTAATTGCAATCAATGTCTATGAGAAAATCGTAATGCCATAGATTTCTGACAGTAAAATTAAGATGAAGTAATGGTTTTCAATAAGGGAAGAACTATTACAGATGGGAGAACAGCCATGGCACAGTTATGGGGAGGACGCTTTACGAAACAGACCGATCAGCTGGTATTTGATTTCAATGCGTCCATAACATTTGATAAAAGATTGTTTCATGAAGATATCACCGGAAGTATCGTGCATGCTACCATGTTGGCAAAACAGGGAATCCTCAATGAAGAGGAGAAAAAAAGCATTGTCGAGGGACTTACCGGTATTTTAGAGGATGTGGATGCGGGAAAGCTTGCAATCGATGAGACGCAGGAGGATATTCACAGCTTCGTGGAAGCAACTCTGATCCACCGGATCGGTGATGCGGGCAAAAAGCTTCACACCGGACGCAGCCGTAACGACCAGGTGGCGTTGGATATGCGTCTTTATACCAGGGCAAGAGTAGCAGAGATGGACGGTCTGTTGGAAAAGCTTCTGGAAGCCATTCTGGACACCATGGAGAACAATTTAGATACCTATATGCCGGGCTTCACCCATTTACAGAAGGCACAGCCCATTACCCTGGCGCATCATTACGGTGCCTATTTTGAAATGTTCAAGAGAGACAGACAGCGTCTGGCAGATATCTATAAGCGCATGAATTATTGCCCTTTGGGAGCAGGAGCACTGGCCGGTACCACGTATCCGTTAGACCGTGAGTATACTGCGAAGCTGCTTCGCTTTGAGGGACCGACATTAAACAGCATCGATTCCGTTGCAGACAGAGATTATCTGATTGAGTTCCTGGCGGCTCTTTCCACGGTTATGATGCACTTAAGCCGTTTCAGCGAGGAAATTATTATCTGGAACTCTAATGAATATCAGTTTGTAGAACTGGATGACGCCTATTCCACCGGAAGCAGCATCATGCCCCAGAAAAAGAACCCGGATATCGCCGAACTGGTAAGAGGTAAGACCGGAAGAGTTTACGGTGCCCTGATGGCACTGCTTACCACTATGAAAGGACTGCCCCTTGCCTATAATAAAGATATGCAGGAAGACAAGGAGATGGCATTTGATGCCATGGATACCGCTGCGGATTGCATTACCTTATTTACCGGCATGATCCGTACCATGAAATTCCGTAAGGATCGTATGGCTAAGAGTGCCATGAACGGATTTACCAATGCAACAGATGCTGCAGATTATCTGGTAGGCAAGGGAGTACCATTCCGGGATGCCCACGGCATTATCGGACGTCTGGTGCTGTACTGCATTGAGAAGGACACTTCCATTGATGACTTAAGTCTGGAAGAACTTCGTTCCATCAGTGATAAATTCGATGAAGATATTTACGATGCCATTTCCCTGAAGACCTGTGTGGAGAAGCGGCTGACCATCGGGGCACCCGGTGCGGAAATGATGAAACAGGTCATTGAGAAAAATAAAGAATACCTGAAAACAAATGCCATAGAAGTATATCAACAGTCTTTGGAAGACCATATTCAGTAAGTGGAAGCTGAACAGGCCTTTTGCAGATAAAATGAAATTGCACAAAGATGAGGAGGAAATGAAAAATGAGTGAAAAATTACGTGTAGGTATCCTGGGTGGAACCGGTATGGTAGGTCAGAGATTCATCTCTCTGTTAGAGAACCATCCCTGGTTCGAAGTAACGACCATCGCAGCCAGCCCCCGTTCCGCAGGCAAGACTTATGAGGAGGCTGTGGGTGACCGTTGGAAGATGACCACCCCCATGCCAGAGGCCGTAAAAAAGCTGGTAGTCATGAATGTCAATGAAGTGGAAAAAGTAGCAGCACAGGTAGATTTCGTATTCAGTGCAGTAGATATGACCAAGGATGAGATCAAGGCCATCGAGGAAGCATACGCAAAGACCGAGACCCCTGTGGTATCCAACAACAGTGCCCACAGATGGACTCCCGATGTTCCCATGGTAGTACCCGAGATCAACCCCGAGCATTTCCAGATCATTGAGGCACAGAAGAGGAGACTGGGAACCACCAGAGGATTTATTGCTGTAAAGCCCAACTGCTCCATCCAGAGCTATGCACCGGTTCTGACCGCATGGAAGGAATTCGAGCCTTACGAAGTGGTAGCAACCACCTATCAGGCAATCTCCGGTGCAGGCAAGACTTTTAAGGACTGGCCCGAGATGGTAGGTAATATCATCCCTTATATCGGTGGTGAGGAAGAGAAGAGTGAGAAGGAACCTTTACGTATCTGGGGTAAGGTGGAAGGCGACAAGATCGTTCCCGCAGCTTCTCCCGTGATCACCTGTCAGTGTATCCGTGTTCCGGTACTGAACGGACATACCGCAGCCGTATTCGTAAAATTCCGTAAGAAGCCCACCAAGGAGCAGCTGATCGAGAAACTGGTCACCTTTAGCGGTGAGCCTCAGAGACTGGGACTTCCCAGCGCACCGAAGCAGTTTATCCAGTATCTGGAGGAGGATAACAGACCCCAGGTGGCTCTGGATGTTGATTTTGAGAACGGTATGGGTATCAGTGTAGGACGTCTGAGAGAGGATACCGTATATGATTACAAGTTCGTAGGGTTGTCACACAATACCTTACGCGGAGCGGCTGGGGGAGCTTTGCTTTGCGCAGAACTTTTAAAAGCACAGGGTTACATCACCAAAAAATAAAGGGTGAGTGGGGTTATGAATGAGTTACACTATCAGCTGGATCTTATGCGCGCAATGAATCAGAAGCTGAGCGCAAGGGAGAGAATGTATCGTCTGTTGTGCGATACCATGGATTATGCGTACATCTATTATTCCTTTGAAAAAAATGCAGTCACGATGTTGGGAAAATGGGAAGATTTTTTTGACTTTCAGATTCGTGACAGACGGGATTTTATAAAGTTTCAGGAAATGGTGGATGAACCGTATGTGTTACCTTTGAGAGATATGCTGTTTTTGGAAAAAAGCGGACAGGAGACTTCTTCTGTAGAATGTATGATGAAGGGGAAAAAGACCTGGCTGCAGTTTTCCTGCAGAATATTTTATGAAGAAGGCAGACCGGCGGATCAGATCATTGTGGTACAAAATATCACAAAACAGAAGACACAGAATGAAGAGCTTCTTTATATGGCGTATTATGATGGCTTGACAGGACTGTACAATCGCAATTATTTTGTCCGCCTGTTGACAGAATTTCTACGCCATGCGAAGGAAGACAACCGGCTGGTCAGTGTGCTTGTTATTGATATTGATGATTTCCGCAAGGTAAATGACGGACTTGGAATTGTAGCAGGTGATGAGCTGGTTCAGCAATTTGGTTCGTTCCTGAAGGAATTTAATAATGATGATGTCATTGTCTGCCATCTGACCAGTGATGTTTATTGCATGGCAATCTATGATCCCTGCGGAAGTAAAAGCGTGGAATCTGTTCATAGGGAAATTGTGAAACGTACCAGGGAACCTTTTTACCTGGTAGGTGGACAGGTATTGAATATTACTGTAAGCGTAGGCGTTGCGGAATATCCGGAAGCTGCTGCATCCGCACTGGAACTGATCAACTGTGCCGAGATCGTTATGTTCAAGGGCAAGTCCATGGGCAAAAACCGGATCCAGTATTTTGATACACCGATTCTGAATGATTTTCTGAAAAATGTGGAACTGGACAGTAAGTTAAAAGAAGCTGTATTTGATAACAATTTCCTTTTGTATTATCAGCCGCAATATTACGCCGGTAATAAAAAACTGCGTGGAGTGGAGGCTCTGATCCGCTGGAAAGACGGCAATGGCAGAATGATCAGTCCGGCAAAGTTTATACCTATTGCAGAAAAAAATGGAACGATCATTCCTATCGGGAACTGGGTACTGGAGCAAAGTATCAGGACGTTTTCAGAATGGAGAAAACGTTATGGGATACCGTTTGTGCTGTCTGTTAATATTTCTGCACTGCAGTATCAGAAAGATGATTTTGTAGATTCGCTTTTGCATATGATTCATAAGTATGATATATCTCCGGAAGAAATTGAACTGGAGATCACGGAAAGCATACTGATCGATGATTTTAATGCTGTAACAGAAAAAATGCAGCTGCTGAAGGAATATGGAATCCGTATTTCTCTGGATGACTTCGGAACTGGATTTTCTTCCCTGTCGTATCTGAAGAAGCTGCCAATCAATACTCTGAAGATTGATAAATCTTTTACAGACACACTTTTGACAGACTCTGCCACCAGAATTATTACAGAATCTATTGTAAGTATGGTAAAATCACTGGGATTTGAATCTATTGCAGAGGGCGTGGAAGAAGAACAGCAGTATAAATATCTGCGGGCTATCGGCTGTGATATCATCCAGGGCTATCTGTTTGGGAAACCATTATCACAGGAGGAAATCGAGCAGCTGCTGCAGAAGATATACTAAAATCTGGGCATTCAGGAAGAATGGAGATTATGTTAACCGGACGGGAACAGGAAATAACTTTTTTGGAAAATCATTATAAGAGACCCGGAAGTCAGATTCTTGTGGTGTATGGACAGAGAGGCGTTGGAAAGACGGCTCTCTTAACCGCTTTTACGGAGAAAAAAGAATCTTTTCTTTATGTTGCGGAGAATTGTTCTGAGAGAGAGCAATGTTATCAATGGGGGAGAGAACTCCGGGAGAGAGGACAGAAAATTTCACAATATCCTTCCTGGAGAGAGGTACTGGACTGTTTTGCAGAAAGAAAACAGGAAACTAAAAGTGTGCTGGTGATAGAAAATTTTCAATTTTTATTAAAAGGGGATACTTTGTTTTTACAGGAACTGATTCGATTCCTGAAGGAACAGAAGGAAGAACAGATACTTGTCATTCTCTCTACTTATGCAGCAGGCTGGGTGGAGAACAGTATGATTTCCCGGATTGGAAATCTTGCGTTTTCTATCAGTGGATTTTTGAAGATCAAGGAATTACCCTTTTTCACAATGCGCAGATTGTTTCCCGGATATACGTTACAGGAAAGTATAGAGCTGTATGCAGCATTGGGGGGATTGCCGGGATTATGGACGTTTCTTGTACCGCAGGATTCCGTGGATGATAATCTGATTTCCTTCTTTTTACGGAAAGACAGTTTTTTCCCGGAACTGATGATGAAATGGTTGTTGGAAGAACTGAGAGAAACGGCTGTCTATGATACAATTCTGGCAACGATAGCTGATGGCGGACCAGGGAAACTGAATGACCTGTATGAACATACCGGTTTTTCCCGGGCTAAGATCAGCGTATACCTGAAAAATCTGATGGAACTGGAACTGGTAGAGAAAGTTTTGCCGGGAACATATGAAATCTGCAACAGTTTTGTACGTTTTTATTTCCGCTTTTTGTTCCCTGACCGGACGAAGCGGCAGGCGCTAGCTGAAAAAGAATTTTATGAAAAATATATACGTACCGGTTATAATGAATTCATACAACAGGCTTATCGCAGAATTTGCCGGGATATTTTGCAGAACAGATTCCGCGAGGTAAAGCCATGGAATGCAAAAAATGGAAAAATCTATTATATGGGGATAACGGAAAATGGAGATACAGTAGTGGTAGATTATTCCGGTACAGTATGTTATACTTCGAAAGATTACGAAAGATTGCAGACAGCGATGAAGAGCAATCGACTGACTGCAGGTGAATTGATAGTATTCAGTGAAGAAGGATATGAAGATGCACTGACAGGTAAGGTACCGGGAAATCTACGATGCATTTCTATCGGTGAAGAAATATAAGACAGGAAAGGTACTACGTGGCTAAGAATTTATTTATTGCAGAGAAACCTAGTGTGGCAAGAGAATTTGCCAATGCTTTAAAATATAATATGCGTTCCAAAGATGGCTATCTGGAATCGGAGGAAGCTATTGTAACCTGGTGTGTAGGACATCTAGTGACCATGAGCTATCCGGAGGTGTATGATGAAAAATTCCGCAGGTGGAGTTTTGACACTCTTCCGTTTATACCAAAGGAATTCAAATACGAGGTGATAGAAAACGCAAAAAAGCAGTACACCATAGTAAGCTCTCTTTTGAACAGACCGGATGTATCGACGATTTATGTATGTACTGACTCCGGACGGGAGGGAGAATACATTTATCGCCTGGTGGAGCAGATGGCAGGCGTACAGGGCAAGGAACGGAAACGTGTGTGGATCGATTCCCAGACGGAAGAGGAAATTTTGCGTGGGATCAGGGATGCCAAGGATCTGTCGGCTTATGATAATCTGGGGAATGCTGCATATCTGCGAGCCAAGGAAGATTATCTGATGGGTATTAATTTTTCCAGAGCCTTGACGTTGAAATATGGAAACACGGTAAAAGGATATTTAAAAAGAGATCGGGCAGTGATTTCTGTAGGCCGTGTCATGACCTGCGTCCTTGGGATGATCGTGAACAGAGAACGTGAAATCCGTTCGTTCACCAAGACTCCGTTTTACCGTGTGATCGGGAATTTTAAATTACAGGAAAAACCCTTTACTGCAGAATGGAGAGCGGTGGAAGGCTCAAAATATTATAACTCTCCAGCATTGTATAAGGAGAATGGTTTTAAGAAAAAAGAGGATGCGGAGAGACTGATTGCGGAGCTTACCGGAGAAGTGGCAGAACCTGTGACTGTTACAGCAATTGATAAGAAAAAAGAGAATAAGAATGCACCGCTTCTGTATAATCTGGCGGAACTGCAAAATGACTGCTCCAAATACTTCAAGATCAGTCCGGATGAGACGCTGCGGATCGTGCAGGAACTGTATGAGAAAAAGATGACTACCTATCCCAGAACGGATGCCAGAGTCTTGTCCACGGCCGTGGCGAAAGAAATCCACAAAAACATTGGAGGACTTCGTAACTATGCGTTGGCGGCTCCTTTTGCAAAAGAGGTTTTAGAACAGGGCAATTATAAAAATATTGCGAAAACACGTTATGTAAATGACAAGCAGATTACGGATCACTATGCAATTATTCCTACAGGACAGGGAATGAATAATCTGTCAGGACTGACACCTACAGCAGCAAAAGTGTACGAGGTCGTTGTCCGCAGATTTTTAAGTATTTTTTATCCCCCGGCAGTATACCAGAAGTTTTCCCTGACAGTGAAGGTAAAAGAAGAAAGCTTTTTTGCCAGTTTTAAGGTGCTGGTACAGGAAGGATATCTGAAAGTATCGAATTTTTCTTTCAAAAAAGATAATTCCGCACTAAAGGAAGAGAAAGAAGGGGAAAACGAAAGTGCCGATGAAAAGTGCGATGCAGAGCTTACGGAATTGTTGCTGCATTTAAAAAAAGGAGACACACTTGCTGCGGATTCCTATGAGATCAAGGAAGGAGAGACTTCCCCACCGAAAAGGTACACCTCAGGAAGCATTATTCTGACTATGGAGAATGCTGGACAGTTTATTGAGGATGAAGAATTGCGAGCCCAGATCAAGGGGAGCGGTATTGGCACCAGTGCTACCAGAGCAGATATTCTGAAAAAACTGGTAAATATCGAGTATCTGGCATTGAACAAAAAGACGCAGGTATTGACCCCGACCCAGATGGGGGAGATGATCTATGATGTGGTATCGGATTCCATCAGACCTCTTTTAAATCCTGCGCTGACAGCCAGTTGGGAAAAGGGGCTTACCATGGTAGCAGACGGTGTGATCACACCGGAGGAATACATGGGAAAGCTGACGGATTTCGTGGGCAGGAGAACCGCCTCTGTACGGAACCTGAACAACCAGGGGGTGCTTTGGAGACAGTTTCAGGCAACAGAAGGCTTTTATCAGAAAAAAACAAAACAATCCAATGCCAAAAATAATGAATAAAGACAGGAGATATTAACATGGAAAACATTACGATTGAAAACTTATATGATCTGACAGAGACTATTGCAGCAGATCTGTTCACTGAGGCGGAATATCCATGGGAGATACTTCCCAGAATTCATGATTTTATTCTGGAACTGGGCAAGAGACTGCCGGAAGAAATTTATGAAAAGAGAGGCGAAGATATCTGGGTGGCGAAGAATGCAAAGGTGGCTCCTACAGCATGCCTGAATGGTCCGCTGATCATTGATGAGGAAGCGGAAATCCGTCACTGTGCTTTTGTCCGCGGCAACGCTATCGTGGGAAAGGGTGCCGTAGTCGGCAATTCCACAGAATTGAAAAACGTTGTCCTGTTCAACAAGGTCCAGGTACCTCATTACAATTATGTGGGTGACAGCGTATTAGGGTTTAAATCCCATATGGGAGCTGGATCCATAACCTCCAATGTGAAAAGCGACAAGACTCTGGTAGTTGTAAAGAATGGAAACGAGAAGATTGAGACCGGACTGAAGAAGATGGGAGCCATGCTGGGTGATCATGTGGAAGTGGGGTGTAACAGTGTATTGAATCCCGGGACAGTAATCGGACGTAATTCCAATGTTTATCCTACTTCCTGTGTCAGAGGCGTAATCCCGGCAGGACACATCTTTAAGAGACCGGGAGAAGTGGTAAAGAAAGATAACCTATAGCTTCCGGAGTAATTGCAATAATATTTAAAAATTTGATTAATATTATTCAAAGCATCGATGAATTCTGGTTGACGAATGTCCTGTTATAGTTTATGATATTTATCAGTGCAACACTTTGACGGATTAAAGCGTTTGCGCATTACAGTAAGTGGATCGTCAGATCCGCAGAAAAGAGGACATTTATTATGAAAAAGAAATTATTATCTGTAGTACTTACCGCAGTAATGGCAGCATCTGTCCTGACAGGCTGTGGCAGCACCGATAACGGAACCACTTCCACCGCAGCGGCTACCGGTGAAGCACAGAGTGAAGCAAGTGCTTCCACAACCGCAGCAACGGACGGTAAGGTATATAATATCGGTATCTGCCAGCTGGTTGAGCACGAAGCTTTGGATGCAGCTACCCAGGGATTTCAGGATGCATTGAAGGAGAAGCTTGGCGATAATGTAAAATTTGATCTTCAGAATGCACAGGGTGAGCAGACCACAGCAGCCACCATTTGTAACGGATTTGTATCTGATGGTGTAGATCTGATCCTTGCCAATGCTACCTCTCCCTTACAGAGTGCAGCTGCAGCTACCACAACAATCCCTATTTTGGGTACTTCCGTAACAGATTATGCTACCGCACTGGAAATCTCTGACTGGTCAGGTGCTACCGGCAGAAACATCTCCGGTACTTCTGATCTGGCTCCCATCGAAGAACAGGAAGCTATGTTAAAGGAGCTGTTCCCGGACGTAAAGCAGGTTGGTCTGCTATATTGTTCTGCAGAAGCAAACTCTATGTATCAGATCCAGCTGTTTGAGGCTGCTCTGGACAAAGATGGCATTCCGTATAAAGAGTATGCGATCGCTGATACCAACGAAGTACAGTCCGTTACCACAGCAGCCGCTGGAGAGTGTGATGTTCTGTACATTCCTACCGACAATACACTGGCATCTGTTGCTGAGACTGTATACAATGTCGTAGCTCCTGCTAAGGTTCCTGTAATTGCCGGAGAAGAGGGTATCTGCAACGGTTGTGGCGTAGCTACCTTATCCATCAGCTACTATGATCTGGGATATGCTACCGGTGAAATGGCATACGAGATCCTGGCTGAGGGTGCAGATGTCTCTACTATGGATGTACGTTATGCACCCAATGTTACCAAGAAGTACAATGCAAAGATCTGTGAGGAACTGGGTATCACTGTTCCTGATGATTATGTAGCAATTCAGTAAAATTTATTGCAGGGTTCAACCTGAAACTGAACTGTTGTGATTTTTATTTGTACCAGGTACGGTTCTAACAAAATATACTTTGATAGGGATAGCGCTGTTTTGTGCTATCCCTATCGGAAGTTTTAGGAGGAAAAAGAAATGTCTTACTTTATGTCACTGAATCCCCTTTCCCTGTTCAGGGCAATGCCGGGATCTATAGCACAGGGAATGATCTGGGGAGTCATGGCACTGGGAGTGTACATCACTTTCCGTCTGCTTGATTTTGCAGATCTGACCGTGGATGGCTCCATTGCTACCGGTGCGGCGGTATCTGTCATGCTGATCCGTGGCGGAGTGTCTCCTCTGGTCACATTACCTATCGCCTTCCTGGCGGGAGCACTGGCGGGTATGATAACGGGGCTTTTGAATACTGCTTTGGGAATTCCCGGAATTCTGGCAAGTATTCTGACACAGATTTCTTTATATTCTATTAATCTGAATATTATGGGAAAGGCTAACCAGCCGGTCAGCGTAGATAATTACCCTTTGGTGGTGTCTTTACGATATGTGACGGACGGTTCGGTAAGCAGACTTCTCTTTTTCCTGGGAATGATCGTATTTTTACTGGCGCTGATCGCTGTGATGTATTGGTATTTTGGAACAGAACAGGGACATGCTATCCGTGCTACGGGCTGTAACAGCAATATGGCGAGAGCGCAGGGCATCAATACCAACTTTATCAAGGTGCTGGCACTGATGATCTCCAACGGTCTGGTAGGTCTGTGTGGTGCGCTGTACGGACAGTTCCAGGGGGCGTCGGATGTCAATATGGGACGTGGAGCCATTGTCATCGGTCTGGCAGCTGTTATTATCGGTGAGGTACTGTTCGGTAAGTTCGCCAGCAAGAGAAAACTAGCTTTTGCATTTACTCTGGCATCTGTAATTCTGGGTGCAGTGATCTACTACATGGTATATCAGTTTGTTCTGTGGCTGAAGATGCCTTCAGAGGATATGAAATTGTTCTCCGCTATCGTAGTTGCCATTTTCCTGGCAATTCCTTACTTGAAGGAGAAGAGAACACTTCGGAAAGGAGCGTCAAAATAATGGCTTACGCATTGGAGATACAGGATATACATAAAGTATTTAACAGAGGAACCATCAATGAAAAGGTGGCATTAAACGGGGTAAACTTAAATTTAAATCCCGGAGATTTCGTGACCATCATCGGAGGTAACGGTGCCGGTAAATCCACCACGCTGAATGCCATTGCCGGCGTATGGCCCATCGATTCCGGTAAGATTATTATCGACGGCACGGATATTACGAGCCTGCCGGAGCATAAGAGGGCGAAGTACCTGGGAAGAGTATTCCAGGATCCCATGACGGGAACCGCCGCCACCATGGATATCGAAGAGAACATGGCTATTGCCTTAAGACGTGGTGAGAAGAGAACTCTTCGTTGGGGCGTTTCCAAAGAGGACAGAGAACTATTCCGTGAAAAGTTACAGACGCTCGGACTGGGACTGGAGGATCGTATGACCAGCAAGGTAGGTCTTCTGTCCGGTGGTCAGCGTCAGGCTATCACACTTTTGATGGCGGCCTTAAAGCAGCCGAAGCTTCTGCTTCTGGATGAGCATACTGCAGCACTGGACCCCAAGACCGCAGCGAAGGTACTGGAGATCAGTGACAAGATCATTGCTGAGAATCAGCTGACTGCCATGATGGTAACTCACAACATGAAGGACGCAATTACCCACGGCAACCGACTGATCATGATGCACGAAGGCAAAGTCATCTATGATGTGGCCGGAGAAGAGAAGAAGAATCTTCAGGTGAAGGATCTGTTGGCGAAGTTTGAAGAGGTCAGTGGCGGAGAATTCGCCAATGACCGCATGATGCTGGCGTAAAAATTTAGGACACGTTGCCAATTTGGGCAACGTGTTTTTGCATTAAATTGAGCGTTTACGCAAGCAATGAGCCGCACATAGGCATAGTGAGGACAGCGATGGGCGCTTGCGCACAAATCGCTGTCTTATTCGATATGCGGGGCGTAATCATCAAATTTAGTCAATTAAGCCCCGGTAGTTTACGATACGTGGGGCGTAATCATTAAATTTAGTCAATTAAGCCCCGGTAGTCTTACGATATGCGGGGCGTAATCATCAAATTTAGTCAATTAAGCCCCGGTAGTTTACGATACGTGGGGCGTAATCATTAAATTAAGTCAATTAAGCCCCGGCAGTTTACGATACGCAGGGCGTAATCATCAAATTAAGTCAATTAAGCCCCGGTAGTTTACGATACGTGGGGCGTAATCATTAAATTTAGTCAATTAAGCCCCGGTAGTCTTACGATATGCGGGGCGTAATCATCAAATTTAGTCAATTAAGCCCCGGTAGTTTACGATACGTGGGGCGTAATCATTAAATTAAGTCAATTAAGCCCCGGCAGTTTACGATACGCAGGGCGTAATCATCAAATTAAGTCAATTAAGCCCCGGTAGTTTACGATACGTGGGGCGTAATCATTAAATTTAGTCAATTAAGCCCCGGTAGTCTTA
>CAKSAM010000037.1 GCA_934436245.1 uncultured Acetatifactor sp.
TTTTATGGCAATGAACATCATTCTTTGGTTCTTGCTGACTTCCGACGGCTGGCTGCGAAAAAAGCGCTTGCTTCCTCTGAATTGCCCGATTTGTGTCAATGCATATACATAATGTTCTTTCATTTCCTTTTCCTTTTCAAATAAATTGTCTTTTTCCATCTCATCTACTATGGAGCCGACTATCATTTCAACCACATCTATGCCCCCTTTTATAAAATCATATCAAATTTTTTTGCCTGTTCAATCATTTCTGCAGAAAGTGAACATTTATTGCAGAAATTGACAACAAATCTCCTCCTTGAATCACCTTCTAATTAATAGGACTCAATAATATCCCTTTGATTACCTAATGTTTTTTCTTCATAAAGGTATAATAATAGAAAAGTAAAATTGATCTTCATCATTTTGAATTACATATTCCCCATTATATTTTTCCACAATTCTTATAATGTTTTTTATTCCTACACCATGCTCATCCTGATTTATCATTTTAGTAGTAGCGATTTCATTATTATGATATATAATCATTTGATTACATGTATTTTTTACTGATAAAATTATCATCTGTTCTTCCATCATAAACTTGAACTTAATTACTTTTTTACCAATGCAATTTTCGCAGGCTTCAATTGCATTGTTTAACAGATTAGCCAAAATCACAACCAAATCTTCATCTTCCATTTTTATGTTAGATAAATCATTAACTTTAAAGACAAAGACTATATGCTTGTTAATAGCTTCTTCATATTTTGTATTTAAAATTGCATTTACTACTACTTGATTCGTGTTTATTGCATTTCGCTCTTTGAAAAAGCCCTTACTGATTTTACTAACATAATCTACTGCCCGATCATATTCTTTGTCTTTGAGCAACGCTTCTATACACAATATTTGATTTTTAAATTCGTGCGATTTTCTTTTTTGTATGTCAAAGTTTTCCGAAACAGATCGATACATCTGAATCTGATTTTTAACCTGCAATTCAAGCATTTCCTTTTCATGCAGCTTTGCATCCCGAATGACTATATCATTAATTAAATAATATACAAATACATTCATTACCACCATTCCAAACGAAATAGAATATAAAGCATTTGCTTGCATTTCATTTTCAGTATATTGAAATTCCATTAGTAATGTAATTATTGTAGTAATAGTAAATACAGGAAAAAAAAGGAACTTTGTCCATTCGGCGTCTGTCAGTACTTCTGTTGACTTTTTGCCAAATTGTTTTTTTATTAGTATGATGCAAAGAAAAGAAATAACTTTACTAAAAATAATAATTAAATTCCCCTCAAGTGCATATTCTTGAGTTACTATTCCCTCTCTGGATACGATTGCACTATTTCCTGCATAAACTAAATAATCCACTAACATCAATAATCCTTGATATAATATTGCAAACACCGCAGACTTTACTAAGCTTATTTCAAAATAGAATCGCATGATAATAGCAGTTGACATTATTGCACATAGTTGCTTAAGGACAATCCATTTTGATAATGTAAACCCACATATATAATAAATTGCAATCAACAAAACTAATAATATTGTTCTTTTATACTTTCTATTTTCCCCAGAGCTATCGCAAAAACTTTCAAAAAATATTTTGCAGCAAATAACTTCAAATGCAATTATTGCTAAACTAAAAAAATATGTAAACATAAATTACACTTCTCCTTTATATGCAATAAATGCACTTTTAACATCCTTATACCTTGCTCTTGGTACAACAAGTTTCTGATTGTTATTCAGTATTACACTATAGCCTGTAATACTCTTTATATGTTTTAGATTTACCAGAAAACTCTGATGAATCCTTATAAATTTATATTCCATCATTTCCCTTTCCATATCATTTAATGTTGCATACAATGTATATATCAAAACCTTATCTTCCATAATATGAAACTCAAGTTTATGCAATCTGCTTTCTATATATAGTATCCTATCAACCTGTACATTTTTTTCACATTCGTTAAATTTAAAATACTTTTTTAATACAATGTAATTCATTTTATGTAAAATTGTGTCCATACACTCATATATAGACTCATCAAAATTAATAGTATTCTTCAATAAATATCTTGTCGCATCTACCTTATAACCTTCTAATGAATAATTTACGTAAGCAGTTACAAATACAATATATATATCCATACTATACTCTCTAATTTTGTGTGCAGTCATAATTCCATCTATCTCATCCATATTAATGTCGAGAAAAATAATATTATAGCCAAGTAAATCTGTCCCCAAGCCAAGTAATTCTTTCCCCGAATTAAACATATCAATTTCGGATGAAATATCCTTTTCGAATAAATATTTTAATACATATTTTTTAATATTTTCTCTAAACAACTTTTCATCATCACATATTGCTATTCGTAACATAATTTCCCCTTTCCCTTACTTTTTTACTATATGGGTGGCAATATCGTCTGTTTTTCGTTTATGCTGCAATAATTATTTTGAAAACAAATAAGAAATTCTTTAGAATAAGACTATCTATACTTTCCAATTATTTGATATAAGTCAGAATAGCAAGCTTGATATATCATTTTTGCACTCTGTAATGTCATATTAGTACGACTGAAATTCAAAATCAATAGCTTGGAAGAACTCAAATATTTATCACAGGAAGTTGAAAATTACATTATATTAATTTTTGATAATAAAATGAAGGCTGAAAACCATAGATATGTTTTCAGTCTTCATTATTATCTGCTTATATTCATTTTTGAATGATCCACTGATCGTTTGCGGGATCATACAAAAAAATAGTCTTTCCATCCATCGTTATTGCATAGTTATTAATCAGTCTGTTTCCAACCTCCTCAACATTTTCTTTATATCTTACTTCGAATCTATACACTTCATTATTATCAATTTCACCAACAACCGGATCGGTTGGTTCAAGACTATACTCTTCTTCCCATTGATCAGCACTTTTCAAGTACTCTTGCAAAATTCTTTCGGCGTCCATCATAGAGGTCGTTGGCAAATCATTTTTCCCACACTTTATGCATATACTAAAAATAACTATTACAATAATTCCAATGCTGATCAGCAAATATTTTTTAGACATTTTTGTCTCCTGTCATTATTACTAACTATAACGGAAAATTCGATAACATTTTTCCATTATAAATTTCTAAAAATAGAACATTGGCTGAATGAAGTGTTTTCATTACTGGCACATGTGTATGGCGTATACTTATAAATATCAATTTCATCAATATTTCCCTCTTCATCGTAAGAAATATTTTGTACAGTATCATCATTATCAGCAATAGAAATTAATTGTCTTGTATGCTCCGCAGAATATCCCTCTGCATAAATAAACTCTGCAACACATCCGCCTACTCATAACTTTTTGCAAAACACTTTAATATTTATATATCTCTTTATCTAAATAATAATATTTTTTTCATTACAAACAATATCTTTTGCAGAAAATAACTGTTTTTTGCAGAAAATGATCAACTATATCCGTTCAAGTCTCAGTTTCGTCCAGAATAAAATAGACATGTATCAATTCTACGGTTCTCCAAAGGAGATTTGCCTGTAAAATAAAAACAGGACCCTCCGTATTTTACGGAAGATCCTGTCTGTAGAATCCTGTATTTATTTGCTCATAACGACTCTCTTGAAGTTCTTCTTACCTCTGCGGACTACCAGACCCTCTCCGTCAAACTGCTCGGGAGCGTAAGTGGTCTTAATATCGGTGACCTTCTCATCCGCTACGACAACACCGCCCTGTTCTACGGCACGTCTTGCTTCGCTGCGGGATGCGGACAGTCCGGATTTCACCAGGACACCGAGAATGTCGATCTTACCATCCACAAAATCACCCTCCGTCAGTTCACTGGTGGGCATCTCTGCGGCATTGCCGCCGGTAAACAGTGCTCTTGCACTCTCCTGTGCCTTTTTTGCTTCTTCTTCGCCATGTACCAGATTGGTCAGCTCGTATGCCAGGATCTCCTTCGCCTGATTTAACTGGCTGCCTTCCCATTTGTCCATCTCGTCGATCTGCTCCAACGGCAGGAAGGTCAACATACGCAGGCACTTCAGGACATCTGCGTCTGATACATTTCTCCAGTACTGGTAGAACTCGAAAGGAGTAGTCTTGTTGGGATCCAGCCATACGGCACCCTTCTGGGTCTTACCCATCTTCTTGCCTTCGGAATTCAAAAGCAGAGTGATCGTCATAGCGTATGCATCCTTACCCAGCTTTCTGCGGATCAGCTCGGTACCGCCTAACATATTGCTCCACTGGTCATCACCGCCGAACTGCATGTTACAGCCGTATTTCTGGTATAAGGTCAGGAAGTCAAAGCTCTGCATGATCATATAGTTGAACTCTAAAAAGCTTAAACCCTTCTCCATTCTCTGCTTGTAGCACTCTGCGGTCAGCATACGGTTGACGCTGAAGTGTGCTCCCACATCTCTTAATAATTCCACATAGTTCAGGTTCAGCAGCCAGTCCGCATTGTTGACCATCAATGCCTTACCATCACTGAAATCAATAAAACGGCTCATCTGCTTCTTGAAACAGTCAACGTTATGCTGGATGGTCTCCTTGGTCATCATGGTACGCATATCGCTTCTGCCGGAGGGATCACCAATCATTGCAGTACCGCCACCGATCAGAGCAATGGGCTTATTGCCTGCCATCTGCATTCTTTTCATCAGGCACAGTGCCATGAAATGGCCTACATGAAGGCTGTCTGCGGTGGGATCAAAACCGATGTAGAAGGTAGCCTTTCCGTTATTGATCAATTCCTTGATCTCCTCTTCATCTGTCAGCTGTGCCAGCAATCCTCTTGCTTTTAATTCGTCAAATACTGTCATTTTTCTTTTTCTCCTTTACTGATTCCTTTTCCTCTGCATGCCTTTTACTTTTTAGGAACCGGCTCTAAAGGCACTAAAAAAGCCCGCCCCTTTTTTTCAAAAGGACGAGCTTAATCACTCGTGTTACCACCTAATGTTCCCACCAGACTCACATCTGACAGCTCAGTAAGTATCTATCAATACTTTCGGCCGATATCGGTGCCTGCCGTCCTGATCTACTCGTTCGGGATCCTCTGATAAAATCTTCTGATCCTTCTCTTTCCACCGGCTGCTCCGGGATGTATTCCTGCTCTGCTTCTGTGCGCCTCTCACCTGCCGGCTGCTCTCTGTCAGAAGTGGAGGAACAGTACTTCTTCCCTTCATTGCATTCTTCTTATCCTATGTTTGCGCTAAACATGACCTTATTATAGCCAGTCTGCGTTTTTCTGTCAACACCTAAAATTTTGTTACTGGCAGGAGCCGCCTCCGGGTCTATTCTTCCGGCCAGGGCAGGTGGGATACTTCCAGCTTCTTGTCACGAAGCATCAGTTCTTTTACCGCCTGATCTGCGGGCTTACCGTCAAAAAGCACTTCATTTACCTGTTCAATAATAGGCAGCTGAACGTCATATTTTTTCGACAGTTCCATGGCAGCTTTGGCGGAATACACACCCTCTACCACCATCTGTACTTCCTTCATGGCTTCCTCATAAGTCTTGCCCTGTCCGATGAGGATACCAGCACGGCGGTTACGGGAATGCATGCTGGCACAAGTCACGATCAGATCTCCGATGCCCGTCAGTCCACAGAAAGTCTCAAAATTACCACCCATGGCAGTACCAAGTCTGGCGATCTCAGTAATACCTCTGGTGATCAGAGCTGCCTTCGTATTGTCTCCGTAGCCCAGTCCGTCAGCGATACCGGCAGCCAGTGCCACTACATTTTTCAGTGCACCGCCCAGTTCAATGCCCAGTACATCGGGGCTGGTATAGACACGGAACACCTCGTTCATAAACAGATTCTGCACATATTCTGCGCAGCTTTTACTCTTAGAACCCGCTACGATCGTGGTGGGAATACCACGGCTGACTTCCTCCGCATGAGTAGGTCCTGACAATACCGCCACCTGTGCCTGTGGGATCTCAGCTTCGATGATCTGTGCCTGGGTCATCAGGGTATGCTCCTCGATTCCCTTGGAGACGCTGACGATCCTCTGTCCTTTCGCCACCAGTGGACTGATGCGGTGTGCTGTGCTTCTGGTATAGGAGCTTGCCACTGCCATAACTAACAGATCCTTACCCTCAATAGCTGATTTATCATCTGTCGTAAAGATCATATCCTCCGGAAGCTTTACGCCCGGAAGCATCTTGTGTTCGTGATTCTCCTGAAGCATCTGTATTTCCGCAGGAACCGCAGACCATACCGTCACCTCGTGTCCGTTTTTATGTAATACCACTGACAGGCCGATGCCCCAGCTTCCGCCACCCAAGATACATACTTTTGCCATAATTATTTGTCCTCCCCTGAGATTTCCGTCTGCGCTTCGGCTGATTTCTTATTCTTGAACAGATAAGTCTTTCTCTCGTTACCGTGGATCAAACGCACAATATTCTGTCTGTGCTTCCAGTAAGCCATGATCGTTAAAAATGCAGTGATGGCATACATTTCATACAGCTGTGACTGTGGCATGGCACCGAACAGTCCCATCTGTCCGCAGACTACCATCTGGATCATAAATCCGGCATATACCAACAAGGATCCCAGAGACACGTAATGAGTGGTCAGGAACGTACCGAAGAACAGTACCACACCCATCACGATAAAATACGGATGGAATGACAGGATCAGTCCTGCAGTGGCAGCGATTCCTTTTCCGCCCTTAAATCCCATATAAAAGGGGAAGTTGTGTCCGATGACAGCTCCTGCGCCGGTGTACAGGCACAGCAGATAAATATTCTCCGGATGTCCGGTGCTGAATAAAGCTCTGGTGATGCATACGGCGATGATACACTTTAAGCAGTCTCCCACCAGTACGATCAGTCCTGCCTTGGTTCCCAGCACTCTCAGGGCATTGGTGGTACCGGCATTGCCACTTCCGTACTTACGGATATCGATCCCTTTTGCCTTCCCGTAAAAGTATGCGGTCTGAAACAGTCCAAACACATAACCGATGAGTAAACAGATAACACGTTCCATTATTGATCTTTTTCCTTTCGTTCTCTGATAATAAACCGGAGAGGGGTTCCCTTGAAGCCAAAGGTCTCCCGGATCTGATTCTCAATATATCTGGTATAGGAGAAATGCATCAGCTCCTTATCATTTACAAAAATAACAAAGGTAGGGGGCTTTACCGCTACCTGGGTAATATAGTACAGTCTGAGTCTCTTACCCTTGTCGGAAGGTGGCTGCTGCATAGCCACAGCCTCTGCCATGATCTCATTCAAAACACCGGTAGCCACACGCATGGCGTGGTTCTCGCTGACGATGTCGATGGTCTCGAACAGCTTGGGCAATCTCTGTCCCGTCTTCGCAGAGACGAACAGAAGCTCCGCATACGGCATGAAGGATAAGGTATTTCGCACCTTTTCCGTAAATTTGTAAATGGTCTTGTCATCCTTCTCGATAGCATCCCATTTATTAACCACAATGATCGTAGCTTTGCCTCTTTCATGGGCGATGCCGGCAATCTTCGCATCCTGCTCTGTGACACCTTCCTCCGCATCGATCATCAGTACCACGACTTCAGCACGCTCCACAGCGCTGACAGTACGGACGATCATATAACGCTCCAGTTCTTCCTTTATTTTATTTTTTCGTCGAAGTCCTGCCGTATCAATGAATACATATTCCTTACCGTTATAGGTAATTTCCGTATCTACCGCATCTCTGGTAGTACCTGCAATGTCGGATACGATCAGACGATTCTCACCCAGCAGTTTATTGATCAGAGAGGATTTACCGACATTCGGTTTGCCGACGATAGCCACACGGGTGCGGTCATCCTCTTCTTCCTCTGCCTGTTCCTTATCAAAATATTCTGTCACCGCCTCCAGCATATCACCAATTCCCAGGCGGTTCACCGCAGAGATTGGATGGGGATCGCCGATACCCAGATTGTAGAATTCGTAAACATCCGCCATATATTTCTGAAAACTGTCCACCTTATTGACTACCAGTACCACCGGCTTGTGGGAACGGCGCAGCATGTCCGCCACCTTAGAGTCAGCGTCCACCAGTCCCTGCTTTACATCCACCAGGAAAATGATCACATCTGCCGTCTCCATGGCGATCTCTGCCTGTTCACGCATCTGGGACAGGATCACGTCCTTGCTGTCGGGTTCGATACCGCCGGTGTCGATCAGGGTAAATGTCATATCCAGCCAATGGATATCCGCATAAATACGGTCTCTGGTAATACCTGGCGTATCTTTTACAATCGATATATTTTCGCCAGCCAGGGCGTTGAACAGGGTGGACTTACCGACATTCGGACGTCCCACCACCGCAACGATGGGCTTGGTTTTTCTCTTTGACATAATTTCCTCCATTCCTTATTTCAAAAACAGACCTTTGTCTGCTTCTATTATTCCGACTCGGAAAATGCTTCTCCGAGCAGTGCTTCCACAAGATCATATCCGCTTGATTTTACAATATTCACAGGCACTTGTAAAGACTTTTCCAGATCTGCCACTGTGTAGTTATCCAGGAACAGATCCTCCCCACTTCTCAGGACATTTCTGGGCAGATATAACGTTTCTCCTAATTTTTTACCCTTTAATTGTTTTTCTATATCCTGGCCTGTCAGCAATCCTGACACGGTTATCATTTCCCCGAAAAAATCATTTGTGATTTCATATACATGTATGACAATCTCTGGATATTCCTGCATCATTTCCTCTGACATCTTCTTTAAATAAGGAAATGCCAGCTTCCCTGTTGCCAGTGATATTTCTCTCCCAGTGTCAGCGTGCAGCCTTTTTTCCGTGTTTTTTCCCTTGCGGTGTCTGTCCAGTGCGTCGTGAAACTCATCTAAAAGAAGACGTATCATACCCACACCGTTTTCCAGCTGCAAGTAGCCATCATACCGTTCTTCCTCCGGTACCTCTCTCCCTGCCAGAATATACCATTCATCACTTGCCTGGATAAAATGTGTATTATATTTTTCCATACACATCCTCTGATATTTTTCAATCAGGTCAATCACTTCACCTGCATCCTCTGCGGTAAACGGTTCCAATGGATACAGTCCCTCCCGATATTTAGACAATCCTACCGGTACAACAGATACACTCTCTACATTGGGAATATATTCCATCAGTTTCTGAATACTGAATTCCAGCTCACTGCCGTCATTTACTCCCTTGCAGAGCACGATCTGTCCGTTCATGCGGATTCCGGCAGCATTTAACGTATCTACCTTTTTCAGTGCCTCTCCTGCAAATCGGTTGTTCAGCATTTTGCAGCGAAGCTCCGGATTCATGGTCTGAAAGGAAATGTTAATAGGCGACAAATGATACCTGCAGATTCTGTCAATATCATGATCCGACATGTTAGTCAGTGTAACATAATTTCCCTGCAAAAAAGACAGACGTGAATCATCGTCCTTGAAATACAACGTATCCCGCATTCCTTCCGGCATCTGATCTATAAAGCAGAAAATACACTTATTATGACAGTGGCGATATTCATCCATCAGGCCATTTTCAAATTCAATACCAAGGTCTTCATCGAATTCCTTATCGATTTCCAGCAGCCACTGTTCTCCGTCCGGCTTTTCCACCAGTAATTCAATATACGTATCCTGAATCAGAAACTGATAATCAAAAATATCTTCTATTTCTGTATTGTCAACCGCAAGTACCTTATCTCCGGGTGTGATTTCCAGCTCTTCCGCAATGCTTCCCGGTTTTACTGTTTTTACAATATGTTCTTTTTTCTTCATTTTAATTCACCGTTTGCTCTCTTTCTTCTATTCATTGTACAAGAAATTTCTTGACGTGTCACTAGCATAATGATATAAATTAATTGTTATATTCAGAGCAATTAAATATTTTCAGATATTCGTCAAATGCCTGCATTCGTGGGATGATCAAAAATATTTATTTGACAAAGCCACCTTCATGAGCAAATGATCGGCACCTGAGATGCGACTTTGCGAATGAGACTCTGAATATTTTTACGAACAATAAAGCTCGTCCAGGAGGGACATCATGCCTAATTTACACGAACTTGAAAATGCCATGCCCGTGGCTCCTTTAAAGATTATCGCTCTGCCTTCCGCAGAAAAAATGGGACGCCGCATTAACGACTACATGGTAGAATTCCGTAAGAGTATCCATAATGAGAAAGTAAAAAACGATCCTGCCTTCCATGGGTATATTGAAAGCAATTATCTTGTAGATGTGGATGTACCGCGTTTCGGAAGCGGTGAGGCAAAAGCTCAGATCAGTGAAACCATCCGTGGTAAAGATCTTTTCATTTTGACCGATGTATGCAACCATAGTATTACTTACAACATGAACGGCTATACCAACCATATGTCTCCTGACGATCACTATCAGGATCTGAAACGTGTTATTGCAGCATGCAACGGTAAAGCAAGACGTATCAATGTGATCATGCCTTTCCTCTACGAGGGCAGACAACATCGCCGTAGCGGCAGAGAATCTCTGGATTGTGCTTATGCACTGGAAGAATTAAGAGATATGGGAATTGATAATTTTATCACTTTTGATGCCCATGACCCCAGAGTACAGAACTCTACTCCCCTGAACGGATTTGATAACTTTACCACTCCTTATCAGTTCATTAAATCCCTGTTGAACTCTGAGGATGATATGATTGTGGACAAGGATCATCTACTGGTGATCAGCCCTGACGAGGGTGCACTGGATCGCGCTATTTATTTTGCCAGCGTTCTGGGGGTGGACACTGGTATGTTCTATAAGAGACGTGACTACTCTACTATCGTCAACGGCAAAAATCCTATTGTTGCACATGAATTCTTAGGTGACAACATTGACGGAAAAGATATCATCATTATTGATGACATGATTTCCTCCGGTGGAAGTATGCTGGATACCGCCAGACAGTTAAAGGCAATGAACGCCAGACGTGTTTATATCTGCTGTACTTTCGGCCTGTTTACAGATGGTTTGAAGAATTTCGATGCTGCTTATGAACACGGCGACTTTGATAAGGTCATCACCACGAATCTTACCTATCTGCCTCCCGAGATTTACACCAGGCCTTATTTTGTAGAAGCCGATATGAGCAAATTCATTGCTTCCCTGATTGATTTTATGAATCATGACGCTTCTCTTTCCAATGTCATGGCTACCACAGAAAAAATACATGGCATCGTGGAAGCATACAACAACCGCAAGGAAATGAACGAATTTCATTTTTAAATCAGCTGATCAAAAAACGCAGAAACCTTTTTCCATGGTTTCTGCGTTTTTATACTCTATGGCGTCTCTTCTGTTGTTTCGTTATTCTCTGGTGTTGCTGATTTCTCCGCTGCATCAGGCTCTCTATACTCCGGAAAATCCAATATAATCTTAAACAGATCTCCATCCAGTTGGATCTGGAATTCTCCGTGCTGCGCCTTGGTAAGGTTTTTAGCAATGTAAAGCCCTAATCCACTTCCCTCTGTAGTTCTGGAAGCATCCCCTCTGATAAAACGTTCTGATAGTTCCTCACCCTTCAGATTCATGGGTCTGTCTGAAATATTTTTCAAAGCTGCAGTCACCCTGCCATTTTGTACCTGCATTTCCAGATAAACTCTGGTTCCTTCCAGGGCATATTTACAAATATTCTGAAAGAGATTTTCAATGATTCTCCACATTCTGCGGCTATCCGCATAAATCACACCCGCAACATCACTGCCGTCAAATATGATCTGCAGATTTTTTTCTTCCATTCTGTCGGAGAATTCTCCTATCGCCTGATTTAGAAGTTCTGTAAAATTGATTTTCTCCAGATTCAGGATAATATTTCCGGAAGATATTTTGGATGCTTCCACAAGATCATCCGTAAGCTGTTTCAGTCTCTGGGACTTGCTGTCCAATACTGCAATATAACTTTTCGCAGGCTCTTCTGTGATTTTGAGCCGTTTCAACAGATCCACGTAGTTAATAATAGAAGTCAATGGCGTCTTAATATCATGAGAAACATTCGTGATCAGATCCGATTTCATCTGCTCATCCTTCATACTGGTACTTACTGCCTTACGAATTCCTTCTCCAATATTGTTTACTGCATCCGCCATCTCCCGATTGTCTCCGTGAAGAGATTCCACATCCAGCTTGTACTCTACTTCACCGTCACGAATCCGGCGGATTCCTTCCACAATGTCAATCTGTTCTGCTTTTTGTTTAAAACGCAGCACCCCGACAATTCCATCCAGTACTACCGCAGCACCTGCCGGCAGCAGCCACCATGCCCCGTTTTGCCGCAGGAGATATGCTCCCCAGATTCCTGCCAGATTTGCCAGTAAAAACAGATTGTACGGAATTAAAGAGCTGATTGTAGAATTTCGATGTGACACTACAAAACGTACTGCTTTTCCAAAGCTGTCCACAATCCAATGCAGGAAACTGTCTCTCCACATATTATGAGCCTTCACTCTGCGGATCAGACTATACCAGAATACATTGAAAGCTGCACTGACACCAAATCCATAAATGGCAAATACCGCATAGGCGGCCAGTCTTGTCATTTCTCTTCCCTGTATTTCAGAGTGGCTCAGATATACTCTGTTTGCCGTACTCATGAGATAATCATATCCAAATCTGGCTCCATATACGCATGCCACAAAAGCAATGATCATAAACTCTATCCAGATATGATCAATGCCATTCAGGTAAAGCACCGGTTCTTCTTCCTCATCAAAAGCCACCCCTGCGGTCACCGTCAGATAAATTCCAATGAGCAGCCACAGTACCACCAACATAATTTCTCCACCGATCAGATACCATATGTTAGGAACAATTCGCTGAAATACTACATTGGCATTATAAAAAGAATCCCCTGCCACCGGATAGTTGGTATCTACTGCGATCCATATATGTGTCATATCCGGATGCGTATAACCATAATCTTTAAGATATTGGTAAATCTGTCCTTCTGTCATTCCGGTATTACTGGTAAATTCAAGACTGTCCGGATAATATATCAAATATCTTCTGTATTCAGAAAAAAAATCTGTGATCTCGTTGTCCGAGTTGTCAGCAATGTCTGATACGTTGGTATAGGTTCTGGTAATTCCATCTCCCGTCATCATCCGGACCGCATATTTTAAATTTCCGGCATTTTCTTTATAAAGGTCATTACAGTTCTGATACTGTTCATAATTTGCTGCCAGTGTACTTACAGTAAGTGACAGATTGTTCTGCAGCGCCGTATATTCCACCCAGTTGTCCGCACAGGCGGTCAATTGTTTCTCCCCATTCACGGTGGAATATCTACAGATCAGCATCGGGAAATACACGGTAAGTGTGCCATCATCTTCTCTTGACACCCGGATATCCTGTACGCTTTGTTTCACAATATAAGTAAATGCCAGATCTTCCAGACGTTCTGTTCTCTGGTTCTCTGGAATTGCCTCTATTGCCTGTGCTACTGCTTCTTTCTGCTCCTCGGACTGCTCTTCCTCTGTTGCAAACACAAGCTGTCCGTCTGCATCTACACGAAAATTGGAAGCAATATCCACCGGTCCGAAATAATTGACAAAATCAGACATGCTCATAATACGGTCTGTATATTCCACACCGTATTTTCCCCATTTGATCAGATCCTCCAGTTCATACACAGCCGTCACCGGACATTCTGCACCACCGTCTTTGCCGGATGCAAATTCTGTGATATCGATATGCTTTTTAGGATCAAAGTTACCACCGGTCTCCATCTGCCCTTTGATCACCATCAGCTGCACGATATCCGATACTGCTCCCTGAAACAGATCATGAAAGATAACGGAATCTTCAAACTCCGTCTCTGTGTCAAGCGGCGATAATTCATATACCTTTGTACCGTCTGCTGTATCAACTGCAAGATAAGAATTAAAAAGAACAGCTGCAATGGCAAGCAGCAGCAATAATGCTGCGGTCTGTTGTACCAGTCCCAGTACCAGACGCTTCAATGTCGGTTTTCTCATTCCTGCTCCTTATCAATCTTATAGCCTACTCCCCACACCACCTTTAAATATCTGGGTTCCTTAGGATTGATTTCTATCTTTTCACGAATATGACGAATATGTACGGCTACGGTATTATCTGCCCCTATGGCATCCTCATTCCAGATGCTCTCATAAATCTGATTAATTGAAAACACACGTCCCTGATTCTTCATGAGAAGCAATAAAATATTATACTCAATCGGAGTCATCTTCACCGGTTCATCATCCACTGTCACCTGTTTGGTATCATCATTTAATATCAGTCCACCCACTTGATAAATGGATTTATTTTCTCCGGTAAGACTTCCCAGAGATGTGTAACGGCGCAGATTTGATTTTACTCTGGCTACCAGTTCCAAGGGATTGAATGGCTTACAGATATAATCATCCGCTCCTATATTCAGTCCCAGGATTTTATCTGTGTCCTCGGATTTCGCCGATAAAATAATGATGGGAATACTGCTATACTCACGAATTTTAAGTGTTGCGCGAATACCGTCCAGCTTCGGCATCATAATATCCATGATCAGTAAATGAATATCCTCTTTGTCCAAAATCTGAATTGCCTGTTCTCCGTCATAGGCTTTAAATATTTTATAACCGTCCTGACTCAGATAAATTTCAATTGCATCTACAATTTCCTTATCATCATCACATACAAGTATATTTGCCATTATTTCCTCATTTCTGTGGCCTTCTGCCACTCCCCTGCCCATTTATATGAATTTATTAAATCATTCTTTTATTAAGGATTTCTCTGTTTCTTTCTTAATATTTCTTAATTTTCCTCTTCTTCCGGATTCTTCAACATTAAAAATGCTGCCAGGTTTCCTCTCTGTCCGTGACTGGCCCGGTGGGAAAACAGATACTCCGGATTATGACAGGTGCAGACATCTGTCACTGCAAGGTGCTCCGGCAGAACTCCTGCTTTTAGCAGAATGCTCCGATTTGCCTCCCACAGATCCAGCTGATATTTTCCGGGCATCTTTCCTTTTTTCAGGACGTTTCCCGGGAAGCCACACCTGAACTGCTCTGCAACTTCTTCACTGATTTCATAGCAATCCACACATATGGATGGCCCGATTGCCGTCACCAGGTCCTCCGGCCTGCTTTGAAAATGTTCCTGCATAAAATGCACCATATGTTCCCCCATTCGGGACACCGTGCCTCTCCAGCCGGAATGTGCCAGTCCGATTGCCCGATGGACCGGATCCACAAAATACAGAGGGACGCAATCTGCATAATAAGTAACCAGTGCTATCCCCGGTTGGTCCGTAGCCAGCCCGTCTATGTCTTCATAAACAGAGGGTCTGGTAATTCCATTTCCGAGATTCTCCTCTGTAACCAGATGAATATTGGTGGTATGGGTCTGTCTGGAAGCCACCATATGATCCGGCATTACCCCAAGTACTGCTCCGATCCGCCTGTAATTCTCCCTGACTGCCTCCGGATCATCTCCTCTGGAGAAGCTCAAATTCATTGTCGCACAGACTCCCTTGCTGACACCTCCGGTACGGGTGGTAAACAAATGTTCTACCACCCCCGTGTCTTCTAAATTGGGAAAAATCAGATACTCCAGATCTCCCGTTTGTCTCTGCTGTACGCTCTCCTTTTCCCCATTATTATTTCTGATCAATTGAAACATCTGAATAACCATGCCTTTCTCAAATTCTGTCATCTTTTGGGATTGCGGCACTAAACAGCGTACTATCTTCCCGTACGATAATGATGTGGAAAAGCATTGGGAATCCAGATAATCTCTTCGCCCTGAATTGCTATCACATCATAGCGTATCCATGTATTATCATCATACTTATGCAGATACCGGTAATAATCTGCGACACTACAGATCATCTTCTGTTTTGCTGTCGTCACAGCCTCCACTGCACTGCCCTTTTCCGTTCCGGAACGGTATTTCACTTCCACAAATACCAGATATTTTCCGTCTCTGCCAATGATATCAATTTCCCCGTTTCTTCCCCTGCGGAAATTTCTCTCCAGTATTTTTATTCCCCGTTTTTCCAGATATTCTGTTGCTATTTGTTCATAGTTACTTCCTGTCTGCCTGGTATTCACCCTTTCCGTTTTCCCCCGTTTATCACACTTTCTTTCACCATGCGATGATCCACAGCATCCACAAATACCAGGATCTCCGCCACAACCTCATAGAGTTCCGGGGGAATCATTTCCCCGATATCCAGCCTCGAAAGCGTGTCAGCCAGTTTATCGTCCCGATGAACCGGCACACTACTCTCCTGCGCTTTTTCTATAATCTTTTCTGCAAGAATCCCCTTACCGCTGGCAACGACTCTGGGAGCCTCATCCGACGGATCATATTCCAGGGCTATGGCCTGTTTTACTTTCTTTTTCTCGTCATCCATTTTATTCTCCATTCCGTAGACGATTCCTTCCTATGGAGGAGCTATGTTCTCACATCGAATGCGTACTGTGCTACCGGCACACTGCCCTCTGCCCTGAGAAGCGGTGCCATTGCCTGCGCTGTCTGCTGCATCTGGGTCCGCAGGTTTGTCTCACATTTACAGTCATAACCCCGTTTCTTAAGTCTGTCTGTCAGAGCATCCATATTCTGCTCCAGATAATCCAGTATCTCTTCCTTCTGTACATAGAATTTTGTACTTACCCTTGTATCCTGCAGTGCCACATAGACATCCAGTGGTCCCAGATGTTCCATATCCAGATGCAGCAATGCACTGATCTGTCCATCTTTTCTGGCCAGATTTTTCTTGTTGGTATATACAAACAGTTCTCCCGTTTTATGCTCTCCCTGTCTCAAACGCAGTGGCAGCTGAATGTAAGCATAGGTCTGGTTGATTTGCTGCAGGAAATCGACATTCTGACTTAAATTGACGGTTGTCTGATATGCATTTGAACCACTCTGTCCGTTGTCCTCCAGTGCCGCTGCCAGCCCTTTCAGTTGTCTGCCAAGCTTCTGGTAGAGTTGTTCCACTTTTTCAGGGCTGTCCACATCCTCCGGTCGGAGACTCCATTGATCCAGTAATAGTTTCCCCGGTAATTCCGCTATTTTTGAATCATGCAGCACAGAACGCAGCAGAGAAATATCCTTACTTTCCAGCCCCTGTTTCAACAGTTTCTGTATTATCTGCAGCCGGGGTTCTTCCGCTGTCTGTATTTTTTTATCCGCTTCCGTATCCTCTGCGGGCAATTGTCCTTCTGCGGCACGTATCCTTTGTTGATTTTCTGATATTTCTTTTGCACTCACGGGATTCTGCTGTAAACCCGGTAACGAGTCTTTCCCCTGCCGCACACCCTGATCCATTTCTAATACCGGAGGGTGTTCTGATTTCGGCTGTAATTCCGATATTGTTTCCTGATCCTGCTCTGCTCCCCATGAGACCAGTTCCAGAATATCACTGTAAAGCTTTGCTGCCTGCTCCACATTACCGCTCTCTGCCATTTCCTGCAGGATTGCTGTCAGTGTAGCAGCGGTATCTTCCATTCCTGCTGTCAGCTGATGCGTCAGATTCCGATAGGATGCTATCTGTGTTATGTTCTCCTCCGTCACCGGTAATCCCAATCGATGCAGACTTACCAGATCTGATATTTCTGCCTGTGAAAACGTATTACTTTCATGCCATATCTGCTGCAGCGTTCCTTTATCAATAGGAAGTCCTGCATCCATCAGCTGTTTTGTCATGGTCATCGTATGTTCATTTGCCGGTAAGGATGCCATATCCAAAGCTTTCAATACAGTTCCTTCTGTTGCCATGTTGGTAAACAGTGGGCTCAAATTCAATACCTGTCCATTTGTTTTTACCTGAAAAGTTATATTTTGTCCCAGTTCCAGACGGATATCGGCATCCACCTTTGCATCAATGAGAATATCCTGCAGCAAGCGTATCTGTGCGTTATTTCCTTCTCTGGATACCACTTCTCCCCTCAACGTCTGCCCGGGAACCAACGAACGTATCTGTCTGTTTACCTGCTCACCTGTTCTGTTGTTTACTGTCTGTGTCTGCACCTTTCCGCTATCTGCAATTTTTTCCTGTGAAAACCATTCTGTCAGTCGCATTCTGTCTGCATCTCCCGGCACTTTTACGATTTAAAAGTTACATAAAGTTTTTAATAAAACTACGTCGGTGTATAGGGGTCGGTCCGTATTCTTTTAATGCTGCAATGTGTGCTGCACTTCCGTATCCTTTATTGGAAGCAAAATCATACTCCGGAAACACATCCGCATACTGCTCCATTAACCGGTCTCTGGTTACTTTTGCCACAATACTTGCAGCACCGATAGAAATACTCTTGGCATCTCCCTTGATAATGGGAATTTGTCTGATATCCACCTGGGGAATCGTCACGGCATCATTCAGTAACAGATCCGGTGCCGGTGACAGTTTTCCGATTGCTTCTCTCATTGCTTCATAGGTTGCCTGTAAAATATTAATTTCGTCGATCCGTTCCGGAGAAGCATATCCAACTGCCCACGCCACAGCTTCTTTCGTGATGATATCATACAGTTCTTCTCTCTTTTTTTCGGATAATTGTTTCGAATCATTAATATATAAAATGTTACAGTCTTTCGGTAAAATAACCGCTCCGGCAACAACCGGACCGGCAAGTGGTCCTCTTCCCACTTCATCGATTCCACAAATGAAATGGTATTGTCCATACTCTTTTTCATATTTTTTCAGATGATCGATTCGTCTGTATTCCTTCTCCATTGCTTCCAGCTTTTTACGGGCTGATGCTACCAGTTTTTGCACGCTGCTTCTGGAATCCTCATCATATTCTGCTATAAATTCAGGCAGCCTGTCTATTGAAGCTGCCTGAAATATTTCTTTGATCTTTGCTGCATTTTCCATTTGTTTATCCCCATCGTTTTTATGGTCATTGATGCTTTAGCACTCCAAAACTTGAAAGCGGCCAGATTCTCAACCATGCCTTTCCAATGATATCCTCTTTCTTGATATTTCCCACAATATCCGTCCGGCTGTCACTGGAATTATTTCTGTTATCTCCCATTACGAAATATTCATCTTCTCCCAATTCAATGGGATCCGCCGCTCTGCCAATAGTCCCGGGCTGAATCACTTCTCTTCCGTAAGATTCCTGAAGCTTCTCCCCATTAATATAGATACTTCCATCTTCTTTAATCTGCACCGTTTCCCCAGGCAATCCGATAATACGCTTAATATAGTAAGTGTTATCCTGATATTGAAACGGGAACACAATAATATCAAATCTTTCCGGATCATGGAAACGATAACTCAACTTATCAACAATCAGATTATCACCATTATGCAGTGTGTTTTCCATAGATGCGCCTTCCACTTCCGTGCGCTGTCCTACAAAAGTGATCACCAGCCAGACTGCTCCCAATACGCAAAGCAGATAAACGGCTGTACTAAGTAATTCCTTCATTACTCTGTTCATACCCTATACCTTATATCCTCTCCAGTGTCATTCGTCCCAGTTTGCCGCTCCGGAAATCATCAATCAGAATTCCTGCAGCTTTTACAAGATCCTTCTGCTCTCCCCTTGTATAACATTTGCGGCTCTCTGCCACTGCTTCTAATATTTCTACAGGCTCTCTCTCCGGATCTGCCCCATATCTTTCCTGCAAAGACCCGGGATAAAATTCTTTCAATGTTTTGATGAGGTCACATGCCAATTCATCCGGAATCAGGATTTCATCATTCATGGATCCGATAAATGCCAGCCTCATTCCTACCTGTTGATCCTCAAATTTCGGCCACAGAATTCCCGGAGTATCCAGTAATTCCAAGCCCTTATTCAGACGGATCCACTGTTTTCCCTTGGTAACTCCCGGTTTATTGCCTGTTTTAGCGCATGCCTTACCTGCAAAAGAATTGATAAAGGTGGATTTTCCCACGTTTGGAATTCCAACCACCATGGCACGTACCGGCCGGTTTACAATTCCCCGCTTCCTGTCACGTTCTATTTTTTCTTTACATACCTCCTGCACCAGTCCCTGAATAGACTTGATTCCCATTCCGGTTTTGGAATTAATTTCTAATACTCCAATACCTTTTCCGGAAAAGTACTCCACCCACTTTTTATTCCACACAGGATCTGCCAGATCTGATTTATTCAAAAGAATCATGCGTGCTTTTCCTTTTCCTAATTCATCAATATCCGGGTTTCTACTGCTGACAGGGATTCTGGCATCTACCAGTTCTATGACAAGATCTATAAGTTTTATGTTTTCCTGCATCATACGCCTTGCTTTGGTCATATGACCCGGATACCATTGATAATTCATACTCTGCTCTCCAATACTTCTCCTATTTTATAAATCCAATACCGTCACTGCCGGATTTCAGATGAAACCAGGCTTTCCCGATCATATCTTCTTCCTCTACCGGTCCAATATTTGCTGACCTGCTGTCCTCACTGTTATTCGGATTATCCCCGATACAGAAATATTCTTTATTGCCAAGTATCAATTCGTTATCCGCAATACCTGCGTCCAGAATCTTCTCGGTTACCCACTTGCTCTCCTGCCCGTTTACATACAGCGTTCCGCCTGTAATTCTCACCTTGTCTCCCGGAACAGCAACCACCCGCTTAATATAATAATGTGAATTTTCATTTCCGTTTGGCAAAAATGCAACAATATCTCCTGCTTTCGGAGACGACAGAATATACAAAAAACGATCAATGAATATTTGTTGTCCGTTCTCCAGAGTCGGCTCCATTGACATTCCCACTACGCTGGTGGACTTTCCTAAAAAGACTACAATAACAGCAGCCAGAAAAACCGACAACACAATTCCAAAAATCCAGCTGAATATCTCTCTGAGCAGCTCCCGGCTGATCTTTTTCTTCTTTTTGTAAAAACTTAGTCCCTTGTTTCTCAATGTTTTGTCCTATCTCACATAGTTATTCTACAAATCACAGTGTACCATATCCGTATTTCTTTTTCAATGTAACTATTCAGAACACCACACCATTCACAAAACCGCATGAGCTTCGTGCCTTCAGATAATATAAAAGGCAGCCGTCCAAAAACAGCTGCCTCTCTGGTCAATGTAATTATTTAACTAATTCCTTAACCTTTGCCTTCTTACCAACACGATCTCTTAAGTAATTCAGCTTAGCGCGTCTTACTTTACCCTTTCTTACAACTTCGATCTTCTCTACATTGGGAGAGTGTAAAGGCCAGGTCTTCTCTACGCCGATTCCGTTAGAAGTCTTTCTAACAGTGAAAGTCTCTCTGTTGCTGCCGCCCTGTCTCTTCAGCACAACGCCCTCAAACACCTGGATTCTCTCACGGTTACCCTCTTTGATCTTGCCGTATACCTTAACGGTATCGCCAACTTCAAACTGGTCAACGGTCTCTTTTAACTGTTCTGCTTCGATCTCTTTGATAATGTTACTCATAACGAGCCTCCTTCATAAAATGGATGTTCTTAATACCCTTATTGGTAACAGAGGACCATCTCGTTTTCACAACATTCAGATTCTACCATAAAGTCATACAAAAAGCAAGCTTTATTTCTGGCAATTATCCGCTATTCTTCTCCCCGATACAGCCACCAGATCACAGGCTCTGAGAGGTTTAGCCCCAGGCTCTCCTGCAAATGTACGGAAGCTTCATTTCCGTCCACAATATGCGCATACGGAACATATCCCTGCTCTCTTTGTCTGTTGATCAGATAACCTTCCAGGGATGCTGCAAGTCCTTGTCTGCGGTACGCATCTTCCACATACAGCATTCCCATGCTGCCGTCATCGTGACTGCCGATAAATCCGCACAATTTACCGTCGATATAAATACCGAACACAGCTCCTGCGCTGACCCTTTCCCGGGCATATTCCATGGATCCCAGATGATAATGCTCCGCCACATAAGGGACCTCTTCCACTGTCAGCTGCCGGATGTCCTTATGCTTCACCGGAAGTGGTTCTCCTCTGGTATAGCACGCCTGGGAACATAGCATACTGCCATGATACCCTAAAATTTCACTGACACGTTCATTCCACCGATCCGTCACAGTCACGATACTATGCTCCGACACGTCTTTCGGGATCAGCGGCAGCATTTCCTCCAAATGCTCCTCATCCTCCGCATTCAGCATGGCATTACCGATCTCCGGCAGATAGATCAGTACATTTTTCCCCTCCGCATAGAGAACTTCTCCCAGTCCTCTGGAAAGTGTTTCCATCATATGAATAAAAATACGTTTCTTCGCGGACAGTTTTTTGATGATATGCTGTTTTTCCTGATATTTTGCATAGAGATCCGGCCGGCGTTCTTCGGTGCGGCGCTCGGACTGTTCCCGGCGCCAGGCGCTTATTTTCTTATGATTTCCGGATAAAAGAACCTCCGGTACCTTCTTTCCATGCCAGTCCTCCGGGCGGGAATACTGGGGATATTCCAACAGATCGTTATGAAAGCTCTCTGTCTCGGCAGATTCGTCGTTATTGAGCACTCCGGGCACCAGCCTGGCCACTGCGTCCACCACGACCATGGCAGCCAGCTCTCCGCCGGTGAGAACATAATCTCCGATGGAGATATAATCGGTTACCACTTCCTCCAATACTCGCTCATCAATTCCTTCGTAATGCCCACAAAGTAATACCAGTTCCTCTTCCCCGGACAATTCCTTTGCCTTTTTCTGTGTAAAAGGCTCTCCCTGGGGAGTCAGATAGACACAGCGGATCTTTTTTCCTCCTGCTACCGACCGGTAGGCATCATAGACCGGCTGTGCCTGCATCAGCATTCCGGCGCCACCACCATAAGTGTAATCATCTACTTTTCCATGCTTGTCCTGTGTGTAATCCCTGATATTCACTGCATCAATAGAGATCAGATCTTTCTCCGCTGCCCGTCCCAGGATGCTGGTCGCCAGTCCCTGCTGCACCATCTCAGGGAACAGGGTCAGAATGTGAAACTTCATCATAAGTCAAGCAATCCTTCCAATACATGTACCTGCATCATGCCGTTCTCCACGTCCACGTTCAGTATACACTGTTTGATAGCGGGCAAAAGCAGACTTCTGCCGTCCGCCATCTCCACTTCGTAAACATCATTGGCACCGGTCTCGATGACATCCTTTACCGTACCTAATTCTGTGCCATCCTCATCCTGCACCTTAAGTCCGATCAGGTCTGCAATGAAATACTCGTCTCTTTGCAGACGCACCGCATTTTTACGGGTCACATACAGGCTTTTCTGACGGTATTTTTCTATATCATTAATATTGTCCAGCCCTTTGAACTTCAGGATCACAAACTGTTTAAAGAACTTGACGCCTTCGATTTCCAGATTTAATTTTTCCCTGCCGGTGTCCAGAACAACTTCCTTTAATCTGCGGAATCTTCTGGGATCATCCGTGGTAGGATATACCTTCACTTCTCCTCTTACCCCATGGGT
>CAKSAM010000038.1 GCA_934436245.1 uncultured Acetatifactor sp.
CTGCGGCTCAACCACTTTCCAAGAAAATCTCACAGTCTCCGCCGCATCTACGTCCGGGGGAGCAGTCCTTTTCTGCTAGAAACCTCCCACCACAACGTGAAAAGTTTGATGGTATGAAAAGCTTGTTTTGCTGCTGATACCCACGCTATCAAAAGTTTGTGGGTATGGGAAGCTTGTTTTGTTGCTGATACCCACGCTATCAAAAGTTTGTGGGTATGGGAAGCTTGTTTTGCTGCTGATACCCACGCTATGGAAAGTTTGTGGGTATGGAAAGCTTGTTTTGTTGCTGATACCCACGCCATGAAAAGTTTGTGGGTATGGGAAGCTTGTTTTGTTGCTGATACCCACGCTATCAAAAGTTTGAGGGTATGGGAAGCTTGTTTTGCTGCTGATACCCACGCTATGGAAAGTTTGTGGGTATGGAAAGCTTGTTTTGTTGCTGATACCCACGCCATGAAAAGTTTGTGGGTATGGGAAGCTTATTCTATTGCAGATACTCAAATTGTGAAAACCGGAAGATATAACAAGGGATCTATATATTCTAAAATGTTCGTCGTGGGTGTTCTGTATTTTGGGTCTATATAGAAAAACTGAGTTGTGAGATACTAAATTTGCGATAAATAATGCATAAAAAGATGAATATGGGTCTATAGGAAAAAAACTGGCTCTGAGATACTCATTTTGAAGAAATTGAGTATCTGGCAGGCGAATTTTTCGCTATAGACCCATATTGTTTAGTTTTTGTTTTTTACCTGTCCCCCAAAGTACATACAGGGAAATTTATCTTCTATAGACCCATGAAGTTTTTCAAGAAATCAGTAGCCCCGGCTGGGTATAAGAATAAGCAGTGCCGTAAGCAGACGTCGGTACCATAGCGTCCTAAGGGACGCATTGCGGTCGTACTGTGACCGCTTATGTACCGCTACGTTCTGCGACATGAGCGCATCGTACTAAAGCGCGAGCGTGCCGCGTTTCTTATACCCTGCCAAGGGCTACGGGGATTAAATACAATTTTCTTCACTAACTCTCAAGTTAGTTTGTCGCAAATACCCCAAAAACAATGAATTCCGTACAAAAAAGTTGCTAAATCAGGAATTTTTGTACGGAATTTCTTCATTTTGCATGTTCAGCGAAAATAGCAGCTTTTTACATGGCAAAATCTCATGTTTTTGTATTTTTTCAAAAGATTGTCAGCAGTTCACACCAAGCTTACGCAGTTCCTCTTCCGCCTGTTCCTTAGTCAGAAAGTGGATACCGTGGATTCCCTGCTCTTCCGCAGCCTCGACATTCTTCAGGGTGTCATCCAGGAATACACTCTCTTCCGCTTTTAATCCATAGCGTTTCAGCAACAGTTGATAAATCTCCGGTTCCGGCTTGATCAGCTGATCCTTATAAGACAGGATGCCGCCTTCCATCTCCGGCAGGAAATTCAAAGCTTCTGCGCATTCAGTTTCTGCCTTGTGGGAAAAGTTGGACAGATAATACACATGATATCCCTTAGCTTTCAGCTCCTGCAGCCAGGGAATAGCATAATCTCTGGGAGTTACCATCCCGTTAATATCCTCAAACGCCTGGTGCAGTTCCTGCTCCAGCTCCGGTGCGTCTTTTACAAATGCCGCCAGGACCTGCTCATCCGTCCAGGTACCACGATCATACTCTGCCCATAACGGGTGCATGATAGATGCCTTGGCGATTCTTTTGATCATATCCGCATCAAAGCCTTTATCTGCCAGAAAGCCTTCCCAGCGATAATCTGTCAATACATTTCCAATGTCAAATATTATATTACGTATCATCTTATCCCGTCTCCTATCCGTTCTGTATATTCTCTTACAAACGTCATCCTCATCAATTAATATCGGCCTCTTTATACCTCTTACAAACGTCATCCTCATCAATTAATATCGGCCTCTTTATACCTCTTACAAACGCCATCTACATCATTAATATCGGTCTCTTTATACCTCTTGCATACGTCATCCTCATCAATTAATATCGGCCGCTTTATACCTCTTGCATACGCCATCTGCATCATTAATATCGGCCTCTATTAATATCGGCCGCTTTATACCGTAGCAGCTGCCGCATCCAGTTCCATGATCTCCAGCAGCTTCTCCGCCGCCGGCGCCATAGGCATTTTCGTATTCCTTACAACACAGAACTGTCTTTTCGGTATTATTTTATTGAACCTGAGTTCAAAAAGCAACCCGGATTCTACATAATCTTTCGCAAAATCTCTCATAACGCATCCCACACCCAGATTTCGTCTGACAAACTGTACGATCATATCACTGGTTGCCAGTTCAAATTCCGGTTGTACATAGACACCGTTTCCTGCCAGAAACTCATCCATATAGCTTCTACTACTGGTTTTTTTCTCCAGGAAAATAAGAGGCAGACTCTCTAATTCCTGAAAATCCAACGTCTTATTCTTATAACTGAAGAAACGCCTTCCTGCCACAAAGACATCCTCTATCTCCCGTACCGGTATCATCCGGATATCCGGTCTCTCCGGAAAAGGTGTGCTGACAATTCCAAAATCAATCCGTCCTTCTCTCAAATAGTTCAGTGTCTCCGGGGTCGGTGCATTGGTAACGATCACTTTGATACCCGGATATTTTTCGTGAAATTTCTCCAGATAGGGGAGCAGATAAAACTGCAGTGTCATATCACTGGCACCGATGCGTACTTCTCCCAATTCCATATTCTGCATCTGGTGAATCTTTTTCACGCCCAATTCTATCTGTTCATAACCTTTCGATACATAAGAATACAACAATTCTCCTTCACCGGTCAACCGCACGCCCTTGGCTGCCCTGTGAAATAATGCCACATCCAGCGTATTCTCCAGTTGCTTGATTGCCTGGCTGACAGCCGGCTGTGAGATGGATAATTCTCCTGCTGCCTTTGTCACACTACCGCATTTTGCCACATAATAAAATACTTTATACGCTTCCAGGTTATTGATCATACTGTATGTTCCCCCACATTAAAATCCCACTTCATTCTCTCAATTCCAAAAACTATCAAAATACATCATCTGCACAGAGACGAGATGCGCTCTGCGAATCTCGCTCTGATTAGCGGTCGTCAAATGCACCGCATAAATGTGCGCATTTTCCTCGTCGCCATAACAAAAAGAGCACGGGCTGATCTTATGCCAGCACCATGCCCTTTTCATCCGCATTTCTATTTTGTGGGCGCTTACCTGAGCCAAAGGCAGGCAATCGCATAGTAACTCTCTGCTTCACATATTTCCGGTCGTCCGACAGAATTTATTTCTTCAGAGGGCTCTCGCGATAGATGATGTCATCTCTTCCGGGGCCATTGCTGACCATAGTAATGGGGAAGCCAATCTGTTCTTCAATGAATTCTACATATTTTCTGCAGTTTTCAGGAAGTTCATCAAAGTTACGGATACCACGGATATCACACTTCCATCCGGGAAGCTTCTTCAGTACAGGCTTTGCCTTCTCCAGCTTATAGGTTACAGGGAAATCTGTAGTTACTTCACCATCGATTTCATATCCTACACAGACAGGGATCTCATCCAGATATCCCAGTGCGTCCAGCACAGTGAAAGCTACATCTGTAGTACCCTGCAGACGGCAGCCATACTTGGTAGCTACACAGTCGAACCATCCCATACGTCTGGGACGTCCGGTGGTGGCTCCATACTCTCCACCATCACCTCCGCGCTTACGGAGTTCCTCTGCCTCATCACCAAAGATCTCGGATACAAAAGCACCAGCTCCTACAGAAGAAGAATATGCCTTGCTTACGGTAACGATCTGCTTGATCTCATAAGGAGGGATACCTGCACCGATGGCACCATATGCTGCCAGGGTAGAAGAAGATGTTACCATAGGATAAATTCCATGATCCGGATCCTTCATGGTTCCCAACTGCCCCTCTAACAGGATGGTCTTGCCTTCCTTCAGTGCTTTATCCAGAAATGCAGATACATCGCATACGAAAGGTGCGATCATATCACGATACTCATGTAACGTATTCAATAACTCTGTAGGATCGATCAGGGGCTTATGATACAGATGCTCCAGAATGACATTCTTCATCTCGCTGACACGCTGTACCTTCTCCTTTAACAGATCCTCATCAAACAGTTCACTTACCTGGAAACCGATCTTCGCATACTTGTCAGAATAAAAAGGTGCAATACCGGACTTTGTGGAGCCGAAGGACTTGCCGCCCAGTCTCTCCTCCTCATACTGATCAAATAAAATATGATAAGGCATTACCATCTGTGCACGATCAGATACCAGAATCTTGGGCATCGGAACGTTTCTGTCGGTAATAGACTTAATCTCCTTCATCAGGATCGGGATATTCAATGCTACGCCATTGCCGATCACACTGGTGGTATGATTGTAAAATACACCGGAAGGAAGCGTATGCAAAGCAAATTTGCCATAGTTATTCACGATAGTATGTCCTGCGTTTGCACCACCCTGAAAACGTACAATAATATCCGCTTTCTCTGCCAGCATATCTGTGATCTTTCCTTTTCCTTCATCGCCCCAGTTGGCTCCTACAACTGCCTTTACCATTTTTTCCTCCATTCTCTACCACAACTTCTGCGGTAAATCCAATCCGTATCTTACTGTGTGTGATGTCTTTGCAAAAACATTTTTTGTTTCTCCTCATCACACCAGATAAGTATACACTACTATGTGGTATAAGTAAAATCAATATTTATTATGTTTTATATAATTAATTTTTATAACACAACCACACTCTTTTGCGTTTTTCTATGCAAGGTCCTAAGCTTCTTCACAAAAATGTCTATGCTCTGAGTACGGAGAAGTCGTTCCACATTATTCTCTGCCGTCCCAACAATACGTACACAATTTTTCTCTGCCAATTCCAACGGACTCAATCATATCATCCAGTCTCTGGAACTGTAATGTGGTAAAATTCAACTGTTTGCAGATACGGCCTACCATTTCTTCATATTCCGGGGTATCCGGATCCACATAGTTCTTCAGGTCGATCTCTCTGCCTTCCTGTTCGATCTCTTTGATCACTCTGCGTGTGATCAGATCCATCTCCGAAGAAGATCTGGAGAAATTCAGATATTTACATCCGTACAACAATGGCGGACAGGCCGGACGAATGTGCACTTCCCTGGCACCGCTCTGATATAGAAATTCCGTTGTCTCTCTGAGCTGTGTTCCTCTGACAATAGAATCATCGATCAGCAGCAGACTCTGATCCTGGATCAGATCATGTACCGGGATCAGTTTCATCTTTGCGATCAGATTTCTCTGGGTCTGAATCGTTGGCATAAAAGATCTCGGCCAGGTCGGTGTATATTTAATGAAAGGACGGGAAAAGGGGATTCCGGAGCGGTTCGCATAGCCTACTGCATGAGCGGTACCGGAATCCGGTACCCCGGCCACGATATCCGGCTGTACATGGTCACGCTCCGCCAGCTTGGCACCACACTGATATCGCATTTTCTCTACACTGATTCCTTCATAAGAGGAAGAAGGATAGCCATAATATACCCATAAAAAGGTACATATCTTCATATCTTTACCGGGCTGCACCAGAGTACGGACTCCTTCCGGAGTCACCACTGCGATTTCCCCCGGCCCCAGTTCTCTCAACGGCTGATATCCAAGATTTAAGTAGGCAAAGCTCTCAAAAGATACGCAGTACGCACCTTCTTTTTTGCCTACTGCCACCGGGGTACGCCCCATTTTGTCTCTGGCCGCATAGATTCCCTTCGGGGTCATGATCAACAGCGTCATGGATCCATCAATGATCTCCTGGGCATACTGGATACCTTCCACCAGGTTATCCTTCTGATTGACAATCGCCGCCACCAGCTCTGTGGCATTAATGTCACCGCCGCTCATTTCCAGGAAATGAGAATGACCTTTGGAAAACAGATCCCTGATAATTGCATCGGTATTATTGATTTTGCCTACAGTAGTAATCGCATAAGTTCCATGGTGGGAACGTACCATCAGCGGCTGTGGCTCAAAATCCGAGATACATCCGATTCCCAGATTTCCCCGCATCTCGTTTACATCCTTATCAAACTTTGTGCGGAACGGTGCATTCTCGATATTATGTATTGCTCTGTTGTAACCTTCTTCTTTGCTGTAGACCGCCATGCCGGCACGTCTGGTTCCCAGATGGGAATGATAATCTGTCCCGAAAAACAGATCAAACACACAGTCTTCCTTTGCTGCGACTCCAAAAAATCCACCCATATCTGTCTCCTGTTCTTCTCCTATTCGATCACTACGCTGTCACCGGTATTTCTGTACGCAGAAAACCGTCATCGGCTATTTGTAATTGCAAACGGTCAAATGACGGATTTTCTAGTGATCACATCCTGTTTATACGTTGATTTCAGCCTTCACACCCAACAGCTCTTTATTTGCCTCCAGGATCGGATGGATCACATTCTTCAGGAAAGCTTCCACCTGTTCCTTAGAACGTCCGATATATCTGGAAGGCTCCATGGATGCCTTCAGTTCCTCCAGTCCCATGGGGAATGCAGGATCTGCTGCGATCAGCTCTAACAGATTGTTTTCTTTTCCTTCTACCTTCACATTGCGTCCCGCTTCCATAGAGAGCTCACGGATACGCTCATGCAGCTCCTGACGGTTGCCGCCTAACTTTACGGCATCCATCATGATATTCTCGGTAGCCATGAAAGGAAGCTCGCTCATCATGTGCTTCTCGATAACCTTAGGATATACCACAAGACCATCTACCACGTTCAGACACAGATCCAGAATACCGTCGATGGCAAGGAAGCCTTCGGGAATGGACAGTCTCTTATTTGCAGAGTCATCCAGAGTTCTCTCGAACCACTGGGTAGCGGAAGTGATCGCAGGATTCAACGCATCCACCATCACATAACGGGACAGGGACGCAATACGCTCACTTCTCATAGGATTACGCTTGTAAGCCATGGCTGAGGACCCGATCTGGTTCTTCTCAAACGGCTCTTCCACTTCCTTCAGATGCTGTAACAGACGGATATCGTTGCTCATCTTGTGTGCGGATGCTGCAATACCGGCCAGTACATTGGCCACTCTGGTATCCACCTTACGGGAATAGGTCTGTCCGGATACAGGATAACACTCCTTGAAGCCCATCTTGGCAGCGATCATGGGATCGATCTTGTCGATGGTCTCCTGATCCCCGTTGAACAGTTCCAGGAAGGATGCCTGGGTTCCGGTGGTTCCTTTGGAGCCTAACAGCTTCATGGTATTCAGTACATGATCCAGATCCTCCAGATCCAGAGAAAACTCCTGAAGCCACAGTGTTGCTCTCTTACCTACGGTCGTAGGCTGTGCAGGCTGAAAATGAGTAAATGCCAGGGTAGGCTGTGCCTTGTACTTGTCAGCGAAATCAGCCAGCTCCTTCATGACATTGATCAGTTTCTTTCTCACCAGTCTCAGTGCTTCTGTCATCACAATAATATCGGTATTATCGCCTACATAACAGGAAGTAGCACCCAGATGAATGATTCCGGCTGCCTTGGGGCACTGCTGTCCGTATGCATATACATGGCTCATAACATCATGACGTACCAGCTTCTCACGCTCTTTTGCCACATCATAATTAATGTCCTCGGCATGAGCCTTCAGTTCCTCGATCTGTTCGTCTGTGATGACGGGCTTGCCGTCCTGGGACAGTCCCAGCTCTTTCTCCGTCTCTGCCAGTGCGATCCACAATTTTCTCCATGTACGGAATTTCATATCCGGAGAGAAAATATACTGCATCTCCTTACTTGCATAGCGCTCGGATAACGGGCTCTGATATCTGTCTGTACCTGTACTCATTTGTCTGCTCCTCTTTTTTATTATTGTTGCAACTATTCCAAACCCATCCCACACATTCTCAAAACCGTATGTTACACATACTTTCCCACTGCTTCACAGCTAATTTTGTTCATGCGTGGTAAGGTGACTCGAATAGTCATTTTTTATTTGTCAAATTCTCCCCGGATGTCCTCCGCAGGCGGTTCCATAGGGTATTTGCCGGTAAAGCATCCCTTGCAGATTCCCAGATTACCGCCCACCAGCTCTTCCAGTCTCTCGATCTTCAGATAGTCCAGACTGTCTGTACCGATGAGGTCACTGATCTCTTTGACGGAACGGTTATATGCGATCAGCTGGTCTCTCGCCGGAACATCTGTACCGAAATAGCAGGGCCACAGAAAAGGCGGTGAGCTGACTCTCATATGGACTTCCTTCGCTCCTGCCTCCCGTAACATCTTCACAATACGATCGGAAGTGGTGCCGCGGACAATGGAATCATCGATCATGATGACACGCTTACCCTCCACAGCTTCCCGGATAGGGTTCAGCTTGACCTGTACGCTGCTCTCTCTGCTCTTCTGTTTCGGCTTGATAAAAGTTCTGCCCACATAAGCATTTTTCACGAAGCCCATACCATAAGGGATTCCGGACTGCATGGAATATCCCATGGCAGCGCAGTTGCCGGACTCCGGTACGCCGATGACCAGATCTGCATCCACCGGGGAATCCATAGCCAGAAACTTTCCTGCCAGGATACGGGAATCATACACGCTGATCCCATCGATGAAGCTGTCGGGTCTGGCGAAATAAATATACTCGAAAATACATCTTGCGGTATCCGCAGGCTTCAGCACATGGGTAGTGTCGGACTCGATCCCCTTCTCCGGAGATATGGTCACGATCTCACCGGGTAACACATCCCGGACAAATTCAGCCCCTACCGTATCCAAAGCGCAGGTCTCGCTGGACAGAAAATAGGCATTGTCTCTCTTACCGATACATAACGGTTTAAAACCATAAGGGTCTCTGGCGCCGATCAGCTTTCTTGGGGACATCACCACCAGGGAATACGCTCCCTTGATCTTCGTCATGGCTCTGCCCACCGCTTCCTCTACGGATTTGGAATTCAGACGTTCTCTGGCAATATGGTACGCAATGACCTCGGAGTCAATGGTGGTCTGGAAGATTGCACCGGTATACTCCAGCTCTCTTCTCAGCTCCGGTGCATTGATCAAGTTACCGTTATGAGCCAGTCCCAACGTACCCTTGACATAATTCAGTACCAGGGGCTGTGCATTCTCTCTGGTAGAGCCGCCCGCCGTGGAATAGCGGACATGTCCCACGCCGATGTCACCTTTTAACTTCTCCAGCTGCTCCGGTGTGAATGCCTCATTGACCAGTCCCATATCCTTGCTGCTTAAGACCTTCCCTTTGGGTCCGTTCGTATCGCTGACGGCGATACCGCAGCTTTCCTGACCTCTGTGCTGCAATGCCAGAAGTCCGTAATAGATCGTAGATGCCACATCGTGTCCGTCAAAGTCGTACACACCAAAGACACCGCATTCTTCCTTTAATTTGTCGTTATTTTCTGTCTGGATATAAATGTTGTCCGTCACTTGTAAGCCTTACCTTTCCTGCCTGCCCCCGCAAAAAGGAATACCCAAAATGTTATTTACAGATCCTTGCCTGTCAGCATCTTGTATGCCTGAAGGTATTTGTCGATGGTCTTCTCCACGATCTCCTCCGGCAGCTTCCAGCCCTTTTCGGGGTTGGCTTTCAGCCAGTCACGGGCGAACTGTTTGTCAAAGGAAGGCTGACCATGTCCGGGCTCATAGCCGTCTACCGGCCAGAAACGAGAGCTGTCAGGAGTCAGTACTTCATCTCCCAGAACCATGTTGCCGTTCTCATCCAGACCGAACTCGAACTTGGTATCTGCGATAATGATTCCTTTGGTCAGTGCGTAATCCGCACATTTTTTATAAATAGCAATGGTATAGTCACGAAGCTTGGCAGCATATTCTGCGCCCTTGCCGGGGAAGCGCTTCTCCAGATATTCCACACTCTGCTCGTAGGAGATGTTCTCATCATGATCTCCGATCTCTGCCTTGGTGGAAGGGGTATAGATGGGCTCCGGAAGCTTATCCGCCTCTTTCAGACCTTCCGGAAGCTTAATACCGCATACGGTACCGTTCTTCTTATAGCTTTCCCAGCCGCTTCCGGTAATGTATCCACGAACGATGCACTCGATGGGGAGCATGTTCAGCTTCTTGCACATCATGCTGTTGCCGTCAAACTTCGGCTGTCTGAAAAATTCCGGCATATCATTGACATCTACAGATACCATATGATTGGGGATCACATCTTCTGTCATATCAAACCAGAATTTAGACATCTGGGTCAGCACAGTTCCTTTCTTCGTTACTGTGTTGTCCAAGATCACATCAAAGCAGCTGATACGGTCAGTTGCCACCATGATCAGGGTATCTCCGTTGTCGTAGATCTCACGAACTTTGCCTTCCTTGATCGGTTTCATTTCCTGTACGCTCATACCATCAGTCCTCGCATTCTTATGTTTTCAATTTTGTAATTACTGTTTTTTTGTTGGAACAAATATGAGTCAAAACCCACACTTATAAGCTAAACAGATTTATTGAAAAAAATCAATCCTTTTTTATCTCTTTTCGTAACAATTTGTTATTTCCTCAGACAACAAATGCCATGTTCTGTGTGCAGACACTTTCCATGGCATTTTATTTCTATTCAGAATTGTTACTGTAGCTTTCCAATAAATTCCCGGACACGTCCGTTTTCCGTTGCAAAAAGCTGTTCCGGGGATCCTTCCTCCACGATCACGCCCTGCTCCATAAAAATGATCCTGTCAGATACTTCCCTTGCGAACTGCATCTCATGGGTCACAATGATCATGGTCATATGCTCACTTGCGAGCTGTCTGATCACCTTCAGCACTTCCACGGTAAGCTCCGGATCCAGTGCGGAGGTAGGCTCATCAAAAAACAGAATCCTTGGCTGCAGAGCCAGTGCCCTTGCAATGGACACTCTCTGCTGCTGCCCACCGGACAACTGATAAGGATAAGCATCCGCCTTGTCCGCCAGTCCTAACTGAGCCAGCAGTTTTTCTGCTCTGGCGCATGCCTCACTGCGGCTTACCTTATCCACATGGATTGGCGCATCTATAATGTTTTTCATAACTGTATAGTGTGGGAAAAGATTAAAATTCTGGAACACCAGTCCAAAGCATTTCCGGATCTTTCGAAGTTCTGCTTTGGACGCATATCCGCACACTAAAGCTCCACTTTTGTCTGTTTTCTCTGCAGCCGCTTTCTGACCAAGATAAATCAGTTCTCCACCGTCCATTTTCTCCAACAAAGTGGCACAACGCAGCAGTGTTGATTTTCCGGAACCGGAGGGACCGATAATGGAGACTACTTCACCTTCTCTGACTGTCAGAGAGATATCCTTCAATACCCCCGTCCCGTCAAAGCTTTTTTTCACATGATTCATTTGTAAAAGGATTTCTCCGTTTGTCTGTTCTGCCATACTTGTGATGCAGCTCCTATCTGTAATAGCTTAATTTTTTCTCCATGTGTTCCATGAAAGATGCCACGATCAGGTTGAATACATAATAAAACACTCCTGCCGCCAGCAGCGGAACCACACTGGTCTGTGCGGCACTGATCTGCTTTGCCACGGTAAACATCTCCGCTATGGAAATGGTAAATGCAAGGGAGGAATCCTTCACCAGTGTGATCGTCTCATTGGTCACCGGTGGAAGCACCCTTTTAATGACCTGTGGCAGAATGATCTTTACAAAAGTCTGCATCTTACTGTACCCCAGCACCTCTGCCGCCTCATACTGTCCCACCGGAATAGATTCAATTCCGGCACGATAAATCTCTGCAAAATATGCAGCATAATTGATCACAAAGGCAAGAATCACAGCCGGGAAACGGTAGCCGGTTCCCATCTGCAGCCGGAACACATAGAAAGGAGCAAAGTATACCACAATGATCTGTAGCATCAGAGGCGTTCCCCTCATAATGGATATGTATATTTTAGAAATAATACGGATCACCTTACATCCCGACATTCTTCCAAAGGCCACGATCAATCCCAACGGAAGCGAGAATAAAAGCGTCAGTACAAATATTTCCACCGTTATCAGAAACCCTTCCGACAACTGACTCGCCATAGTCATAAAACTCATGAGAATCTGCTCCTTACACCTGTTCGTCCCGGATCATTGTTTCCGGATATCTTCTACAATAGAATCATATCTGAATAGCAATCGAAAAATCTGCCTTACTTACCAAGGCACACGCTGTCAGTCAGTCCCCATTTTTCTGCAATCTGTGTGAAAGTACCGTCTGCTGCCATCTCGTCCAAAGTCTTCTGTACTTTATCTCTCAGTTCATCATTTCCCTTCAGGAAACCAACCGCATACTGCTCTACTGCCAGCTTGTTATTCTCGCCCGCAAGCATTACGAATTTTCCTGCTTCTCTCTGTTCAATCTGGTACTGTGCCACACCGATGTCGATAGCTACGGCATCAACTGCGCCCTGCTCCAGATCCATAAATGCAGTGTTGTAATCCGCATATTCGATCAGCTGTGCAAAAGAATCACGAAGAGCGATGTTATCTGCATTCTCTTCATCATTCAAAGCTGCCAGTGCAGAAGAGTCCTTCTGTACTGCTACTACCTTTCCTGCCAGTTCTTCTTTATTTTCCACACCGGATGCAGCTGCCACAACAAATACCTGGCTGTTATCAATGTAGGGTTCTGTCCATGTATATGCGTCCTCTCTGCCGTTCATGGTAAAACCGTTCCAGATACAGTCAATGGATCCATTGGAAAGCTCCATATCTTTCGCATCCCAGTCAATCGGCTGCTTTACCAGCTCCCAGCCTTGTCTCTTACATACCTCTGCTGCCAGATCCAGGTCGAATCCTACATATTCACCACTGTCATCACGATATCCGTAAGGAGGAAATTCCGCATCAAATCCTACAGTAAATGTTTTATCAGAACCTTTAGAACCACAGCCGGTAAGCATACCTGCTGCCATGCTGACTGCCAATAATGTCACTAATACTCTTTTCATAATACATCCTCCCGTTGATTGCCTGACGGCCGTTTTACTTTAGCATGGTAAATTGCTAACACGGTGTCATAGTAGCACACCAAGAGGCGTCTTGTCAAATATTATCGGTCATAACGATCCACCATTGCCAGGATCTCCTGTGCATATCTGGGATATGCTGCCGCCACTTCTTTTACTTCATTTCTGGCAGATTCTGCCACTTCCTGATTGTAATCCATCTGTTTCCGTAATGCCTGCCTTCTCTGGATCAGCTCATGACGGATTTCCACCATCTCACGTTTATCCAGCAGTGCCGCAGTCTGACTTATCCAGCGTTCCGGCATCTGCACCCGGTAGTTTCCAAGCTGTCCCACCAGCTGCTTCTGATAATACTCTATCTTTGCTTCCGCTTCAGCGAACTGCTTACGTTCTTCTTTTTCGTCCTGATACATTTTCCATTGTTTTTCCAGTTTGGCTGCACTGTCCGTATTGTATTTCAAATACAGATATTCCATGAGCTGACAATTGTTCACATAACGGATCTTTACCTTATTCTGTAACTGTATGATCTTGTTAATTGTTTTCTCCACCCGCTGCAGTTCCCTGCCGGCATCCATATACTTGACACAGACATAGGAAATTGCTGCCGCACCGGCTCCAACCGACAGGAAATATCCCACATAAGTATCCATTTCAAGCCCGAACTGCAGGATTGCCAGCATAATGATACAGATTACCAGTGCCGTTAAAAAAATGACTGCCATTCCCCTCTGATTGTTCATCATGTTCTCCAGTTCGTTTTTCCGGTACTCATATGCATGCCGTTCACCATCCAGCCGGTGCAGATCCTGCCGCACCAGATTACCGTATTTTTCTCCCTCACGGATCTTCTGAATCCCTTCCTCTATCTCGTTCTCTCTCTTGCGGATCGCATAAAAATCAGCATCCTTCATCCGGTTCTTTTTCTCCCGGTATTTGCTGCGTTCCTGCTCCAGTCCTGCCAGTTTTCCTGCTACACGATTGATTTCAGACCGCTGTTCTTCCGGCAATGACTCGATTTCATCCGTATCCGTCAGATAAGAAGTCACCAATGTATATTCCCCTGTCAGGAGATCAATTTCTCTGGATGCCTCAGCAATCTGTTCCAGACAGTTGACAATATAACGTTTTCGCTGGTCTTCTTCATCAAAATTCACACCGTTTCTGGTATAGACAAGCTGCTCCCAGTCTTCTTCCTGCTGAATCGGTTCTTTTTTCTTAAAAAAACGGTTCCACCACGCCATAGTTCTCTCCTGTCACTTTCATTATACACTGACACTTGTCCGGTAACTGTTTTTCAGTGCCTGCATCAGTCTCTCATTTTCCGCATCATACTTGATCCGGTCATCCGTGCGCCATTCTCCGCGCAGTTGTAGCTGCCTGTACTCCGGCTGTTGTTCCCATTCCCGTTCAAACTGTTCAATCCGTTTTTCCAGTTCAAGAGATTCCGTATAATTTTCCGGATTTTGTGCTGCAAAAGCCACATATTCATCTTCCGGCAGTTCCATCCGTTTTGCCGCCAGATAAGCATCCAGATGCTCCCTGTCCCGATCTGTCTCCCAGGCCTCTTTAAAATAATACGCTGCTTTATCATAAAGCATCAGTCCCGTCAGAGCCACACCTTTATTGTGCAGGATTGCCGCTCTGACCTTTCCGGCCGGAAGTTCTTTTCCTTCCTTCTCCTGATTGCTCCAGGTCTCCAACAGCAGATCATATCCACGAATAGCGGCTGCGTATTTTCTTTTTTCCACCATATAATCGACCTGGCTCTTTCTTTTTTCCAGATTGCTGAGCCCTGCACCCTGTTTCAGCACCTGCTCTACCTGACTGACTTCCTCCGGATCATACATCCCGACATACTGTAGAATCGTCACCACAAACACGCTTAAGGAGCCCTGCTTATGCACCATGGGATACAGTTGTTTTGCCAGATCCCGTACCTTACATTCTTCCCCGATCCAGTCCACCAGTTTGTCATTCATCAGGGACAGATCCAGTAGAAATGCATTTTCTTTCAGGCAATAGCAGAGTTCCTCCATGCAGTATACCTTAAGTTCCAGACTTTCTACATTATAGGCATTCTCACAATATTCTCCCACACACAGACTTGCCTTCATTTTCAAACCTCTTTTTTAACCATAGACAATACTCACAGTTTAATTTCTTCTTTCCAGATATGATGGGTTGCTGCCCGGAAATTACCGAATCCCAGATCCTCCAGTTCCACTTGCAGATGTGTTTCGTCTTTCATCTCTGCCCGGATACGCAGTCTGGTAATTCCCTCCTGCAGTTCTTCCGGAACAATCCTGGCAATTCTGTTTCCCTTTCCGGTCAGTGATGTGATCAGGATCTCCACATCCCTTCCCTCCAACAGGTAAAATTCCATATTGTTTTGTGCCTCATACCAGTTGATCCCGGCATCCAGAAGTGGCAGATAGGACTCCTCTCCCTGTCTGCGCACTTTCATACCGATGTTGGATTTCAGCTTGTCCTGCCCCAGATACACATAATTTTTGCCGGTCTCCCCGGGATGCAGCCTCTCCATCATGCTGTAACAGGCACCTTTGCTGAACAGGTTATTCCCCTGGAACACTCTTCTACCCTTGCACAGGTATCGCAGAGACTCTTTCATCCAGTCCTGGGAATATTCCTCTCCGATCAGATAGACTGCGGATACCATCCTGTTCTCACACAACTGTGTCACAATTTCCAGAAATTTTTCATCCGATTTTTCTATGGGAAAAGGGAACTCCCTCTCCTCCATATACGCTACCACCGGTGTCGTATGTCTGTTGCATTCCATGCAATAAGTCCGGATTGCACCGTCTCCGTATTCACACAAAACCGTGCGATTCTTCCATAGTTCTTCCGGCTGATATAAATTATAATAATAAAAGCTTTCGCGATGACTTTGAAAATAGATATTTTCCGTTTTCAAATGCAATGCCTCAGCAACCTGTGAAAGCACCTCGAGCATTCTCGCATCGAGTTCCTCGCAGGTGATCATCATAGCCCCGATCCGCTCGGAAGAAATGATCTGTGACAACAGCCCCAGACTTCTTTTTATAAAAAGTGTCAGTAACGCTACGGGATCCAGTGTACTTCCATCGACCTGTACCGGCTCCCCTTCTTGCGCAAGCTTCAAAATATTTTCTACAAGAATTCCCTCTTCTTCCTCTGCATAGCGAATTGCTTCACTCCCGTAAAACCACTGGTTTACTCCCTGTCTTTTGCTGAGGACCAACGGAATTGTATAAGCCTCGGAGCCAGCAACAGAAGACAATGTCGTGATTTCTTCTTCCTTTCCCGTGACATAACAGCTGACCTGTGCATAACTGTAGCTCAAGTCATACCCCACTATCACTTTTTCACTTCCCGGCAGCCGCATGCTCTTCCGCCTCCTCTCATCCGGTATTATCCTGTTTTATTGTAATGTAAATAATCTGTGATCCAGATACTCTCTCCGATAATATTCCTCTATCAGATGATCCAGAGTCGTATCATCCCTCAATGTCATACTGATCATCATGTCGTTGATCATCTCATACTTGCTGTCCGGACTTTCATTCATAATGTCGCTTCTCTGCAGACTTCCGCTTTCTGTAAGCTGCTCTTCGTTCTCTGATTCTTCCATAATGTAGTACTGAAGATTTTCGCCGAAAAACAATACAAATTCCTTGAAAAATACACCACTGTACACTTCCTGCATGTATTCCGACAGATAATCTTCTGCCTGACCGTTCTCATGCAGCATCACATAGTGGATTCTTGCCCGGACACCACCTCTGGTGTGATACTCTACGATGGTCTTGTCCTTCATTTCCTGCAGCTGTGGCAGGCAGTCTTTGTACTCTCTGAAAAAATTCAGATGAATATGTTCCTTCATCATTTCCTGCAGGAACTCCTGTATCAGAGGTTCATCCTCTCTTTCCATTCTGTCCTTATTTTCCGCATAGAATTTCAAGTAGGCCAGTTTGCAGATCCTCTGTGTCTCTTCCCCCCGCAGATAACAGTTCCTGATCTCACGGAAAATATACTCTTCCGTGATCTTTTCCCGGCAGAAATAATCATAGGAGCTCTGCACCAGAACAGCCTCCTCAATCTCCTGTCTGGCACCCTGGGATATATAATACCGGAAAATATCCAGACGTTCCCCCACAAAAGCTCCCGAGAATAACATCTGCAACAATATTTTTTCACTCAGAATGTAGCAGTCGACTTCAAACGACCTGGCAGTTTTCCAGATATCTCTCAGTTCTTTTGTAGTGCCAACAGCATAACGCACCAGATATTCCAGAATTTGTCCGTTGTACTTTCCTTTCCTGAAAGATGTCAGTGCCGCAGCATATAAAACAGTCTCGCCTTCATGAGCCGCCTGTGATATCACTCCGTCCGTAAGCCGCAACAGAATCTTGGCATCTGCAAAATAGGGCGTATAGCGCTCTATCCATTCGTATGCTTTCTCGTAACTGCCCCTTAACACCAGAAATCTGAGTATCGTCTCTCTCTGTTCCCCGGACAATTCTTCTCCGGAAATCTCCTGCAGATATTCATCCAGTGCCTGCATATTATCTGCATCAAAATAAGCCTGTACCAGTTGAACAGAAATAGCATTCCGAAGCTTCAGTTCTACACAAGGGTTTGTTGCAAGTCTTGCCATGCGCATGATTTTTGCAGAAGATATTCTCTCCTCAGATCTGCCGTTTTCCATAAAATAAAGATCCAGTTCCGCAGTATCCGGCACATAATGCTCCAGAAGTCTCAGATACTTTCCGGGCACCAGCAGCTTCTCCAACGTATATTCCACATTTTTCAGAAAACGGTTGCCATAGGCATCTTCAAAAGCGATGGTATACTCATTACCGTAGACTGCCACCCATGCAACACCATTTTGTAAAGCAGTCTCCGCCTGCACGAGATTTCCCGGCTGTCCTACAATGACCTTACGCATTCTGGCATCCTCTACCCTGACCAGATGCGCAAACAGCAGCTGCGACAAAGGCTTTGCCATGACTTCCGTTACAATGGCCGGTGATAAAAATTCCTGATACAATGCCGCCAGATGCCTGTTAATATGCTGCTTCTGAATCTGATCGATCACAAACCGCTCCATGCGGGGTTCATAATGTTGATATAATTCCTCATACTCTTTTCTGTGCTTCAGTAAATATGCATACAGGAAAGCACTGTGTTCATAATCCAGATTGCTCTGGAATGAAAAATACATCAATATGACCTTGGGAAGCTCCTGTATTGCATCCATATCAATGGACGCCATGTAGTATTCATACAGATTCGTGATTCTCAGATGGCTCTCCACACCTCTCTGATACCACAGAAAGGCATCGGCTCCTGTCTTGCTGCCCTTGATCAGAAGGCTGCATACCTCCTGAAGGATTCTCACATCATTCTTTTTCTCATAAAGATTGCGTAAAATTCTGCCAAGCAGGGGGGAATACTCCCGGACTCTCCCCGACAGATACAGCAACTGTTCCACCAGACTGTCATTCACGGCATTCTGTCTGACGCCAAAATTGAGCACCTGCAGTTCAAAACCGTTCAGTTTCCTTAACAGTGCCGGATTTCCGTTTAAAAGAGTCAAAGCTTCCAGATAGATGACCGGGCTGCTGCAGCCATACTGATACTGTTTTTCCAGAAACATCCATTTCCCGGAAGTCGAGCGGTTGTATTCTTCGGACAGATATAACAACAGCCATGCCACACGCCAACAGGATCTGTCATAACGGTAGATCTGCTCCACCTGTTCTGCCATCTGCAGTGTATACTGCGGATCCCTGTGGATCAGTGTGGTCAGATACAGATAATATGCCCATAATTCACCGCCGGTGGCATTCTGTGCCTCCAGCATGTCTGCCGCATGATCCAGGATCCACCCTGCCTCATTGTACCGTTCTTCTGTAATCAGGAGCTGTGCCTGAAACAATCTCGCAGACACGTCCTTCTCATCCATGGTCACCATGCGCTCTACCAGTTTTCCGGTCTCCGAAAGCCAGGTTCCTGTGCCAATTTTCTTCAGGCGGAACTCCTCATAATATTTCATCATCCTGGAAACACACTGCATACGGCTGTGATCCGCATGGTGCATCACAGCACCGTCTCCCAGCTGTACCGTTACCGGAATTTCCAGAGAAGTATACGCATTATAGATATAGATCCTTCCAAAATTTCTGCCGGGTCTGCAGAGACTGCTGTCAATGTATACCGGCAGTCTGCAGCGGTTGCCAAGGAAGTCGTCATCACCGATGATTTCTTTTTCCGTAAAGACAAATTCTCCTTCGCACTCCACCTGTAATCTGGTATATCCCCAGCCATTCCTCACGATGGTCAGGGTATTCTCCGTAACGCCGTAGTTGTCCCCACTGCGAGGCAGTTTCTTTATCAGTTCCTTCTCCTCGGTCAAAAATTCCAGCTGTTGCTTTTTATTGATGCAGATAAGAAATTCTTCTACATTCTGTTCATTTCCCTCATAAGCAGACAAAATACGGTAGCTGTCATAGAAATGGGCGTCATTTCCCTGAAACAGGCGTAAAAAATCCGGATCATAGAACAGACGCACGGCTTCTTTCCAGTTGCTTTTCGCCAGATTGGCAAAATGGAACAAATTCCTGATAGGACCTATGGAAGAATTCAGCACCCCATGTTCCACTGTCACTACAAAAGGAAGATTATATTCTCCTCTGTTGCTGACAACAGAAAAGGCTCCTTTTACCACATTCCCTTCCTCCAGATTCTCTCCGTGGAAACAATAAAAGATTTCTGCATCAGCACCGGTAAACTGATCTGTCATGCATTCCATCCGCAGATGGTCCGATATTACAGATCCTTTTACATAGCCGTCTGATGCAGAAAGGATGTGAAAAGAGCCTTCATATGCCGTCCCCTGTGATAGGGAAATTTCTATTTTAGAGCAGGAGAATTCCAATGAACCATTCTCGTAATCGAAGTTTCCTCCTAAAATTCTATCAATAATCTCCTGCATGTACCTTCACCCGTTCCCTGTTGTCAATTTGGATTTATTATACCAAATTTCGTACGTAAGGGCAAGGTGCCATACCTGTTAGTCCAGGTTTAATTTTTTATTCATGATGTAATAAGATACTCCGTACATGATCGCCGCAAAGAGCAGACTGGTAATCACATTAATATCATAGGACGAATTGGTGGACAGCGCAACTCCTCCTGTACTTCTCACCACATTGCTGCCAAACATGAGGGCACTCTGCACAGTACTTCCGATGATGGAAGAAAGAATCGTCACTCCCGCATAGGCCAGGATTCCCATAAGTCCTTTGTGTTTGGAAGACAACTGGCCGATCGTCAGGGCACCGAACAGGGTAACCATAGTAATGAAAGGTCCTACCACATAGGTTAAGAGCAGTGTGATCCCATAATGCAGCAGATTGATTCCCATCTCTTCTTCGTATGTTCTGCCAAGTTCATAACAAGCATCCGCCAGGAATTCCCATATATTGCCATTATATTGTGTCAGTACACCACTCAGCTCACCAATATTTAAAAGTCCTGTCATCAAAGAGACGACCAGTGCCACCACTGAGATACCAATGCCTATCGAAATGAACAGATACCAGACACCGGAGACCAGTACCTTGCTTAAGAACAGCTGGTTGGCTGTCACCGGCAGGGTATGGGACAGATATCCCTCATCCGTATACATACTGCGGTAAAAGCGGATGCCCAGGAAGATCAGCATGCCCCAGGTAGACGCCAGCAGCATGATCACATACAGGATCAGTGTTGCCACAAAGGACGAGAGCACAAACCAACTCTGTGCCGCATTTATATCATTACCATCCACAATTTCCGTCACCAGTCCTCCCGGCATGCGTAATACCACGCAGCCGATCACAGTGACTACAAGCATTCCCAGAAGCATCAGTGTGCCCGCTTTCCAGATATTTTTCCATTCATATTTCATTAATTTTCCTAACATGCGAACACCTCCCGGAAGTAAGCATCTACAGACTTACCCTTCTCTTCTCTGATATTATCAACGGATGTGTATAACACTAACTGCCCGTAGCGCATGAAGATCACTTCATCCAGCACCTGCTCCACATCCTCGATCAGATGGGTGGAGATCAGTACCGTAGCTTCGGGATTGTAGTTGTTGATAATGGTGCGCAGGATGTAATCTCTCGCCGCCGGATCCACACCGGCAATCGGCTCATCGAGAATATACAGGCTGGCATTCCGGCTCATCACCAGGATCAGCTGTACCTTTTCCTTTGTACCTTTGGATAAGGTCCGCATCTTCACCGTGGGGTCGATTCCAAGGCTTTTTAACATTTCTTCCGCACGTTCCCTGGAAAAGTCCGCATAAAAGTCCTGAAAGAAATCCAGGATCTCCCGGATCGTCTGATTCATGGTCAGATAGGTACGATCCGGCAGGTAAGCTACCTTACTCTTGGTCGCCGGTCCCACGTAATTGCCGTCAATCATGATCGTACCATCCGTCGGTGTCAGCAGCCCGTTCAGCATTTTGATCAGGGTCGTCTTGCCGCTGCCGTTGGGTCCCAACAGACCGATGATCTTCCCCTTGGGGAGACTTACGGTCAGATTATTCACAGCCACATTAGTGCCATATTTCTTGGTCAGATTTACAATTTCCACCAGATTATTCATTTCTATTTCCACCTCTCTCTGTTTTCATCATAGGCTTGCACCTCTCAGGCTTGTACCTTATCGAAGAGATCCCAGATCTCTTCCCTCTGATATCCCAGCTCCTGCATGTTGTTGATGAAGTTCTTCACATGACCGGCCGCCAGCTGTTCTCTGATATTTCCGATCAGCTCCGTATTCTCCGTCACCGTCCTGCCACTGGTACGTTGCGTCACGATCAGACCACTCCGCTCAAGTTCCGCAAAAGCCTTCTGCATTGTATTCGGATTCACCGCTGCCACTGCTGCAAGATCTCTGACACTGGGTAGTTTCTCACCCGGTCGATATTTTCCGGATACGATCTCTCTCTGGATACGTTCTACCAACTGTGCATAAATTGGTCGGTCAGCATCTAATTCCCACGCCATTCCTATCATCCTTTCTTGTTTCTTATTGTCTGTCTCTTACTATCTGTCACACATCGGTTCTGTCGATGCCTCCCCTGATCCCCCATTGTGTTGCTTTGTTGTATTATTTATTTAATACAATAATACGCTATTTGCTTTTATCTGTCAAGAGCTTTTTGGCTTGTCCGATGAAAATTGTTGGTATTACACTTATTACAACATGGTAACTGGAAAGTTAGTTGAATATTGAATAGTTGTTATAAAATCTTCATGGGTCTATGGAAGATAAATTTCCCTGTATGTACTTTTGGGGACGGGTAAAAAACAAAAACTAAACAATATGGGTCTATAGCGAAAAATTCGTCTACCAGATACTCAATTTCTTCAAAATGAGTATCTCAGAGCCAGTTTTTTCCCTATAGACCCATATTCATCTTTTTATGCGTTATTTGTAGCAAATTTAGTATCTCACAACACGTTTTTTCTGCATAGACCCAAAACGCAGAACGCCCACAGTAGGCATTTGGGAATATAACGTTCCCTTGTTATACCTTCCGTTTTTCACGATTTGGGTATCTGCAATAGAATAAGCTTCTCATACCCATAAATTTTTCATAGTGTGGGTATCAGCAACAAAACAAGCTTCTCATACCCTCAAACTTTCCACAGCGTGGGTATCAGCAACAAAACAAGCTTCTCATACCCATAAACTTTCCACAGCGTGGGTATCAGCAACAAAACAAGCTTCTCATACCCATAAATTTTCCACAGCGTGGGTATCAGCAACAAAACAAGCTTCTCATACCCTCAAACTTTTTCACGCTGAGGCGGAAGAAGGGTACAGACTAGCTTGCTCCTATCTCCTGTGCCCACACTGTGGCAGAATAAAGAGTACAGAGAAGCTTGCTCCTATCACCTGTGCCCACACTGTGGCAGAATGAAGGGTACAGACTAGCTTGCTCCTATCTCCTGTGCCCACACTGTGGCAGAAT
>CAKSAM010000039.1 GCA_934436245.1 uncultured Acetatifactor sp.
ATCGTAGATTGATTTCTTCCGAAGAGAATGGGAATAAGCATATAGATGCTCTGTCCTTTTGCCTGAGAGATTGGCAGTCTGACTGCCGTACACCTTCGGCGCCTTCTATACGGAAATATGAAAACTGTTTCCGTGGAAGGACTCTCCAGAGTAAATCTTTACCGCACTAAAGCGGCAACAGAATCACAATAGCATACTTTTTCACCCATTGCAACGTTTTTTTGCCTTTGGACATTGATCCGTGAATTGTTCCGATCGTTGATCATTGACACTTACATTTATAATCTATGATCTGTCCAGCACAGGCATTGACTTTTACGGTACTATATTACTATAATATAATCCGTATGAATACTAACAAGAACAATCACAAAACTTCATATTCCATTACACGTGGACTGTTTTTCCTGATCATGTGTTCTGTGATTTTTACGGTACTGTATTACAGTCTGCCCAGGCAGAACCGGAAGCCGGCAATATCGGATTATGTTGATTTTTCAGAAGGCTGGACCGCATCCGATGGAAGCCCCGTTGATTTTTCCCATATCAGCGGCACCTGCACAGTGACCAGGAAGCTTCCTGCGCTGACTCACGACATGACACTTTTCTTTTTTTATAAAAGCTCCAATGTCACGATCCTGATAGACGGCCGGCAGGCCTATGAGACCATGCAGCCAGAGGGCGTTTTCTTCGGCAAGACACCGGGAGCCTCTTATGTCTCTCTGCCGATCTACCGGGAAGATTCCGGGCGCACGCTCACCCTGGTGATCGATAATCCTTATGGAGACGGCAGTGGCAAGATCAATCATATGTACCTGGGACGTAGTGAAGATATCCTGTTAAGCCGCATCCGCGACAAGGCACCCGGATTCGGCATCAGCTTCCTGATCGCCCATCTTGGTCTGGCATTTATCCTGTTTTATCTGCCATTACACAAGAAGCACATCATCGGCAGCGAGATGCTTTATCTGGGATTGTTTGCCCTGAATATCGGTATCTACATGTTGGCAGATAACCGTATGCTGCAGCTGATCCTGCGTAACAGCCATATTTATCATACAATTGCGGAACTTTTTATGATGCTGATCACCATCCCACTGTTTCTGTACCTTGGCAAAATGTATACAGAGTACTCCCCTGTGATGGTACAGGCAGCATGCCTGATCAGTGTCTTGGATTTCAGTATACGTTTCTGCCTGAATCTGACCGGTCGCAAGGACTTCCATGAAAGTCTTCGTCTGACCCATATTACTTTTAGCATTCTGATCGCGCTTGCTATCTATGCCATCGGTAAGGAGCTTTATCAGAATCAAAAGCAGCATCTGAAGCACAATCTATATCATAACCTTGGAATTCTGTGTCTGTGCTTTGGCGTTCTACTGGATATCCTGCTGCTATGGTTCGGTAGTGCTCCCGAGACCAGTTTCTTCACACGGATCGGTGTGCTTCTGTTCCTGATCATGGAAGCAGTCCAGGTTACCCTGCGCCTCATGACCAACTATCAGGAAGGGGTTCGTATGCAGCTGCTCAGCCGCCTGGCTTATCGCGACGGCCTGACCGACCTGCTGAACCGTACTTCCTATATGGAAGAATTGAAAAGACTGGACGCATCCCATAATTTTCATGTGTTGCTGGCACTGTACGATGTGAATAGCCTCAAATATGTGAACGACACCTACGGTCACCAAAGCGGTGATAAAATGATCTGCCGGGTAGCGGATACTCTGTCGGCACATCTCGGTTCCTTAGGAAAATGTTACCGGATCGGCGGAGATGAGTTCGTATTTCTGTCGACCACAGCCGATTCTGAAAAAGAATTTCTCAAGCTGCAAAGAGATTTCGAAGCGTCTCTGGGAGTTCTGAAGCTTCCGGACGGTTCCGAATATCCCATTACTGTCGCTATGGGATATTCCGTACTGACCCATAATATGCCCCGTTCCATGGACGATGTGGTCCGGGAGGCCGATGTCAAAATGTATGAGGCGAAACGACGAATGAAGACAGAAAATCGAGGATAGGATTTGCAGATCTTATTTTGTTTTGTAATGTAACGCGAGCAATGAGCCGCGCATAGGCATAGTGAGGACAGCGATGGGCGTTTGCGCACAAATCGCTGTCTTTACTTATGCCGTGATGCGGCGAACGCCGCGATATGAAATAAGATTGGCAGCGCCTTTTGCTGACAATCTTATGAATAGCGTGGCTCATTGCGGAAAACTGCCAATAAATGTGGAGCGCCCTTTGCGACACATTTATGAATTGAGTGCATGGCTCGTAACGTAGGGGGCCGTAGACCAGACAAGTTCCGCCTGTTCCCATTCTTTTGCCTCAGTGTGGGTACAGGAGATAGGAACAAGCTAGTCTGTACCCTTCTTCCGCCTCAGCGTGAATAGTTTATGGGTATGAGTTACTTATTTTATTGCTGATACCCACACTATGAAAAGTTTGAGGGTATGAGAAGCTTGTTTTATTGCTAATACCCACGCTGTGGAAGCTTTGAGGGTATGAGAAGCTTGTTTGGTTGCTGATACCCACACTATGAAAAGTTTGAGGGTATGAGGAGCTTGTTTGGTTGCTGATACCCACACTATGAAATGTTTGTGGGTATCAGAAGCTTGTTTGGTTGCTGATACCCACGCTATGAAATGTTTGTGGGTATCAGAAGCTTGTTTGGTTGCTGATACCCACACTATGAAAAGTTTGAGGGTATGAGAAGCTTGTTTGGTTGCTGATACCCACGCTATGAAATGTTTGTGGGTATGAGAAGCTTGTTGGGTTGCTGATACCCACACTATGAAATGTTTGTGGGTATGAGAAGCTTGTTGGGTTGCTGATACCCAAATTGTAAAAACCGGAAGGTATAACAAGGGAATTATATATTCCAGAATGCCTGCGGCACGCGTTCGTCCGGTCTACGGCAACCCTACGTTACGAGCCATGCACCCAATTCATAAATGTGTCGCAAAAGACGCTCCACATTTATTTCATTAACGGCTGTCGAGTGTGTCCGTTGGACGCACGGTATAAAGTCAAAAACAAAAACAGCGACTTGTGAGCAAGCTCCCAGATCGCTGTTTCTGTTTTGACTTTGCATGGCTCGTAACTTTCAAGTTAGTTTGGTGTAAAAAACCTAAAAACAATGAATTCCGTACAAAAAAAGTTTCTAAATCAGGAATTTTTGTACGGAATTTCTTCATTTTGCACACTCAGCGAAAATAACAGCTTTTTACATGGCAAAATCTCCTGTTTTTGTATTTTTTTAGAAAAAAATAGCGTTTTTAGTACAAACAGAGCTCCCCGCGTATCTTTCCATTAACTACGCCTGGCAGCATGTTCCAGATAAAGGAAAAATGCCACGTTCAGCACAATTCCAAACGCTGTAGAAACAGGGGCTGCGAGACCGATATTGGTGAGGCTTGCGTCCGGCTGGATACTCATATAGTAAGCGAAGGGAAGGCGGACGAGCAGGGTCTGGATCAGCCCCTGCGTCATGACCCACACAGTCTTGCCATTACCGTTAAAATATCCCATCATGCTGAACAGCACAGCAGTCAATAGCGTCTCCTGCGCAAAACCTTTCAGGTACTCATAGCCTCGCTGCACCACCGCCGCATCCGCAGAGAAGATTCCTGCCAGCAGATTTCCTCTAAAGAACACCAGTACAAAGGCGAAGCATCCCACCAGAAGTCCGATACCGATACCAGTGAACATGGTCTTCTTCGCCCGCTTCTGTTCTCCGGCACCTACATTCTGTGACACGAAAGAAGAAGTGGACTGCATTAGCGCACTGGGGATCAGCATGGCAAAGTTAACGATCTTGCATGCCACGCCGTAGCCGGAGGAAGCTTCCAGTCCCAGGCGGTTGACAAAAGCACACAGTGCCAGGAAAGAGCCTTGCGTCAGGCACTCCTGCAGAGCTAACGGCAGACCGATCTGCAGGAACTTACCGCACTGAGGATTCCAACGGAAATCATGTCTGGCAATGGTAAAGGGCAGTCCTTTTTTCACAAGGCGTACCATTGCAAACACTACGCTCAATGCCTGTGCAAAAACAGTAGCCAGTGCCGCTCCCATGGCATCCATGCCCAGTCCTGCCACCAGCACCAGATCGCCCACGACATTGACAATGCATGCCACGAAGACAAAAAGCAGCGGTGAATTGCTGTCGCCCAGTCCTCGAAAGATTGCGGACAATACGTTATATGCCACGATAAAAAAGATTCCCGCACCGCAGATCCGGATGTAAGCTGCGGTCAACTCTACCGCCTCTTCCGGTGCCTGCATGAGAACCGCAATAGGCCGGGCAAAACCAACCATGACCACGAACAGCACCAGCGAAATTGCCGCAAACACAACGGTTCCGCCGCCGATGATACTGCCGATCTGCTCCTCCTTCTTCTCTCCCAGATACCGGGCGATCAGCACGGTAATACCCATCGCAAGCTGTGTCACCACAAAGGTCACCAGATTCAGCACCTGGCTGCCGGTAGATACCCCGGAAAGTCCTGAGGTCGTACCGAAACGTCCCACCACTAACAGATCCACTGCACCGTAGGCTGCCTGTAAGATTAAAGCTCCCAAAATGGGAACCATGAAACGGAGCAACTTTTTCAAAATGCTTCCCTGTGTAAAATCCGTCATGTCATTTTCTTTATTTTTCAAAGTTTTTTCTCCTCTCGCACATGACCTGATAAAAGGTCTCTATGGTCTGTATCATAGTTTTCGCATCTGCTTCGGAAATGCTCTCCAGACACGGTGCCAGACCGGCAAAATAATTCTCATTATATTGTTCCGACAGTTTTCGTCCCTCTTCCGTTAGAGAAATATAGGTGATCCTGCCGTCTTCCGTCGCATTTGTTTTCCGCAGATAACCCTTTTCTTCCATTTCCTTTACTGTCCGTGTCACGCCGGGACGGGGGATATTCAGATAGTCGCTGATATCTGAAATCTTCACAGCAACACCCTCCCTCTCCTTAATCTGGATCACATCCAGGAAATGAATATAGGAAGGTGTCACACCCGAGGGCAGCGCAGGGAGCATCTCCCGGATCCGTTTTGCCTGATAGCAGGCATCCAACATTCGTTTTATCGTCTCAACCGTCATTCTTTTCCTCTCCGATATCTTTTTCTATCCCATATTTTATTTATAGTTACCTCTGGTAATTATCTTTGGTAATTATATGAAACCACTTCAGATTTGTCAATGAGATATTTTCATAAAAATAAAAACAGCAGACTCATTTTTGAAGAATCTACTGTTTTTATGACTTATTCCTGTTTTCTCTTCCTTTTACTTAAATTCTAACGATTCTGTCAGGAAAAAACTTTACGCATCTGATCTGGCATAAGCGTTTTTCATCTGCCCACTGAGTTCGTACAACACCTTGTCCAGAGTGTCTGATGCTGCCTCCTGTAGCATTCCGGCAATCTTTTCGTTGGCCTCTTCCTGTAGCTTCTTACGTTCGTCTTCTTCGGTCTCCTGTGCCAGCAGCGCATCATAACGATTCAGGATCTCATGGCTCTTCGCCGCCACCTTTTCCTGATAACGTTCAATGTGGAAGACGGATTTGTTGTAAGAAGCATCCGCCATGGCTGCGATCATACGGCTTATCCAGTAGAAGTTCTCCGTGGAGACTTTTCCGGTGGTTCCGGATAAATACTCCGGAGTCCGGTCGATACCGGTATAAAAGGGTGCCAGCACATTAAAGGCGTTAGAGGCCAGTGCCAGCCACTGGATAGGCTCTCCCTCCTGACGCATCTGGATCAGCGCCATGTCATCATTACGGTTGATGCCGATAGAACGATATGCTCCACACATAGATTTATCACCGTACGAAGCATAAGGATCATAGGGTGTCCCCTGATAATGAGAGGACAGCACGTATTTTATATCCTCCACCGTGATCTTTTTCTCCGGCACCATACACCAGGGCAGGTCATCGGAAAAAGGAGTGTAGTCCGCACCCTGGCCATCCCAGACTTTTGTCCGGGGATTCAGAGTACGCAGCATATACCAGGCTCTCGCAGTATTGTATACATGGTCGGAATCGTCATGGCTGCCAAAGGCATCTCTGGCAGAAAAGCTGCCGCCCAGCGACAGATCCAGATGATGCTTTGCAATAAACTCTTTCAGATCCGCAGAGCACATATGCTCCTTTTGCTCTGTCAGGGCATCCTCCAGATTGAAAGCATCTATTCCGAACTGGTTCGGCATCACCACATAAGCTTCATCCGGCACTCTCCGGGCGATCCAGTGATGACCGCCGATGGTCTCCAGCCACCAGATCTCATTTTTATCCGAGAAAGCAATTCCGTTCATTTCATAGGTACCATATTGCGTCAGCAGGCTTCCCAGTCTTCTGACACCCTCTCTGGCACTGTGAATGTAAGGAAGCACCAGAGACACGATGTCCTCCTCGCCGATGCCGCCGGGAATCTCTTCTGCGCCGTCCTTCGACGGAACATATTCCACCAGCGGATCCGCTCCCAGAACTCTGGCATTGGAAGTGATGGTCTCTGTGGCCGTCATGCCTACGCCTGCCGCATTGACACCGTGTGCTGCCCAGATGCCCTCTCCGTCCAGTGCATTGGGCACTGCGGTATAACGCATCGGATTCTCCGGAAGGGTAATCTCCACATGAGAAAGCACAGATTTGTATTTCTTAGGCTGTTCTTTGGGATGCACCACGACGAATTTCTTTGGCATGAACTGTCCCGAAGGGGAATCGTCGTTGCGTGCGATCATGGTGGAACCGTCATAAGATGCTTTTTTTCCTACTAATATGGTTGTACATGGCATAATCATTACCTCCTGCTACTATGTTGCAAAAATTTTCCTGCGAGTACAGGAAATCTGTTTCCTGTCTGGAGCCTTACACCAGCTTCTGTCCATTCACCACAACATTCCGGATTGTCTCCGGCCTGCCCTGCAGAGGCTCGATCTTGGTGAACTGTCTACAGCCGGTGACTTCGATATTTTCCATAGACAGATCTCTGAAATACGGAATGTCCTCCTCATTTTCCATGGCAATGGTCTCATTACGGTTCAGAGAATTCAGGACATAAGACATCGTAAGGATCACTGCCTCGCCCTTGATCTCGCTCATATGGATATTGCGGAGTGTGATGTTTTCCACCACGCCGCCGCGTCCCAGCGCACTCTTCATGCGGACACCCACATCGGTTCCCACGAAAGTACAGTTCTCCACCAGAATATCTTTTACCCCACGGGACATCTCGCTGCCGATGACGAAACCGCCGTGGCCTTCATTCACCAGACAATCATGAATGTAGACATTGCTGCAGGGGCCTTCGATCCTGCGGGCAATGGCATTTTTGCCGGATTTCATGCAGATGGCATCGTCACCGGTCTCGAAGGTGCTGTGATGAATGTGCACATTGGTACAGGATTCCACATCGATGCCGTCACCATTCTGTGCATAGTACGGATTACGGATCTTCACACTGTCCACAGTAAGGTCCTCGCAAAAATAGGGATGAATGTTCCATGCCGGAGAGTTCATAAACGTTGCGCCCTGTAACAATACATTTTTACAATAACGCAGACTGACCATCACCGGACGGTAAAAATCATAATAAGGTGCCGCAGCAGCCAGTGCCTCTTCGGTGGTTCCCTGGATGTTATGACGATTGCCTTCCAGAATGGACTCAGTAGGCATCCAGATCTCAGTCTCCTTCGTCTCGATCACATAAGGACTGATCTGAAACAGCGCATCCCACTGTTTTGCCGTCATCTTGAATTTCTTGACCGGGCGCCATTTATCACCGCTTCCATCAATGATACCTTCTCCGGTGATGGCGATATTTTCCGCATTTTCCGCTGTGATGGGAGACACGGTACGGATGCAGTCCTGACCTTCATAACTGGTAATGCGCAGGGGATAATCCTCTTTTGATTTGATGAATTTTAACATTGCCTGACTGTCCAGATGAAGATTGACACCGCTCAACAGCCGGAATGGAGCCACCGCCCAGATGCCTGCCGGAACTCTTACTGTACCGCCACCCTGCCCGGACACCTCGCAGATTGCACGGTTAATAGCCTCTGCATTGTGTCTGCCGGTCTCGATCTGTAAATCACCGCTTTTTGCACCGTATTCCGCTATGGATACCTCCCGTTCTGGAAATCGGGGAAGTTCTACTTTATAATTCTGATTATACATGGTTATTGTTTTCTCCTTTGGATACTTTCACATTTCTTACGTTCCTGATTCTATCATGTTCCGTTTCGGACTTCCAAAGTTCTAACGCCCAGCCGGTCACAACATACTGATTTTCTTTGCAATTTCTTCCATCTTTATTATAATAGTAACTGTTCAAAATCATGTAAATACCAACATCCTCCGTTATTCAGAATATACCCACATGAGGGATTTTGCAAGCGGAGGCAGGTATGGAAAGGCATACGATTTTATGAAATATTATCTCGCCCCCATGGAGGGGCTGACTACTTATAATTTCCGCACCAACTGGAATCATTATTACGGCGGTATGGACAAATATTTTACTCCCTTCATCTCCAACCGGCACATGAACAGCAGAGAGCGCAATGATGTACTGCCGGAACATAATATGGGCATGTACACGGTACCGCAGATTCTGACCAATAAGGCGGAGGAATTCCTGTCACTGGCAGAGCAGCTTGCCGGATACGGCTACCATGGGATCAACCTGAATCTGGGCTGCCCTTCCGGAACGGTGGTAGCAAGGAACCGTGGTGCCGGTTTCTTAGGTACGCCCCGGGAACTGGAGACTTTTCTGGACGAAATTTTTGAAAAATGTCCGTTGGAAATCTCCATTAAAACCCGCATCGGCATGGAATATTTGGATGAGTGGGCTCCGCTACTGAAAATATATCAGAAATTCCCCATGAAAGAGCTGGTCATCCATCCCAGACTGCAAATAGAAGGCTACAAGGGAGTGCCTCATCTGGAGGCTTTTGCGGAAGCTGCCGACACCTTACAATGCCCGCTGTGTTATAACGGAGATATTACCTCTCCGGAGACGCTCGCGCACGTCCTGGAAAAACTGCCCATGGTCGATACCGTCATGATCGGTCGGGGAATCTTGCAGAATCCGGGACTGTTACAGCAGTTAAAGGCTGCTTCCGTTGATTCCGAAGGGACATCCCTGCCGTCTCCGGAAGAGCGCCTGGATATTTTGAAGGAATTCCACAATTCTCTCCTGGCAGGATATCAGGTGATCATGTCCGGCGATACCAATACTCTGTATAAAATGAAGGATCTCTGGACTTTCTTAAGCCGCAGCTTCGAGTCTCCCGACAAATACGTGAAAAAGATCCGCAAAGCCACGGATGTCAGTGATTATAAACTGGCCGTCAATGCGTTATTCCGGGAGTGCGCATTGAAGTCGGAGAATTCTTGATCCTGACATCATCCCATACCTTTATTCCCCGGTGTCGAACTGTTCTCCTTCGTTGGCGTCTTCCATGACGACCTCCGGCTCCGGGATGCCTGCATTTTCCACATAGCTGAAATGAATGACCGCCTGTGGCCAGTTGAAGCTGATCTGGGCGGTCTTCTGCCGCTCCTCGCCTGCCTTGCGGATCAGTTCCAACAGTTCCTGCAAGACTTCTCTGGTCAGATAGCCTCCCCGCCACTGGAACGTCATGGCCCGGCCTTTTTTCGCCATCTGCTGTGCTCTTTTATATACTTCTTCCGTTTTCGTAAAGGAAAGTTTTTTCTCCTTATAATAAAAATGATCATTGTCCGGGCAGCCGGGTGCCGGAGCGATCAGAGGCTCATGATCCCGGAATACCGCCTTATCTCCCAAATTGAAATAGTCGTAGCGGATCTCTCCGGCTGCTTCCGCATTGCCCTGATGTTTTCCCAATGTATTGTCAAATGTGGCATCCAGATGGTAATACTGCCCGCCGATCCGCACAATATTCCAGGTGTGACGGTACTTGATCCCTTTCTCCGGATTGTTGCCGCAAACGGCGATGACGCACCACACACCCAGCGCATCACAAAGCACCTTCACCGATTTGGCAATGCCCTCGCAGACACCTACCCCCTGTCCTAGAGGACCGATGATCTCATGGGAATAAGGTTTTTTCAGCTTATCGTAGGTAATATTTTCACAGATAAAATCATGAATGTACTTCTCTTTTTCCCACTCTGTGAACTTTGCGGCAGGTCGTACCAGTTTTTCCACCCTGGACTGCATGGCTTTCTGGTGCTCCCTGATCTTATTTTTTTCAAACAAATACTCCGGGACGAAGATAATGTTGGGAGAGTCCTGATAATATTTGTACCGGTAACTCACCACCCAGAAAATCTCCGGGTGATCCAGCCGCAGCCGGAAAAACACGTCATACAGTTCCTCCGCCGGGATCCGTGGCAGCTGAATTTCATCCGCCAGTGCCAGGACGCCCTGCTGCATGGCGTGATAGGCCGCCTGTCCCCGTTTATTCATTTTCTGATAGTAATATGCTTCCATGGTAGTTTCCTGTTCTGTTTTCTTACTCTTTCATATTTTGGTATTGTAACTTTTAATATTTTAACAGAAGGAAGATTTTTTGTGGCTTTTTTGCAGTTTTTTATTATCTGTACAAACTGCTATGCTATTTGACATACCTCTTTCCTCCCTTTGTTTTGTTTGTTGTTTTTATCATAGTTATATCTGTTTTATTTGTATATATTGATTATTTGATTTGAATTGTTAAAATTTGAATATGTGAATTTATAAACTATTTTTGCTGCTTTTAACTCATCTTTTGTTAGAATTTTCAGTGTTATATATAAAACAAGACGGAAAGCTTATTCACAAGCTTTCCGTCTTGTTTTATTTCTTCTCAAATAAAGTACATCCCATCTCCCTAAATTCCGTCATCTTTTCAACAAGAAGCTCTTCACTCACCTGAAGATACTGACTGGAGCAGGAAATACACAGGAACCTCGTTGCTGCTCTGTTATAAAGTTTCCTATGAAGAGCGATTTCATCACGGCTAAGTTCCTTACCACAGCACATACAGAACTCTTCCATTACGCAGTTACCAGTTCACCGGTCAGTATCCTGCACTGATCCGGAGCAAGCTTCACATGATAGCCATCATAGAACACCCCATAATCTTCACCCGTGACAGCATCCGTCAGTTTCAGTCCCGCTCCGGACTCTGAATGGATTCCAAGATCATCAAAGGAAATGCTCATATTCTGTCCCCAGTCATCCTTCGTGCCGACATTGAAAAAAGCGAAAGCGACACGGTTATGGGACAAGAGTTTTCCCAAAGTATACTTCTGGCCTTCCACCTTTCCTATGACAAATGCAGGTCTGCAATCGGGATCCTGATGTATGGAAATAAGTCCTTCTTTCAGAAGCGTTGCCTTATTTACCTCATCCAACCGGCGGATATCCGCACCTATAATGAGCGGGGAACCAAGAAATGCCCACATAGCGAAATGCTGCAGATACTGTTCATCGGTACATCCTCCAATACCCACATTACCGCTTCCATGCATGCCAACAATCAGCATATCCATATCGTTATAGCATCCCGGTGCATTTCCCTCGATGTTCTCCACCTGTGAAGTGAAAATATCCCGATAGCTCTTCGGTACATCAAAAATATCTCCTGTGGAACGATAACTTCCTGCCCCTCTGGAACGCATCCACTTTGCCGGATCTTCCACACCCCAGTTGCAGGCTGCTAAAAAGATTTCTCTTCCGCTGTTTCTGAGCGCCATTGCCATGGTGAGATATGCATTTTTTGCATTTCCGCTTTCCGGGAAATTGCAGAAATCATACTTCAGATAGTCTACACCCCATTCCGCAAACTGTCTGGCATCCTCAAACTCATGACCATAGCTGCTGGGATAACCTGCACAGGTCTTAAATCCTGCGCAGGAATACATTCCAAATTTAAGTCCTTTGCTGTGGATATAATCCGATAGTGCTTTCATTCCATGAGGAAATAATTGCGGATCTGCGACCAGCTTCCCATCAACCCGTTCTTTCAGTGACCAACAGTCATCAATAATAACATACTCATAGCCTGCCTGCTGATATCCCTCCGAGACAATTTTATCCGCTATTTCCATAATCAGTTCTTCATTGATATGGCTCCCAAAAGTATTCCATGAGTTCCAACCCATTACCGGTGTATTATACATAATAACATTCTCTCCTTATATTATAATTTTTAAAACTTTTTTACTAGCATAACATACTATCGGTCAAATGACAAAGTGAATTCCGGTTTGTCAAAGTAAATGTCTGGTCAATCCCTGCCCGCATGTCGGACGGGGATTTTTCTGTGTGAAAACTCCTTAAAAACAGATGATTTTTCCAAAAATATAGCGTAAAATAGACCTTAAGCAAGGAAAAAAGGGCATAGTAAATCGCAAGTGGGATTTTCTCGTTTTTTCGCCTTAGTAAATTCCACCCGTGTAAGTAGGTTTATATAGCTGTGTCCCGGTTTGTCATGTCAGTTAAAAGAATTCGTCTTTGGAGAGAAAGCAGTGGCGCTGTTCATCCCAAAGAAGCTCTGTGTCAGAGCCTTTCCAGTAGTCCCACGGACCGCTGGAATAGCCAAATCTGATGCGGAAAGCCTGCAGGTAGTTCAGGGGCATTCCGTCAGAATCCATGTAGTTCCATGGGTTCGATTCGATTTCATTGCCTTTAAGAACCCACTTTCGGAGACATCGTCGTTCTCTCAGTGTCATGGGAACGGCTTCTTCTATCTCCTGTAAGGCTGCTAAATTAACCTGGTAATCAATGGAATCCTTATCTGCTCTCATGGCTGTCCTCCTTGTGAAAAATGGATCGATTGAGTGTCACGTCCTGGGGAGGAACTTTGTGACACCCAAGAAGATCCAGAATTTCCTGCCCATACAGAAAAGAAAACACATCATAAGGGCATTTATTTCCCAGACTTTCCCGGCTGTAAGAGTTGATATGATCCATCATAAGACAGATATCTTCCTGCGAATAGGGAGCAAGGTCAGTTCCTTTCGGAAGAAAACAGCGTATAAATTCATGGTTACGTTCTGCGGAGCCTTTCTGGTAGGGAGCACTTGGATCACAATAAAAAATACGGGTGCGCAGATTTCCCTATCGGTCGTATTCGATCACTCTCGGATTTGAAAATTCGGTACCGTTATCTGCAAGACAGACTTTAAACAGTGAACAGAAACGGTCCGGACGCAATTCAAAGTAAAGCCGTTCAAAGATATCGATCACGGACTGGGAGTCATTGTGGTCACGGAGAAAGGCAAGCATAAATTCTGCTTTCACGAAGTGAATGGTAAGAAGAACCTTACTGCCCTTTTTCCCTTCCACCGAATCCAGCTGGGTGATTGCAAGATCAGGATATTCCAGAAGATATCCTTTAAAGTCTTCATAAGTGCGGCCAATCCGGCAGGCTTTGTCAACTTTCAGGTGGCATGCCATTCTGCGTGCACTGTGGCGTACTTTCCTTGGAAGATTGATATTCATGGCTGAGATGATGCGGACATCGATCAGCCGGTAAATGGTTCTTTCGCTTACCGTAAGAGAATCCGCATTGGTTGCACAGATGTGATGTGGAGACTGTTTTTGACGGGTCAGAGGAGAAATGAATTCATCAAGATAACGGATCTCATCTTCGGAATAGGAAAGACCGGTGCGGGATTCCGAAAGAACATCCCGATATTCCCGGTGGGCAAAGTCAGCGTTATAGACCCACTTTTCCAGGCTGCATTCGGAGCGTTTTCCGCAGCCGTTGCAGACATAGGGTGGTTTCAGAAGACGTTTACAGGTTTCTTTTTCGAAATCCTTGCAGAAAGCATTGCACATGGAACAGCGTCTGCATAAAGAATACCGTCTGACAGCGTGACATTCAGTACAGATATGGGATTTCTGACAGGAAATACGTTTTGAACAGGTGTTGTAAGAACGCCGGTAAGCGCCCGTTTTCTTATACTGAAGATGATTGCGAACCTCCTTTGAAATAGTAGTTGGATCTTTTTCCAGTTGAGTGGCAATCGAGGAAAAGGATCCTTTGTTATCGAGCATCAGCTGAATTTTACATCTGTCATCCAGACTCAAGTGTTTATTTTTACTCATAAGAACACCTCCCGAAAAAGAACCGGGACACAGCAGCTAAACTATAGCATGAAATAAGACAGAGATGTAAAAATTTGCAAGAGTAACTTCCGCTTGAGAATTTGTCGAAGTAACTTCAGCTTTGGGGATAGATCGACCGGAATTTACTTTGGCAATTGAGGATTTTTTGTGGATGTTAAAAAAAATTTTTTTTTTGAAACTTTTATGGTGCCTGCACCATCTAACCATCAGAGACCTGTAAAAAAGGGTTTTATTAGGAAAGGAGTTTCTATTATGAAAAATAAAATGATTTGTGCACTTTTAACTACTGTTATGGTACTGTCTTTTGCTGCCTGCGGCAGTCAGGGAAACAGTACTGCTTCCCCGGAAAGCACCGTAACCTCCGAAAGCCAGACTACAGAAAGCAGTTCGGAAGTCTCCAACGTTTTAAGTTCTGCTGCTACGGAAACAGCCGCTGAAACGACCATTGCTTCCGATGCTGCTTCCGAAACATCTTATGAAGATAACTTTGCGGTTCCCACCGAGGATGCCGTGGCTTTCGCCAAGGAAATCCAGGCAGCGGTAGCCAATGAAGATCTGGAGGCTCTGGCTGATCTGACCCATTATCCGGTCTATGTATCTATTGCTGACGGCAGTGTCATCGAAAGCAAAGAAGATCTGATTGCTCTGGGTGCCGATAAAATCTTCACCGATGAAATGAAAGATTCTATCGCCAATGCCGGTCTGTCCGACTTAAGTCCCAGCATGGCAGGCTTTACTCTCTACAGTACCGGAGATGCCCCCAATATGATTTTCAGCGTACAGGACGGCAGACTTGGTATCAGCGGCATGAACTATTAATTGCTGTATCTATTACAGGTAACCTGCTGCACTACATCAAAATACCTTCTGAGTACTGTTATTTTTACTCAGAAGGTATTTTTTATCCTTTTATGTAGTTTCCTTTTTAGCGCTTTCTTCTTCCCGTTTTTTACTGATTGCCAGAATCTCATCATTCAGTGAAAGCATTCTGGCATCCAGATCCGATACCATTCTGGCACATTCGACCAGCTCATTTTTAATATTCTCCGGGGCATCCCCCTCGAATTTATAATGTATCTTGTGCTCCAGACTTGCCCAGAAGTCCATGGCTACTGTGCGGATCTGTACCTCTACTTTAGTATCAACGGTTCGATCCGATAAGTACACCGGAATACTTACAATCATATGATAACTCTTGTACCCACTGGCCTTAGGATAGGTGATATAATCCTTTACCGCAATTACTTTGATATCTCTCTGATCACGGATCATATCTGCAATCCGGTAAATGTCAGATGTAAAAGAACATATAATACGAATGCCTGCAATATCGTTTATGTATTTCACCATATTATCTATGGTGGATTCCTGCCCATAACGTTTCAGCTTTTTTACAATACTTTCCGGAGTTTTAATACGTGCCTTGATATGTTCAATAGGATTATACTGATGTACATGCTGGAATTCGTCATTCAGTATCTGCATCTTCGTTTCCATCTGACGCAGTGCTGCACTGTATACCAGTGTGACCTCCTTCCAGCTGTCAACACCATCTCCGTTTTCAACCTTAAGTTCCATACTACCTCACAATCTTCTCTGCTATAGGATTTATCCATAGCAAGTTACATTTATTTCTATATTTCGCATATATCTTTACGTCATGAATGCTTTCCCTTACTATTTGAGAATAATTATATCGTGAGCTCACGAATTCGTGCTATCGCACTCTACATCCTGCTTCGCAGGATATTCGTTCGCTAATGAGCCCAGAAAAACAAATGTCTGCTTGCAGCCACTTGTTTTTCCTTGGGGCTAATTATATCATATATTCTTTCAAAAATGTATAATTTTAACAAATCCTTTATTATTTTTTAAGATTGATTGGGCACTTTTATGGATACCCAACTGTATTTTATTCTATTTTACTTGCAGGTATAACCGCTTCCTATTATAATTTATTAGATAAGCATCATATTTAGAGCAGTTGAGACGGGAAACATAAGGAGAAGAGCGGTGAATGATTCACTTTATATTGTAATGCCGGCCTATAATGAGGTTGAAAATATTAAAAAAATAATTGATGATTGGTATCCTATCTTATCAGGGAAATCTGACAATTCCAGACTTATTATTGCCGATTACGGAAGTAATGACGGAACCCATGAATTATTGCAGCAATTATGCCGGAATTATCCTAAACTGGAGATTTTGCAAACAGATAATCAATATCATGGGCCTAAATTAATCGCACTGTATGATTATGCAATTAAACAAGGCATCGACTATGTCTTCCAGACCGATTCCGACAATCAGACGGATCCGGCTGAATTTGAGGCATTCTGGCAGCAAAGAAATCTATATGATGGTATCTTTGGCAACAGAACCGTACGAGGCGATGGAAAAGACAGAGCTTTCGTGGAACAAGTAGTCTGCCTGTTATTAAGGCTGTACTTTGGTGTAAAAATACCGGATGCCAACGCTCCTTTCCGGCTGATGCATTGTAATACTTTGAAAAAATATCTGTATAAATTACCCAAAGATTACAATCTTCCTAATATAATGTTGGCAACCTATTATGTATATTACAATGAAAAATGTTGTTTCAGAGAAATTACTTTTAAACCAAGAATCGCAGGAAATAACTCTGTCAATATACCGAAAATCATTAAAATCGGCTGGAAATCTCTGGGAGATTTCTACTCTCTGAAACAAGGTATGACAAAGGAGAAAAACAATTGAAAAAGAAACTGGATTACACAATAGTGCTTATTTTTTCTGTCATAGTCTCATTTATATTTTTACTCTCCAGCCCTTTGCATCCCTGGAATAACTATGATATCGAAACGGACTCCAGTGTATTCAAAACCGTTACCATGATGATGGGAAAAGGTTACATGCCCTACAGAGATACTTTCGACCATAAAGGGCCTCTTTTATACATTATTAATCTGTTAGGCGATCGGTTTTCTTCCTATCGCGGCGTGTGGATCGTAGAATTTCTTTTTATGATTGTAACAGTATTTATGCTGTATAAAATATCCAGAATATCATGTGGTTTATGGGAATCACTGGTAACCGCCATTGCTTCACTAAGCCTGCTCTATCAATTTTTTGAAGGCGGCAATCTGGTAGAAGAATACGCTATGTGTTTTATTGCAATCAGTCTGTTCATTTTTCTGGACTATCTGGCAAACAATCACGTAACACGCTTCCGGCTAGTCATTTGTGGGGCAACCTTTGCCGGAACGCTTCTGCTAAGACCAAATATGATTCCTGTATGGGTCGTAATGTGCCTGACAATTTTAATAAAAGTATGCTCTGAAAAGGATTGGAAGAATCTGAAGTCCTTTATTCTCTACTTCTGTCTTGGCAGCCTGTTGGTAATTGTTCCAATCATGTTATGGCTTATATTAAAAAATGATTTTTCCTATTTCTGGGATGCATACATTGTTTTCAACTTTGAATATACTTCCGACTCTTCTTTGAGCGAAATGTGGTGTGTATTTTTCTTTTTCTTTAATCATACCATTTTTTATATTGCCTTTTTGGCACAAATATATCTTTTGAAAGCAGAAAATAAGTGGCTGAATTATGCTCACTTACTTTGCATGCTTGTTACCTTTTTTTCCATAAGTTTTTCAGGAAATGACTACAAACATTACGGAATGGTATTGATTCCCCTTATCACTTACCCTATTTCCGGTATTTTCAGTCAAATACGGACAATTAAGACTGTTGAAGTAAAACATGTACTTTCAATGTTGGTAACTTTGTACTTTGTTGTAACTTTGATCATGCCATACTGGGAGGATACAATTCAGGATCTTCCACCGAGATATAATTCCAGAAGTATCGATAAAATATCGGAAACTGCACAGACCGTTGCAAGTTATGTTGAAAGCAATACAGCAGAAGATGACTATATCTCCGTGTATGGAAACTGGGATTTCATTTATATACTGAGTGGAAGAAAACATGCCACCCGATATTCTTATCAATTTCCGATAGGTACGGTACGCCCGGGAATCATGAATGAATATATATCAGAGTTAACAGAAGTCCAGCCTCCGGTCATTGTCATACAATCCGGACATTTTGACGATACTATAAGCACGTTTCTGACAGAAAATAATTATAAGCTGGCATGGGCCGAAAACGATGACGCAATAACCGGAGCTTCTGTATACACAAAATGATCGTAATCATCCAGATCTCATCCACAAAATCACTCTTTCAGAGTTTTTAATCAGCAAGGAGATTTTCTATGTTCCGCATGTGGGCTAAAGTATTTAAAAATAATCATATGTTACGGGATACCTGTATTGAAGACTGCAGCGACGACACACGTACCCACAAGGTTTTTCATTCCTTAGAGGAGGTATGCCACCAGTTTGATCTAGGCATCCCTATTTGGCTTGATATCAATATTTCTGACTTCAAGCGTCATAACAAAACACGTTTTACCCAGGACAGTTTTGTAGAATCCATTGACTTTGATTACCTGGAAATACAAATTATAGAGGAAGATTAAATATGGACAGTACTTGCACAATTAAAAAGAAAAACATCCTGCCTGAATTATGGCATAATGCATGGAAATATTTACTTTTGGCTGCTTCTCTGGCTGCTACAGTAAAAATTATATTTTTCGGTTTTGATATTGATGAGCAGTATGCGGTGTCTATGGCCTATCGCATGGTTCGGGGAGATCGGATGTTTTTGGAAATGTGGGAGCCTCATCAGACTTCCGCTTTCTTTTCTGCAGCATTTTTATGGTTATTTGTGCATATTACAGGCAGTTTTTCCTACTCTGTACTTTTTCTCCGCTGTGTAGGGGTTCTTATGCAATTATTCATCAGTCTTTTCTTTTATACTACCTTTTTGAAATTTTCGTCAGAAAATACAGCTTTTGCTGTTGCTGTTTTTTATTATAATATTATTCCGAAAAACAGTCCTGTCCCTGATTTTTCCAATATGCTTTTATGGTTCAGTGCACTTATGTTTCTTTGTCTCCTGCGTTTTTCCTCTACGGAATCCACAAATTGGAAAAACACCCTTTTCTGGCTCTTTTTAAGTGGCGTTTGCACCTCTGCCCTTATTCTCTCATACCCCACCTGCCTGTTCGTCATAATTCCAGTAATTATTGGCATATGCAATACCTCGTCTCGCCATAACGTACTCCGGAATGTTATGTTCTATCTGTTAACCTGCATACTTTGTGGCATTACCTGGTTAGCTTACTTTCTGTCCCACATGTCTTTTTCCAGTTTTTACAGTGGAGTAACCGCTATGTTTTCAGATGGATCCCACTCCTCTTCGCTTACTGATAAGATCCTAAATAATTTTTCTTATCTCAGAGATGTGATACCCTACATTTTCATCGCAGTACTTATTGCTTTTATTTTATGGAAAGCAGCCGATTTTATATCAAAAAGGGAATTCAATTATTATCTTTGTTTGCTTATTGTATTTGCTGCTGAACAATTATGGATCTGGTATCGTATGCAAAAGAGACTAAATTATCCAGGAATTTTGTCTTTCTTTTTGTTATTTCTTTCCTTTCGTTATTATCATAGTACCAGAAAAAAAACCTCTGAAAAAAGAACATTATATCCTTCCCTTTATTTTTTTGGAAGTATTTCCTCACTGTTTCTTCTTTTAGGCAGCTTTTTAGCAAGTAATACACAGCTTTATGAATCCATCGGCTATATAACGATTGGTATTATTGTATTTTTATATCTGCTGGGCAATCAGCAAAACGAGAACTCTGCTTTGTGGAAAATTGTCATTTTCAGTATCATTGGTGTTGCCATACTCCATAAAGGCTTTTATATTTCTCATATGTACGGACATGATACTATATTCGTTTCCCGGCAAAAAGCGGAATCCGGTCCCATGTCCGGAATTTATGGTCGTTATTCCGATGGGTATGAATATAATCTTCGAAACGAAATAATGCATACATATGTTGCCGACGGCAGCAAAGTACTCCTTGTCAGCAATAAAACGATCGCCTATCTGCAAGGAAATTATGAAGTATGCAATTATTCTACCATCAGTACTCCTACAATTGATGAACAGCTATTTACATATTGGAGACTATATCCTGATAAAAGACCGGAATATATCCTATGGGATACCATTGCAGAAGGATATATCGCATCCGATCAGGACATCAACAACCGCCTGTTATCAGATGCCGAATTACTTGTAGATAATGGTGATTTCTTAATTTATAAGGTCTCACCAAATTCTTTTTGATACTTTTTTCCTAAAAGCAATTCTATATATTGACTTTTCTATTTTTCTGATGTAGTATTCATCTTGTTAGATGTAGTTTCGAAAACTACTTAAAATGGTTTTTGGAAACATGTATTCTTCTTTACTTAAAGTACAAACTATAATTTAACAGAGAATTCTGTTTGTCCATAAAAGCAGTAACCAAAAAGTCATCAGAAAAAGGAGGAGTTATTATGCAGATTACTATAAGAGAACCGGGAAGTGCTATTACCCATTTTATTGCCATGATGATGGCAGTGTTCGCAGCAGTGCCGCTGTTAGTGAAAGCCGGTATGCAGTCCGGTCAGGAGAATTTTCTGGCAATGGCTATTTTCATGGGCAGTATGATCCTGTTGTACGGCGCCAGCGCCACTTATCATTCCGTAGATCTCACCGGAAAAAGTCTCAGAGTCTTCCGGAAACTGGATCACATGATGATCTTTGTATTGATTGCCGGTTCTTACACACCGGTGTGCCTCATTGTATTAGGTGGTAAGCTGGGATATACGCTGCTTGCACTGGTCTGGGGCATCGCTGCTCTGGGCATGATTGTAAAAGCCTGCTGGATCACCTGTCCCAAGTGGTTTTCCTCTGTAATCTACATTGCCATGGGTTGGGTATGTGTTCTGGTATTCGGATCTTTGTTGAAGACTCTGTCCACACCCGCTTTCCTCTGGCTGTTGGCCGGCGGCATCATTTACACTGTGGGCGGTGTCATCTATGCCCTGAAGCTGCCGATCTTCAATGCGAAACATAAGTTCTTCGGCTCCCATGAAGTGTTCCACCTTTTTGTTATGGGCGGAAGTATCTGTCATTTCATTTTTATGTATTTGTATGTAGCGTAACTTGAGAGTTACGAGCCATGCAAAGTCAAAACAGAAACAGCGATCTGGGAGCTTGCTCACAAGTCGCTGTTTTTGTTTTTGGCTTTATAAGGCGACAGCCGTCAATGAAATAAATGTGGAGCGCCCTTTGCGACACATTTATGAATTGAGTGCATGGCTCGTAACGTAGGATTGCCGTAGACCGGACGAACGCCCACGGCGAACGGAACATCCTTCCTCGATGTAAGGTCTCCCGGTGGGAATTTTCTGACGAAAAGTGAGTAGCGGTTCTA
>CAKSAM010000040.1 GCA_934436245.1 uncultured Acetatifactor sp.
GTGGTAGATATCACGAACTACATCTTAAAAGAGCTGGGTCAGCCTATGCACGCATTTGACTCTTCTTACATTGAAGGCAATGCCATTCATGTAAGACGTGCCCATGACAAAGAGAAGATTGTGACTTTGGATGAAAAAGAGTTTGAATTAAACGAAAACAACCTCGTCATCTGCGATGGCGTAAAGCCCGTAGCCTTAGCAGGTATCATGGGTGGCTTAAATTCCGAGATCCGCGATACCACAGAGGCTGTCATCTTCGAGTCTGCAAAATTTGCAAGAGACAATATCCGTAAGAGCTCCAGAGCACTGGGACAGTCTTCCGATTCTTCCCAGAGATATGCCAAGGGCGTGGATGAGTATGCTACTGTTATGGCCAGCAAGAGAGCATTGCACCTGATCGAGGAGCTGGGCTGTGGTAAAGTATCTTCTACCCATGTAGAGGTAAGCACCGACAACTCCATCGAGCCCACCGAGATGAAAGCAAGCATCAAGAAGGTGAACGGCGTACTGGGTATCGAAGTGCCTACCGCTGATATCGAGAGAATCTTAACCTCCCTGAATTTTCAGCCTGTAATTAACGGTGATGAACTGACCATTCAGGTTCCTGCGTACCGTGAAGATATGGAATCCTATCCCGATATCGCAGAGGAAGTTATCCGTATGTACGGTTACGACCATGTAACACCGACCTTCCTCGCGGCAGCAGCTGTAACCAGTGGCGGTATGAATACGAAGCAGAAGACCGAGCTTAAGATCAAGAGAGCACTGTGTGCACAGGGCGCATTTGAGGGCGTACATTACTCCTTCTTCTCTCCTTCCGATCTGAACCTGTTAGGTCTGCCCGAGGATGCACCGGAGAGACATGCGATCCGCCTGATCAACCCGATCAACGAGGATCTGTCTCTGATGCGTACCACTCTGGCACCCCAGATGATCCATGCAATCGCCCGTAACCAGAAAAACGGCTGTCTGGAAGGCAGAGTTTATGAGGTCGGCAATAAGTTCATTCCTAAGGATCTGCCTCTGACCGAGTATCCCGATGAGAGAGAGACCATCTGCATCGGTATCTGGGGTAAGGAAGAGAGCTTCTTCACCTTGAAAGGTCTGGTAGACACGGTAGCAGAGACGTTGTTCATTGATTTTGAATATGTCGAGGACAAGAAGACCTTCCTGCATCCTTACCGTACCGCAAAGATCCTGTACAATGGCGAAGAGATCGGCTACTTAGGGCAGCTGACTTACGAGATCCAGAAGGAAGAAGACATGCGTGAATCCGCATACATCGCAGAAATCGATCTGAAAGCCCTGCGTCCCGTATATGGCAAGGTTCCCACCTTTGCTCCTATCTCCAAGTTCGCGAAGGAGACCAGAGACCTGGCACTGGTAATGAACAAGTCCGTTACCTGCGGCGAAGTAGAGAAGGCAATCGCAGAAGCCAGCAGCTTCGTAGAATCCGTAGAACTCTTCGATGTCTACGAGGGATTACAGGTAGGTCCTGAGAAAAAATCCATGGCATTCACCGTAACCTTCGCCCCGAAGGAGGAAGAATTCACCACAGAAGCAGTGGACGGCTATGTGAAGAAGATCCTGAAGAATCTGAACAATAAGCTGGGTGTAGAACTCAGATCTTAATGACCGGCTAGAAAAACATCAGAAACACGACGTGAATATTAGAGTAGTCATTTCAGAAAAGATATGATAAAATAGCAGTTGCAGGCGCATTTGCGCAGGCAGCTGCTATTTTAATTTATTTGAAGATGCCACATGCATCAGTGAGGTAGATAGATATGATAAAAGTAATCGGTGTAAGATTTCGTACAGCGGGCAAGGTATATTTCTTTGATCCGCTGCAGCTGGAGATAAAGAGAGGCGACCACGTGATCGTGGAGACCGCCAGAGGCATAGAGTTCGGCACGGTCGTAGCAGGAGTGCATGAGGTAGAGGATGACAAGGTGATCCAGCCCCTGAAGCCTGTGATGCGCATTGCCGGAGAGAGAGATATCGAGCAGGAGGCATCCAACAAGGAAAAAGAAAAGGAAGCCTTCAAGATCTGTAAAGAAAAGATATTAAAGCACGGTCTGGAAATGAAGCTGATCGATGCGGAGTATACGTTTGATAACAACAAGGTATTGTTCTATTTTACAGCGGACGGACGTATCGACTTCCGTGAACTGGTAAAGGATCTGGCAAGTGTGTTCAAGACCCGTATCGAACTGCGTCAGATCGGTGTCCGTGATGAGACCAAGATCCGTGGGGGTATCGGCATCTGCGGACGTCCTTTGTGCTGCCACAGCTATCTGTCGGATTTCGTACCGGTATCCATCAAGATGGCGAAGGAGCAGAACCTGTCCCTGAATCCCACCAAGATCTCCGGTGTCTGCGGCAGACTGATGTGCTGTCTGAAAAATGAGGAAGACACTTACGAGGAACTGAACCGCAAGCTGCCCGGCGTGGGCGATTATGTCCAGACGGCAGACGGACTTCATGGTGAAGTACAGAGCGTCAATGTGCTCCGTCAGCTGGTCAAGGTACTGGTAGAAGCCGGTGACGAGAAGGAACTGAAGGAGTACGAGGCGGATACTTTACAGTTCAAGAGACGCCGTGGCAAAAAGGGCGGACAGGAATTATCCAAGGAAGAGTTAAAAGAACTGGAGAAATTAGAGCAGATCGAGGAAAAAGAAGAGGCGGAAGAGCGCACAGAGAAACGTGCGGAGCAACGACAGGAACGTCCGGATCGCAGAGAGCAGAAAAATGACGGTGAGAACCGCGGAGAAAACCGCAGACGCGACGGACGCAGAGAGGACAACCGCAGAAATAATAACCGTGGCGAGAATAATCGCAGTGGGGAAAACCGGAACAACGAGAACCGCAGAGACAATAACCGTGGCAGAGAAGACCGCAATGAGAATCGCAATAGTGAAAATCGCGAGAATCGTGGTGGTGACAACAGCAATAGAAATGAGAACCGCAGGGACAACAACCGTGGTGACAGACGCCGTGAAAACCGCCCACAGAGCAGACCGGAACAGGAGAGAGAGAACGGCAATGAGCCATCCCGTCCCGTGGGGCAGCCGCAGCAGGAAGGCGGCAATGGCCAGGACGGCGACCGCAGATCCCAGAGGGACAATTTCAATCGCAGAAGACCCAGACACGGCGGCAGAAGAGAAGGGAATAACGGTAACGGAAGAAAACCGGAGAATACAAATGAAGGTTGAACTGAAGGAAAAAGAACGGATCGATGACCTTCAGCGGAACGGTTATCAGATCATACAGAATCCGGAGAAATTCTGTTTCGGTATGGATGCGGTATTGCTGACAGGATTTGCTCATGCGAGAGAAAGTGATACGATGCTTGATCTTGGCACCGGCACGGGGATCATCCCACTTCTCATGGAAGCAAAATATCACTGTGCGCATCTCATCGGTCTGGAGATCCAGGAGGAGAGCGCAGATATGGCAAGGCGTAGTGTATTGCTGAACGACTTGCAGGAGCGCATCGACATCGTGACAGGAGACATCAAGGAAGCAGACCAGATATTCCCGGCTGCTTCCTTTGACTGTATTACCTGTAATCCTCCGTATATGATCGGACAGCACGGGCTGACGAACCCGGAGGAGCCCAAAGCCATTGCCAGACATGAGGTACTCTGCACTTTAGAGGATGTGGTCAGCAGGACTGCAAAACTGTTAAAGCCCGGCGGACATTTTTACATGGTACATCGTCCTTTCCGGCTGGCGGAGATCATGACCATGCTGGTAAAATACAGGTTGGAACCAAAGCGGATGCAGCTGGTGTATCCGTATATTGACAAAGAACCCAATATGGTACTCATCGAGGCGGTGAGAGGCGGCAGATCCCGTATGACTGTGGAAAAGCCGCTGATCGTGTATCAGGCACCCGGCGTGTATATGCCGGAGATATATGATATTTATGGATATTAGATAGTTAAGAATATCATGGCTTTGAATAGACAGGATATTATGATTTGAAAAGGAGACAGGAGCTCATGCCCGGAACTTTATATTTGTGTGCGACGCCTATCGGAAATCTGGGTGACATGACACCGCGTGTGGTGGAGACCCTGCAGATGGTGGATGTGATCGCAGCGGAGGATACTCGTAACAGTATCAAGCTGCTGAATCATTTTGACATTCATACGCCCATGACCAGCTACCATGAATACAACAAAGTAGAAAAAGCACATCAGCTGGTAGGACAGATGCTGAATGGACAGAATATTGCACTGATCACAGATGCCGGGACTCCGGCAATCTCCGATCCCGGCGAGGTACTGGTGCGGATGTGTCAGGAGCAGAATGTTCCTGTGACTTCCCTGCCCGGACCGGCGGCCTGCATTACGGCGTTGACGCTGTCCGGACTTAGTACCAGAAGGTTTTGCTTTGAAGGATTCCTGCCTGCGGATAAAAAGGAAAAGAAAGCGATTCTGGAGGAACTGAAGATAGAGAGCCGTACCATGATCCTATATGAGGCACCGCACCATCTGATCCGGACGCTGGAGGAACTGTATGCGGCACTGGGAGAACGACGGATCACTTTGTGCCGTGAACTGACCAAGAAGTTCGAGACCGTATTTCCCACTACGTTGGAAAAGGCACTGGACTACTACAAGACAGAGGAGCCCAGAGGCGAATATGTACTGGTAGTGGAAGGGAAAAGCCCGGAAGAGAAACGACAGGAAGAGATTGCTTCCTGGGAATCCATGACCATTGAAGAGCATATGGCTTATTACGAAGAACAGGGAATGGACAACAAATCTGCCATGAAGCAGGTGGCAAAAGACAGAGGTGTCGGAAAACGGGAAATCTATCAGTACCTGCACGGCAACTCATGAAACAGTGAAAATGCCATAATGAAACCGGACAAAAACAGACAAAAGCATATGAGGATGATGTGGGATACATTCATGAAAGGCATATGCGGAGAGAGGCAAAATGACTAATTGTGACGCATGTGTCAATTATGAATATGATGAAGATTATGAATGTTATTGCTGCATGGTGAATCTGGATGAGGATGAAATGTACCGCTTTTTATCCGGAACCCAGCAGGAATGTCCCTATTTCCGTTTGGATGACGAATATGCAGTGGTAAGACACCAGATGTAAGGGTAAAATTCACGAAAGCAAGCTAAAAAAGTCTACTCGAATGGTAGAGAATGCTGATTGTGAAAGTTAAAATCGAGTAGTATAATACGAAGTTGCGTGCTGAAAAATAGTGCGCAGCTTCTTTTGTTTGTATGCAATCCGTAGGCATTAAAGTCGGGGGCTTTTGACCCCGACATCATATCGTGCTGCTATATAACAAAAGAAATGAAATACTAAAGTTAACAGGTAGGGTGACAATATCATGAAATATGTGAAACAATTTTCGATTATCCTGGGAATCTCCTTTCTGGCAGAGCTTCTGGAGATCCTGATTCCGCTTCCCATCGCAGCCAGCGTTTACGGTCTGATCATTATGTTGGTAGGACTGATCACGAAGCTGATCCCATTGGAAAAGGTGGAGACGGCAGCGGATTTTCTGGTAGATGCCATGTCCATTATGTTTGTACCCGCAACGGTAGGTATTATGGCAAGTGTAGATGCACTGAAGGAGATGTTACTTCCTATTTGCGTGATCACACTGGTATCCACGACACTGATCATGATCGTGACAGGCCGGGTGTCCCAGCATATTATCCGGGGGCAGAAAAACCGTGGTACCGCAGCTGCGCAGACGGTCGGAACTGAAGCTGCCGTAGATGATAAGGAGGACAGATAAATGAATGAAATATTGAGCCAGTCTATCTTTTTCGGCATTGCCATTACACTGGTCACCTACGAGATCGGTCTGTGGATCAAGCAAAAGACCGGAAAAGCCATTGCCAATCCCTTGCTGATCTCTGTGATCCTGATCGTGGCGGTATTGTTATTGTTCCATATAGATTATGAGACCTATGCAAACGGCGCACAGTATATCAGCATTTTCCTGACTCCGGCAACGGTCAGTCTGGCAGTGCCTCTGTATCGTCAGCTGGAGCTGTTAAAGACTTATCCCAAGGCTATTTTCGGCGGAATCATCGCCGGCGTGCTGACTGCTATGGTGAGCGTTTTTGCTTTAAGCCTGATGTTCGGTCTGAATCATGAGCAGTATGTAACGCTTCTGCCCAAGTCCATTACCACGGCTATCGGTATGGGCATATCTGAAAAAATGGGCGGCATTGTGACGATCACGGTAGTCGTGATCATCGTGACCGGAATCCTGGGCAATATTCTGGCAGATACGATCTGCCGCCTGTGTAAGATCGAGGATCCTATTGCCAAAGGTCTTGCTATTGGTACCAGTGCTCATGCGCTGGGAACTGCAAAAGCCATGGAGCTGGGCGAAATCGAAGGCGCCATGAGCAGCCTGTCCATCGTGGTCTGCGGAATTTTGACTGTGATTTCGGTATCTATTTTTGCTAATTTTATTTAATGATGCCAGGGTCAAAAGGTCTAAGCCCACATGAGCTTGCTCATATGTGGGTGAAAGACCTTGGGACCCGCCCCGATATGAGCATAAAAGTGGGATGATAATCCCACGATATGCGAATAGTGGGTAGGGTGCTATGTGCCAGTGGCACATGTTTAGCACGGACCGAAGCGGAGCGGAGAAGTGGGAGTGCATAGCACAGAACAATCCGTAGACATCATATTTATTGCATAGAAAAAAATATCCTGCGCATACTAACCTCGCAAAGAACAAAAAGGAGGTTAGAAGCATGAGTGATATTTCAGAATTAGATCTGCAGAATCTGCGTCATCTGATTGGCGGATTTGACACCACCCATTGCAAAATGCAGGAGTATGCCAAGGAAGCGGAGGATCCGAAGGTAAAACAGTTTTTTGAAAAGGGTGCCCGCAGCGCCATGGAGAACAAACAGCAGCTTATGAAGTTTTTGCAGTAAGGAGGCAGCAGAATGCAGGAAAAGACAATGGTAGCAGACACTCTGGCCGGGATCAACGGAGAACTGACCCGCTATGCGGGAATGATCGCACAGTCGGAGAACAAGGAGTTAAAACAGACACTGAAGCAGTTCCGGACAGCTTGTGAGCAGTCTCAGGAGGAACTGTACCAGATTGCCAGAGAGAAATCCTATTATGTGCCGGCGGAGAAAGCCACTGCAGAGGAAGTGGCGCATGTGAGAAGCCTGTTCACACAGGGAACTCTGTAAAGTCAAATGCAGTAAATGAAATTCATAGAATAAGCCTTTCAGAAAATTTAGATATGGAAGGCTTATTTTAGTGTTTTGATAACATAGGACATCCAGCCATCTGCATATAGTGAAACGAAGGAGCCGCAGGCGGTTTGGAATATGCTTAATTATATCTGGGCAGGAATGATCCTGTTGGGCGTGATCTACGGTGTCTGTACCGGGCAGATGGGCGCATTGACAGGAGGTGCACTGGATAGTGCAAGAGAAGCTGTCAGCCTCTGCGTCACCATGGCAGGTGTCATGGCGTTGTGGATGGGACTGATGGAGATCGCACAGGAGTCAGGAATGATCACGAAGATGACAAAGGGGATCCGGCCATTTCTGAAATTCATGTTCCCCAGACTCCCGGAGGATCATCCAGCGGGGGAATACATAGCCACGAATCTCATTGCCAATGTCCTGGGGCTGGGCTGGGCCTGTACCCCGGCTGGGCTGAAAGCCATGGAACAGCTGGCGGAACTGGAAAAGCAGCGAGCAGAGGAAAAAATGGCACAGCCTGCGGATAGACAGTTACGACTCAGAGCAGGACAGAGGTCGGAGAAGGAATTTGAAAAACGGCGGTGTGGCTCAGGCATCACGGCAGCCAGTAACGAAATGTGCACTTTCCTGATCCTGAATGTTTCGTCCTTACAGCTGATCCCAGTCAATATGATCGCCTATCGCAGCCAGTACGGCAGCGCCAATCCGGCGGTGATCATTGCCCCGGCGCTGGTGGCCACGCTGTTCAGTACGATCATTTCCATCATTTACTGTAAATGGAAGGACAGGTGAGGATCATGATGAACGCATTGACACACGTGTCAGATATTATGATCCCTATGATCATCTTTTGGATCGTAGGCTATGGAATGGTCTCAGGGGTGAAAGTGTATGAGACCTTTTTGAGAGGAGCCAAAGAAGGTCTGCGTATTGTCGTAGAAATTCTTCCGACACTGGTTGGATTGATGATGGCAGTAGGAATCCTCAGAACGTCGGGATTTTTCGAACTGCTTGGGTGCTTGATCGGACCTGCAACGCAGGCGGTGGGACTTCCGGCACAGCTGATACCGCTGTTGATCGTAAAAATGTTTTCTTCCTCTGCGGCCACCGGACTGGTGCTGGATATTTTCAAGACCTGTGGGACGGATTCTTATGCCGGGATGCTGACTTCGATCCTCATGAGCTGTACCGAGACTATTTTTTATACCATGAGCGTGTATTTTCTGGCGGCAAAAGTAACGAAAACCCGCTACACGCTGCCGGGAGCATTACTGGCAACGTTAGCGGGAACAGTGGCAAGTATTTTCCTTGCGGGGAAAATGTGATGATAATCCCACGATATGCGAAAATTGGGTAGAATTGTGAGAGTGCGCAGCACGGAACAATTCGTGGGCATCATATCATCAAATCAACTGCAGACTTCGTAAAATAAACAGGAATACGGTCAGGGTGATGGAACTTAAAAACGTGGTGGCCACGACAACACTGGAAGTCAATGTTCCTTCATGGTTCATGTTTTTTGCCATGATATAGCAGCTTACGGTGGTGGGAGAGCCCAGCATAATGAGGATCGCTACCAGCTTTTCTCCGGTGAAACCGAAGTGCACAGCCAATGGCAGGAACAGTGTGGGCCATACCACCAGTTTTAACACGGTTGCCACTCCGGTAGGGGCCAGCAGCTTTAGTGCTTTCCGGCCTTCAAAACCGGCACCCAGACCGATCAACGCCAGAGGTGTGGCCAGGACAGCAATATTGTTGATGGTCTTGGAAATGATCACGGGATAACCGATCCGGCAGGCACTGGACAACATGCCCAGAGCAATACTGATAATGATGGGGTTTGTGATAATTCCTTTTAATGATTTCAAAAGAGAGGCTTTATCAAAGCCTTTTGCTTCCGGTCCTGTAAAGGACAGGATCAGCACAGCAGCGATATTGTACAGCGGAACGGTACCTACGATCATCAGAGGAGCCATGCCGGAATTGCCGTAGATATTCTGGATAAAGGCAACGCCCAATACAGCGGCACTGCTGCGGTAGCTGGCCTGGACAAGCTCTCCCAGACGGGATTTGTTCTTATAAAAAATACCTGCGACCCCCCAGGTGATGACAATGCAGAACAAAGTCACGAAAAAGCAGAACAGAACATAACCGGTGTCCCAGACGCTGTAGAAGTCTGCAGAGGAAATATCCTTAAACAGCAGAACCGGTAAAGTCACTTTATAGTTAAAAGAGTTCAGCGTTTTAATAAAGGATTCATTGGTCAGATGCAATTGCTGTAAAATATAACCGATCACCATGACCAGGAAAACAGGGATCGTTGCGTTAAGACTGAATGCGAGTTGTTCCATGAAAATCGTTTGCCTTTCTGTTATGGGAAGCTGAAAGCCCTTCTCCTTTTGCAAGTATAGAAAAGGAGAAGGGCTTTGTCAAGTTGCGGTCTTGTGTTGTTTTATTTTACAGCGTTGATCTTGTAAATGAATTTTACGCTGCTGTCCATACCGTCGGTGGAACCGGTGAAGGAATTGTAATTTTCAGATACGGAAGAGGTAGCTTTCATGCGATCGATGACTTCCTGCAGTTCATCGGTATCCATGTCAGTCAGTTTGCTGATAGCCTCGTCATTATATTCGATCATGCCGTCCTTTAATTCCTTGGAACCCTCTTTCAGCTGGCTGATACCGTCAATCAGCTTGTCGCTGCCATCGGAGAGATCGTTGACACCGTTAGCCAGAGTGCCGGTGCCGTTAGCCAGATCTTTGGCACCGTTTACTAAGGTATCAGCACCGTCATACAGTTCTTTGCTTCCGGATACCAGTTTGTCAGCACCTTCTACAACCTGTTTGGATCCGGCCACCAGCTTGGCAGCGCCGGCATTGGCGGAAGCAACGCCGGCGGTGTAGGCTAACAGACCTTGATAAAAGGTATTGTAGCTGTCCAGAGAGGTCTTCAGGGAATCAATCTGGTTCCTGGATGCCTGTGATTTCTGCATGGTGTCGGAAATTGCTGCATTAATTTTTGCCAGTTGTTCTGCAGGAGTAGGTTGCGCATCATATACAACAGGAGTATCAGCTGTGGGAACAGTTTCTTCTGCAATTATGTTGGTGGCTTCCTCTGCGGCGGCATCGCTGTCAGATACGGAAGCAGTACTAGCAGCAGTACTGTCGGAGGTAACTGCCGGAATGCTGTCAGGTGTAACTGTGGCAGACTGGGCTGCTGCAGAGGAACCGGAGTTCCCGGCAGCAGCAACAAGTGCATTATATTGCTCCAGGGTCATGTTAAGATTCTTAAGGACAATAGCGGTGGCTCCTTCCTGTGTAGAAAGATATGCCAGAGTCCGGGACAGCTTCGTAAGCTCAGTTACGTAATTATCCCTTGTCAGTGCCTGAATCTGTCCGCTCTTGATGGTATCGGAAAGCTGAGCATTGGCAGTAGCCAGCAGAGTGTCAAATACCTGTCCTGCACCATTGTTCAGATTGTCATTATTGGCAGCAATCTGTGTCAGACCATTATTCAGATCAGTGGCACCGGCCTGCAATGATCTGGTACCGTCCCTCAGAGTACTTGCGCCGCTCTGTATAGCACCGATACCGCCTCTTAAGGTTACGGTACCGTCAGCTACTTTGTAAGCGCCGTCCCGCAGATCATTGGAGCCCTCGGACAGCTTTTTTACACCATCCTGCAGATCTCCGGATTTGTCATAAAGCTCTGTGACACCGTCGTAAAGATCGGAAGTACCGTCCAGAAGCTTGTTGGTAGCATCTTCCAGATCATTCATGGCCTCTGTCAGGTCATCCATATCATCCACATCGCTCAGATCCAGCCGGGAAAAAACGGAATTGGTGGCAATGCAGTAAGACTCGTTCATGGTAAAATCAGTGACATCTGCTTCGATTTCCAGGTAATCGTCAAAATTATCTTTCATATCCAGGTTTGCACCCAGTCCGGGGAAAACAATACCGGTGACAACGCTGTGGCTGCCATCGTTGATGACTTTGCCGGAGGATACCCTGATGTTGCTGAAGTTGTCGTTATCCAGGATCATGCCGGTCATTACCGCAAAAGGAACGAAGATATTTTCTTCCTTTCCGGCAATCTCACGGGTCTCATATAATTCATTGGTGTAATCATAACGGATCACAACATGACCGCTCTGACCGTTCAGTGCGGCAGGAGAGATTTCTTTACCGTCCAGAGTGTAAGTGACTTTCAGAGAAACGGGAGCGCCCTTGTCGGGAGTACTCTGGGTGTAGGAATCCTTTTCACCCTGATTCTTCAGCCAGTCACTGACGTAGATCTTTTGCTGGGTGCCGTCGGCATTTAAGATGACATATACGGTCTCATCAATGGAGGCAGCGGAAGTGTCTTCAGGCTTCCAGATATCATCTACGGCATCCTGAATCTGCTCCTTGATTTCAGTTTCTTTTTTCTCGGAAGTTTTTGCATATACAGAGACACCGGTGACGCTTAAAGCAACCACACCGGCGAGACACAGGGCACCGGTTCTCCAGACTTGTTTTTTCACGTTTATCATAACTTTATACCGTCCTTTCTTTATAGGTCTGAGCAGCATCTGCTGCGGTGGATGCAGCTTTTTTGTTCCGGAAGCCAATGCTGGTAATGCAGATTACCTTGTCAAACAACATGAACATGGCCGGAAGGAACAGAATAACAGCGAACATACTTACAATGGCGCCTCGTGCCATCAGGTCACAGAGGGAACTGATGATATCCACATCGGAATACAGGGCAACACCGAAGGTGGCGGAGAACAATCCCATGGCGCTGACAATAATGGAAGGAATGGATACCTTCAGGGCGTTGGTGACAGCATCCCGTTTGTTTTTGCCTTCATAACGCTCCTGTTTGTATCGGGTGGTCATCAAAATGGCGTAATCAACAGTAGCACCCAGTTGGATCGTGCTGATACAGATCGGGGCGATGAAAGGAAGTGACGTTCCTGTCAGGTGAGCCAACCCCAGGTTAATGAAGATGGACAGCTCGATAACGGCTACCAAGATCAACGGCAGTGTAATACTTTTCTCTACCAGAGCAATGATCACGAAGATCGCTACGATGGAAACTGCATTTACAACCTTGAAGTCCTGATCTGTGGTTTCAATCAGATCCTTGGTACAGGGGGCTTCGCCGATCAGCATACCCTTGGGATCGTATTTTTTTAAAATAGTATTCAGCTCATTGATCTGGGCATTTACCTCATCGGTAGCTGTCTTATATTCGGAGTTGACCAAAAGCAGCTCCCAGTCATCACTCTTAAGCACTTCTTTGACGGATTCCGGAAGCATTTCCTCCGGTACCAGAGGGCCGACTACGGATTCCAGTCCCAGAGCATATTTAATACCATCGACTTTCTCCATCTCGTGGATCATGGCACGAACGTCAGTGTCAGATACATCGGTGCTTACCAGTACCATATGGGTGGCACCTACACCGAAATCTTCCTGCAGCCTGCTGTTGGCTACCACATATGCCATATCTTCGGGAAGGGTCTCACCGAGATCGTAATACACTTCCTTATTGGTTGCTTTATAAGACAGATAAGAAGGAAGTACCAGTACCAGGAACAGGATCAGGAATACCGGGAACACTTTGGTAATACCCGAAGCAACCTTTCCCATATCCGGCAGCAGGGATTTGTGGCTGGTCTTTTGCAGTACTTTATCCAGGATCAGGATCATGGAAGGCAGCGTTGTGACACAGCCGATGACACCTAAGATGACACCCTTGGCCATAACCACACCCAGATCCAGACCTAAGGTATAGCTCATGAAACACAGAGCAATGAAGCCTGCTACAGTAGTGATGGAACTTCCGACTACGGAGGTCAGTGTTGTGTTAATTGCTACAGCCATGGCTTCTTTATTGTCATCGTACATGGTCTTCTGCTCTTCGTAGCTGTGCCAGAGGAAAATGGAATAGTCCATGGTAACGGCCAGCTGTAATACTGCGGATAATGCCTTGGTCAGGTAGGAAATCTCGCCGAGGAAGTAGTTCGTACCCATATTTAAAAGGATCGCCATACCGATACTCAGCAGGAAAACAAACGGTGAGATCCAGTTGTCCATGAAGATCATCATGGCTACGCAGGCCAATGCTACGGCAATGCCTACATAGATCGGTTCCTCTTTTTCGCACAGATCCTTCAGGTCGGTGACCATGGCGGACATACCGGATACAAAACACTGCTTACCGGCAATGCTGCGGATTTCGGTGATCGCCTCCATGGTATCGTCGGAGGAGGTGGAGGTATCGAAGAAGATCGCTAACATGGTGCTGTCACCGGAATTGAAAGCGTCATATAGTTTGGAAGGAAGCATTTCCATGGGAACGGATACATCTGCGAAATCGTCATACCACAGAACAGTGTCCACATGATCTACATGGGAAATATCCTCCCGGAGAGAGGAGACATCCTCGGGATCCATTCCTTCGATGATTACGAAGGAAAAGGCTCCTTTTCCAAATTCATCCATCAGAATATCCTGACCTACTACCGTGTCGATATCACCGGGCAGGTAAGTCAGCATATCGTAATTGATCCGAGTCATGATCATACCGATCAGGGAAGGGACCAGTAGTGCAGCTGCCAGTATCAGAATAGGAATACGGCATTTTACAACCCATTTTCCGAATTTCATAAAACAGGGCTCCTTTCTTTGTCGGCTATTCAGAGCCATTTTGCGAAAGGGGTTCTGAATAGTTTCTCAATTGGTATTGTATGCAAGGAGCACAGCCTTGAAAACAGACAAAAAAGAGCAATGCACAAAAAATGTGCATTGCTTCCAAATAGTCCAAAATATGTGCAAAAGTATAAAAATGCCCAAATCAGCGGGCAACACGGGTCAGAGTAGTCTCAATATTTCCGTGGAAAATTTCACCGACACGACGAATCAGAACTTTGGGATCCTTTTTCATACCGGTATTCAGCCAGTCCAGAATCATGCCTACCAGTGCAAATTTATAGAAATCTACGACCATTTTCTGATCTGCCGGGAAAATCTTTTTGTGGATACTGTGTTCTACCTGCTCCGTAACTTTGGAAACGTACAGACGCATAACCTCTCCGGCGATACTGTAGAGGTAACGTTCCACCCGCTCTCTGCTGACAGAATTGTAAATATGATAGACCAGCCGCTTGTTTTCCAATGCAAACTGGGCACCGGAGATAATGCCCTCTTCCCAGGAATCCATATCCATATGCTGTGCCAGAACACGTTCCACATCTGCATTCAGAATGTGTTCCAGAAGAGCGGTGATATCCTGAAAATGATAGTAAAAAGTGTTGCGGCTGATGCCGCAGTCATCTACGATATCCTTTATAGTGATTTTATCCAACGGGCGTTCATTTAACAAGCGGATAAAAGATTCTTCAATAGCCTTACTTGTAAATTGTGTCATGGGTTCCTCCAACCTGATGATCCGTACACTTTATCTTATCACAAAAGCGTTAATTTGTCATTAAAAGCAGGGCTTCCAGTGAAGAAAAATCAGAAGTTCCCTGTTCCAGATAAAAGGTGTGGAACCGGAGATCGGAATAGGCATCTCCCCAGTGATCCCTGGCGGTGTCCTGCAGCTGTAGAATCTCCAGATAACCGATGTAATATTTCGGATAATTACAGGGTTCTTCAGCGATATAAGTGTAGATCGCTTCGCATGCCCTGGGAGAATCAATACCGAATTTCCCAAGAATCTCCGCCACCTGATCACATCCGGCACCTTCTCCGTGGATCAGAAGATCCAACAAAGTGTACATGCACAACTGCAAACTGCGGGTATGCTTTTCCAGCCGTGCCACCTGTGCGGCATCCGGCTGCCCGGCCTGTTCCAACAGATCGGCCGCATAATCATAGGAAAGAAATTCCACATACAGTGCCCAGCCTTCGAGATAACCGCCGTACCAGATGAGCTTTCTGGCGGGATTCCTGTCTTTGTCGAAAAAAGTGCGGTTATTGTACACGGTCTGGTAGAGATGTCCCGGGAACCCTTCATGAGCCAGCGTGGTGTAGAGTTCAAGTCCCTGAGGGGAGTTCCGGCGGTTTATGTATATGACATTATTGTCGGAAGCTCCCAGAGGCGTGGTCAGGTAAAAGGCAGGAGCACTGTAGGGTTCCAGGCTGGGAACCACATCTTTGACGGTGGTGGTGGGAACAGGGTTGCTGACAGGAAAGTCATTTTTCATACGGACCTGTAAATCCGAGAGCATTTCTTCCGGTTCCGCCAGAGGGAAAACTGCTGTATTTTCATCAGAAAGCAGTGTGATCAGGGAAGGGGACCGGGCAGCCAGACTGCGGATGGCAGATTGCTCTTTCTGGAATTGCGTGAGCAGCATCTGCACCAGTTCTTTTTCGGAACGGGAGGAACCGGTCTCGGAAAACAGCAGATGGCGGTAGTAGGTCTTACCGTCCGGCAGCAGGGCGAGTCCCTTGGGAAGCCCATTGTGGGCACTGCCGTTTCTGTCTGAAGCAGCATCGGTGGCTGCTTCAGATGCGGTGGAATCGGCATTGGTGGAGGTTTCCAGAGAAAGCAGTCCTTCGGACAGGGCGGCATAGGCGGGCTGTACCACTGTGGCAAGCAGGCGGTCGTTGGTTTTGATCAGGGAGACGGTCTCCTCCGGAGTGAAAAGTCCCTGTGTCTGCAGCTCTGACAGGCGGTCTTCAAAGGTAGTCTGTAAAAAATGTGTTCCCCGTGCCAGTTCTTTTGCAGTGACAATAGTGTCACATTGCTTCCGGACTTTTTCTGAGGAGCAGGCAGGCATAAAGAAGCCTGCGGCGGCTTTTTCCTGCTCGTAGAGAAGCAGGGAGGCAAAATAGTCATCCACCTGATCTAAAAGCGCCAGATAATCAGTCACATCCCGTTTCGTACGGAAGGTGTATTCTGCCAGCAGAACGGGAAGCTGGGACTGCATGCCGGAGGAAGGAGACAGGGGTTCGCTGTAATAGGGGAACGCAGCCAGGGCAAGATCGTTTTCCAGGGAGCGATGCAGCAGCCGGTAAGTATAGGCATTTTCCGGAGAAAGCCTGTCAGGGTCTATTCGGTCGAGCTGGTGCAATAAGCCTGTACAGTGTTCTTTACTATCTTCCGGCTGACCGGAGTGATAGATTGGGAGCACCGGTTCATATGCAGCAATGCCGAAGGCTTTCGGGTCGGCAATGGTGTAGTGCATATTCAGGGTACTGGACGCCATTTCGTTCCGGAAGAGCCGGGAAGTAACTTGCTCAAAACGCTTATCCGGGGAGGCGTGGGAAGCTATAAGGGTCAGACCACCGGTGAGGGCACAGAGAAGACCGATACATACGAGTAGCTGTGAGAAAGAGAGAGGTGGACGTTTACGCACGATGATTACCTGATGACAAGGAGTGTTGGTAAGAGTATATGTGGAAATTTCCCGAGATAGACTTACCCAGGGCGTAGTAGCGACTCTGACTTTATACGGGTAAGCGATTTAAGAAGAAAATCACTTACCCGTATGATTCATCTCCTGGCAAGTTGAGTTGTACACTATACAACTATATACAAATGTACCAAAAACAACCAAAAGATGTATTGACTTTGTACGGCCGTCTGACTATACTGAAAGTGATTATGGAGACAAAATATCAAAACCTCATTAATTACATACAGGAACAGATCTCAGATGGACAACTGGGTCCCGGCGAGAAGGTTCCCTCGGAGAATCAGCTTTCGGAACAGTTCCATATCAGCAGGCAGACGGTGCGGAAGGCCATCGGAGCACTGGAGGAGGACGGCCTGGTGCAGAGGATCCGGGGCAGCGGCACCTATGTGAGCTTTGACCGCCGGAAGAATCTGGAACAGCGCAACAGCATCGCCGTGGTGACCACCTATGTGGACAGTTACATTTTCCCAAGGATCCTGCAGGGAATGCAGAATACTTTATTTGAAAGCGGCTTTTCCGTGCAGATCTATTTCACGAACAACACGCTGGACCGGGAGAAAAGCATTCTGAAAGATCTGCTGAAACGGGATGATGTGGCCGGAGTGATCGTGGAGGGGACAAAGAGCGGATTGCCGAATCCGAACCTGGACCTGTACCGGCACCTGATGGCCAGAAAGATACCGCTTTTGTTTTTCAACACCTATTATCCGGAGCTGGAAGCTCCTCATGTGTCGCTCAATGATGCGGAGGCAGCCTACAAAGCCGTACGGTATCTGATCGATAAAGGGCATCAGAAGATCGGGGCCATCCTGAAGCTGGACGATGGACAGGGCAGACAGCGTTATCTGGGATATCTGCGGGCCATGGAAGAGGCCGGGCTGACCGTGACGGATTCCCGGATGGTGTGGATCGACACAGATGAATCGAAGCAGCTTGGCTACTGCCGGGACAGAATCCTGAACCGGGTGGAGGAATGTAGTGCCCTTCTGGCATACAATGACCAGATCGCCTTTCAGCTGATCCGGATGCTGACGGAGCGCAATATCCGGGTGCCGGAAGATGTATCGGTCATCAGCATTGATGATTCGGATCTGGCGAGACACAGCGAAGTGCCCATCACCTCCCTGCCCCATCCCAAGGAGAATCTGGGGAAAAAAGCGGCGGAGACACTGTTGCAGATGATCGCAGGCAGGAAAAAGGATCTGACCTACGAATTTGACACCCGTGTCGTAGAACGGGAATCTGTGACAGAATATGAAAACCATAAAGGAAGCCTCGTAGAGGCGATTTTGCGAATGGAATCTGAATAGTTACAAGAAAGTAATGAAAACGATAAAAATCAAAGGGATAAGGAGAGAACACAATGAGCGAAGTAGTAAAAGAAGCAATCAGAACAGGAAAAACAGCCCTTGGTATCGAGTTTGGCTCCACCAGGATCAAAGCAGTACTGGTAGATGAGAGCCATGCGCCTATCGCCATGGGAACCTATGACTGGGAGAACCGTCTGGAGAACAATATCTGGACCTACAGTCTGGAGGATATCTGGAAAGGTTTACAGGGCTGCTACAAGAGCCTGACAGACGATGTGGAGACAAAATACGGTGAGAAGCTGACCACACTGGGCTCTCTGGGATTCAGCGGAATGATGCACGGTTATATGCCGTTCAATGCAGCCGGAGACCTTCTGGTTCCGTTCCGTACCTGGAGAAATACCATGACAGAAGAGGCCTGCAAGAAGCTGATTCCGGTATTTAATTTCAACATCCCTCAGAGATGGAGCATTGCACACCTGTATCAGGCTATTTTAAGCGGAGAAGAGCATGTGAAGGATATTGCTTTCTTCACCACACTGGCAGGATACATCCACTGGAAGCTGTCCGGAGAAAAGGTGCTGGGCATTGGTGAGGCAGCAGGTATGTTCCCCATTGATTCCACCATTATGGATTTTGACCAGAAGATGCTGGATCAGTTTGACGGTTTACATAACTTTGACTGGAAGATCCGTGACATTCTGCCGAAGGTACTGGCAGCCGGAGAATCCGCCGGTGTTCTGACTGCGGAAGGTGCAAAATTACTGGATCCCACAGGAACCTTACAGCCCGGTGCAGCTATGTGTCCTCCCGAGGGCGATGCCGGAACCGGAATGGTAGCCACCAACAGCGTGGCAGTCCGCACCGGTAATGTCTCCGCCGGGACCTCTATTTTTGCCATGGTGGTACTGGAGAAGGCCATGGAAAAAGTACATGAAGAGATCGATATGGTCACCACCCCTGACGGTATGCCCGTAGCTATGGTGCACTGCAACAACTGCACTTCCGATCTGAATGCCTGGGTAAACCTGTTGGGTGAATGTGCGGAGAGTTTTGGGGTGAAAGTAGACAAGAACGAACTGTACGGGGTACTGTATCGCAAGGCACTGGAAGGAGCTGCGGACTGTGGCGGCGTGACAGCATATAACTATTTCTCGGGAGAACCCATCACCGGACTGGACGCTGGCCGCCCTATGGTGGTAAGAACTCCCGATGCGGATTTCACACTGGCAAACTTTATGCGTTCCCACTTGTACAGTGCTGTGGCTACGCTGAAGATCGGTATGGATATTCTGTTAAAAGAGGAGCATGTGGCTGTAGATTCCCTGATGGGACACGGCGGCTTCTTCAAGACACCTGTGGTGGGACAGCGTGTCATGGCAGCAGGCATGAATGCACCCATCACCGTTATGGATACCGCCAGTGAAGGCGGAGCCTGGGGTATTGCGATCCTGGCAGCTTTCATGAAGGAGAAAAAAGACGGCGAGACCCTGTCTTCCTATCTGAATGACAAGATTTTCGCAGGACAGACCGGAACCACACTGTATCCGGATCCTGAGGATGTGAAGGGATTTGATGCTTTTCTGGAAGAGTACAAGAAGCTGCTTCCTGCAGAAATGGCAGCGGTTGCGGCAAAATAATTTTTCAGACGTAAAATTATGCCTGCACAGTGCCCGGAAAGATACCGTACATAGGTAGATACCGGAAAGCCTGCGGGTTTTAGAAAGGAATGAGGTTTAGTATATGTTAGAAGAATTAAAACAGAAAGTATATGAAGCAAATATGGATCTGCCCCGGTACGGTCTGGTGACTTTTACCTGGGGAAATGTCAGCGCCATTGACAGAGAGAGTGGACTGTTCGTGATCAAACCCAGTGGTGTGGATTATGATAAGCTGACACCGGAAATGATGGTAGTCATGGATCTTGACGGAAATAAGGTGGAGGGGGATCTGAACCCTTCCTCAGACACTGCTACCCATCTGGAGCTGTACAAGGCGTTTCCGGAGATCGGCGGCATCGTACATACCCATTCTTCCTATGCTACCAGCTGGGCGCAGGCAGGAAGAGACATTCCCTGCTACGGTACCACCCATGCGGATTACATCTACGGACCGGTTCCCTGCGTGCGCTGCCTGACAAAGGAAGAGATTGAGGATGCTTATGAAGAAAATACCGGACACCTCATCGTCAATGAGTTCAAACGCCTGGGCAAGGATCCCAAGGCAGTGCCTGCTGTCCTGTGCAAGAATCACGGTCCCTTTGCCTGGGGCAAGGATGCCAGAGAGGCTGTTCACAATGCGGTCGTACTGGAAGAGGTAGCAAAAATGGCATACCGTGCCGAGACCATCAATCCCAGGATCCAGCCGGCACCCCAGGAACTGCAGGATAAGCACTATAACCGCAAACATGGAAAGAACGCATACTATGGCCAAACAACTTTGAAATAGAATTTTGTCATATAGTGCGAGGACGCTTGCGTACAAAGCACTATATGACAAATTCTATTAGCGAAGCGCCCCTCCATGAAATGAATTTTCGAACGAAGAGAGAAAATTTATGAATGGCAGGGCAAAGTTGTTTGAGGAG
>CAKSAM010000041.1 GCA_934436245.1 uncultured Acetatifactor sp.
ACGCTATTGTGTGGAATATACGTGTGGGATTTTAAGTCCCTTGCGTCTGCCTATTCCGCCACACCAGCGGACGCATCGCAACGTGCGAACTGCAACGTGCGAATGGATGGAGGTGGATTCGAACCACCGAAGCAAATTGCAGCAGATTTACAGTCTGTCCCCTTTGGCCACTCGGGAATCCATCCATGTCAGGCAAAAGTGCCTTAACAATGTGAAATTGTAGCATATGTTCACACAAATTGCAAGATGTTTTTTATTATTTCTCCATATAATATAAGAAGAAGGGGTATTGGGACAGTTGCATCTGTCCATAATCCGTTACGTGATAGCCATTATACTCCTGTTCGGAAATGGCATCTTCACCCAGGGCGTTCGGCGTAAAGTACCAGAAGCTGTCGGCTTCCGCCTGTCTGTAATCACCATTGACGATCTCGTTGTCCGGATAATAATAGTATAATACCGTCCATCCAAGATGTTTCACTCCATTGGATACCATTTTGGTGTCTTTTCCGGGTGTTCCGATCAGATCCAGGGTCTTCTCAGTCTCTGTCTTCTGTTGTTCATAGCTGCCATAGCATTCCTGATAGTTCTGGATTCCCATGGCAAACAACAATATCAGGCATACCATCAGGATTACTCTGCCGAGAAGTTCCAGTCCCTTCCAGGAATGTTTCTCCAGTTCAGCCATCAGTTCCAATACTCTGCTGCTGCCGATCACCAACATAACGATCGCCACAGCACTGAGGGGATACAGATATCTCTGTGCCAGCATGGGAGCCATGACAATGCTCAGCAGATATGCAAATGCCAGGGTTCCGATGATCGTACAGGCCCCTACTGCCATTGCGTAGGTCTTATCCGACCATTTTTGCACTGTGGGTTTCTGCATGCGGATACGGCCGTTTTCTCCCGTCACAAACAGTGCGGAGTCCGCCACCAATGTAATCAGCAGGAATAACAGCAGCAGCGGAAATACCACAACCTTCATTCCATTGCCACCCATAACGATTTCCAGGCTCTGATCCAGTCCCAGGATTTCTGTCATCCACCAGCCTCTGCTGACATTCTTCAGGCCTGCATAGAAGAAATACAGCCAGGGCGCATAGCCGATCAGGAATGTGACAATTGCCAACACACCCTTGATCCATGTCCTGCCACGGTATTTGATCCATACTGCCACACCGGTGAAAAACATCATGATTCCCACGGCAACCAGCGCATAATAGTGCGAATATGCGGCAACCAGTGCCCAGAGCACCATGCCGGTCCAGGTCTTCCTGCTGCCATCGGCAATCACCCTGTAGGAACAATAAAAGCATCCCATGACTCCTAAAAATGCCAGGGCATACATCCGCACTTCCAGATTGTATTCCAGGCAGGATGCACCCAGTCCGGAGATCATTACGAAAAATGCGGCAGAAAGCATTCCAAACCGCTTCCGTATCACAGTCAGTGCCAGCACGATTCCCATCATAAATGGCACCAGAGATGCCAGATGGAACACCGGAATCGTAAAGCCAAACAAAGTCCCGAACAATTTCAGCCAATAATAATACAGGGGAGGATGATTGTCCCAATAATACAGTACCTGTAAAATACCGGACATGCTTTTCTTCGCCGTATTGGCAGAAAATGCTTCGTCTCCCCATAATACCCGGTCAGACATCATGCTGAAATTCAGGCACACTACAAATATTGTCAGCAGCAATACCACTGCCGGGCCTATGTACTTCTGCAGGACATGATATCCCTTGCAGTCTGCGATCTTATTCAGAATACTGTGGATCTTCTCATGCTTTCCCACCTTTGCCTCTTCTACAAACATCTCGCCAATGGCATAAGTCAGCATGAAGCAGATTTCAAACAGAAGAACCTTCACCGCATATTCGTTGGATTCCAGCAGTTTTCTCCATATAGTATTACCATCGTCACTGATCAGTGACAACAGAACCCAGGAAACAAACAGCATATATGTAAGACAGGAAAAGTATCGAAGTACATATTGTCCTTTATTGGCAGCTGCCGTCCACGCTTCTTTTCCGTTCTTCTTTAAAAGGTATTGCCGCCAGACCATGATGGGTGCCAGCGGCAACAGCAAGGTAATGATGATGGTTAACATCTTATATCCTCTCTGTCTTTCGTAATAAAATCATAATCATTCTTCCACATATTTTAAAATAGTGGCAGAAGTCTGAGGCATTTCGATCAGAACTTTACCTGCTTTGATCTCATACTCTGCCCCTTCCATGCAATAACCGTCATCTCTGGACTGTAAGATTACTTTCATCCTGCCTGTCCTGGGTGTGCCGATTTCCCATACATGGATCTCTTTGGTGATGGGATGGTTATTATTATTGATCAGAACTGCACACTGTCCCTTGCGGTTAAAACGTCCGTAGGAAATGAAATTGTAGTCATTTTCCAGCATTTTCAGGGAACCGGTCCGCAGTTCTTCGTTTTCACGGCGCAGGCGGATGATATCCTTGTGGAAGGATAACAATACCTGATCTTCATGTCCCCAGGGATAGGTTCTGCGGTTATCAGGATCTGTGAATCCACAGACACCGGCCTCATCTCCGTAGTAGATCGTAGGCGCACCCGTCCAGGTCATCTGGATCACAACACCTTCCCGGAACACCGCCTTATTGATCCCCTGTTCCGCAGCCTGCGGTCCCAGTGTATTGGTACGTCCCACCTTATGATTCGTTCTCGTCAGGAAACGGGAATGGTCATGGTTGGACAGTTCATTCATTGCCACCTGCCAGCTGGGCATGGAAAAGCTGGAGGTATGATGCCGCATGGCACCCCAGAAGCTTTCTGCATTGCCTAACAGATCCTCACGATAGTCGTCACTGTGCTTCTCCATACCGGTGAGGAACCAGGTCACAGGCTCCATGAACGCATCGTAGTTCATGACAGTATCCCACTCATTGCCCTGCAGCCAGTCTCTGGTATTACCATAATGCTCTGCCAGAATAATAGCTTCTGGATTGACCTCTTTTACCGCTTTCCGGAACTCCTGCCAGAAATGATGGTTGAACTCCTGACTGTGTCCTAAATCCGCTGCCACATCCAGTCTCCATCCATCTACATTATAAGGCGGAGATACCCATTTTTTCGCCACATGCAGGACATAGTCCATCAGTTCCTGAGAGCCTTCATAATTCAGCTTCGGCAAGGTATCATGTCCCCACCATCCGTCGTAGGAATTGTTATAAGGCCATGCTGCCTGATTGTGGAAATCAAAATAACTCCGGTAAGGGCTGTCTCCACTGACATAAGCACCCTTGTCATAGCCTTCCGCATTTTCATAAATGCGCTCTCTATCCATCCATTTATTAAAAGATCCACAATGATTGAACACACCATCCAGAATAACTCTCATACCTCTGCGGTGCGCCTCTGCCACTACCCTGGCAAACAATTCGTTGCTGGCCTCCAGGTTCGCCTTATTGGTGACTCTGTCAATGTAACGGGATGCAAAACGGTTCTCCCTCTGTCCATCGGGAAGCAGTTCTCCCTCGTCACTGACGATTTTCCCCAGGTGGGGATCAATATAATCATAATCCTGAATATCATATTTATGGTTGGACGGGGAGACGAACAGAGGGTTAAAATAGATCACCTCAACACCCAGCTCCTGCAGGTAGTCCATCTTGTCCAATACTCCCTGCAGATCTCCGCCGTAGAACTCTCGGACATCCATCTGTGCAGGGTAACGTCCCCAATCCTCTACACGATGTACCGGCTCTCCGATGTAACAATATTCATTGGTCAGCACATCATTGGAAGGATCTCCGTTACAGAAACGATCCGTATAGATCTGATACATCACTGCGCCCTTGGCCCAGTCAGGGGTATGGAAACCGGGAATAATGATGAAGTCATAATATTCATTGACCTCCTGCACCAGACCTCTCATATCGAAGATACCCGTGATCCTGCCGGTCTGTACCTCAAAATAATAAGATACCTTCTGATCCTCCAGCCGCATTACATAGGCATAATAATCAAAATCATTATTGTTCTCCACACGTACCATGAGATGCTTCTGACCACCGCTTACCAGAAATACTCTGTCCACGTTGTTCCTTGCGGTACGAAAACGGATCGTTACCTCGGAATAAGGCTCCGGCTCTTCCGGAATCACATATTCGCCGCTGGTATCGGTAAAGAGTGCTCTCCTGTTAAATACGGGTCTCATGGCCGCAATATATTGCTGATTATATTCTGTACGACGTAGTAGCTCCAGATCCATAGTATCAACCCTTTCTGAGACTATTGTCTTACTATCTATATTATGCTCCTGCTATTCTTACCTGTGCAGCACACACAGATATAATTATACCCTTTTTCCATACATCTGACAACTGTCCGGCGCCTTCTGCTTCAATTTTTGAACGGTAAAAAGGACAGTCTTGGGAGGACTGTCCTTTTTAGAGAAGGTATTTCTTTCTTATGGGGTATAGCAAAAAACTATATAATGTATTGGGGGGGTTACGAGTATTATAATAGCATGCACTACTATTTTTGACTATTCTCAAAATTCACAAATATCACAAAATTGTATATTCATTTTTGTCTATTTTTCACAAAAACAATTTGTACAATACTACCAATTACCTGAAGTTCCCACGAAAACCTTTTCCAAGCCCTCTCTGTTATCAGATTTCAGTATTTAAAAAGGAATCCGTTTTCGGCTGGAAAAGACTCTCGAACTCCTCTCTGGTGATCTTTTCTTTCTCCAACAGAAGCTGTGCACAGCTATGCAGCACATCCTCATGCTGTAAGATAATATCCTTGGCCTTGGTGTAGCAGTCATCAATGATACTCTTGACTTCCTTGTCGATCTCACCGGAGATCTCTTCACTGTGGGCCTTGGCATGAGCCAGATCCTTACCGATGAAGACCTCGTCATCATCATCATCGTAGCAGATCACACCAATATGATCGGACATTCCGTAACGGGTCACCATACGACGGGCCGTCTTGGTAGCTTTCTTAATATCGCTGGATGCACCTGTTGTGATGTCACCGAAGATGATCTCCTCGGCGATACGTCCGCCCAGGGATACCATGATATCCTGGAGCATACGGCTCTTAGTGGCAAACATCTCATCCTTTTCCGGCAGGGGCATAGTGTAACCGGCTGCTCCGACACCGGTAGGAATAATGGATACGGTATAGACCGGTCCCACATCCGGCAGTACATGGAACAGGATCGCATGACCTGCCTCGTGGTATGCCGTGATCTTCTTCTCCTTGTCGGAAATGATACGGCTCTTCTTCTCCGCACCGATTCCCACTTTGATAAATGCTCTCTTGATATCCTTCTGTGCGATAAAGGCACGGTTCTCCTTTGCTGCGATAATGGCTGCTTCATTCAACAGATTTTCGAGATCCGCTCCGGTAAATCCGGCTGTGGTCTGTGCGATCTGCTGCAGATTCACATCATCACCCAGAGGTTTGTTCTTCGAATGAACCTTGAGGATCTCTTCTCTGCCGCCGATATCCGGGGTTCCCACCGCTACCTTGCGGTCAAAACGGCCGGGGCGCAGAATCGCAGGATCCAGGATATCCACACGGTTCGTTGCCGCCATGACAATAATACCTTCATTGACGCCGAAACCGTCCATCTCTACCAGTAACTGGTTCAGTGTCTGTTCACGTTCATCATGTCCGCCACCCATACCGGTACCACGGCGTCTTGCCACTGCATCGATCTCATCAATGAATACAATGCAGGGGGCATTGTGCTTCGCTTCTTCAAACAGATCACGTACACGGGATGCACCCACACCGACGAACATTTCCACGAAATCGGATCCGGAAATGCTGAAGAACGGTACTCCGGCCTCCCCTGCCACTGCTTTGGCAAGCAATGTCTTACCGGTTCCGGGAGGGCCCTCCAACAGGACTCCTTTGGGGATTCTGGCCCCGACACCGGTGTATTTCCCGGGTTCCTTCAGAAAATCAACGATCTCTTCCAGTTCCTCTTTTTCTTCCTTCAGGCCGGCCACCTGTGCAAAAGTGACGCTCTTGTCACCCAATGACATCTTTGCACGGCTTTTGCCGAAGTTCATCATCTTGCCATTACCGCCGCCTGCCTGCTGGGCGTTCATCATCATGAACAGGAATACTCCCACCGCCAGCACGACTAACATGGGCAGCATATAGGTCAAAAACCAGTTTTCTCTCTCGATATCATTGACCACAGGATCAAATCCATACTCGCGGACCAGTGTCTCCAGTTCCGTGATATCCGTGGCGTACAGCTTATGGCTCACACCGTTCTTCATCTGGATCTCCAGATAGCCGGTAGGTGCCTCACCATTGGGATTGACTACAACTTCCGATATATTGCCGGCATCCAGATCCGCAACGAATTCCGCTCTGGTGTACTCATCATCCCGGTTGCTCAACAGATTCAGCCCCACGATCACCATGATCAGAAGCAATATAAATATAAAATATGAGTTAATTGTTCTGCCGTTTTGTTTCAACTTCACGGGCCTCCTACATCTTTGTATTGCTTAATCGAATTCTACCACACCGATGTAAGGCAGATTACGATATCTCTGGTCATAGTCCAGTCCATAGCCCACTACAAACTCATCGGGAATATTGAATCCGGTATAATCAACCTGCACATCAATGACTCTTCTCTCGGGTTTGTCCAACAGGGTGCACAGACGTAAGGAAGCGGGACCTCTGTCCTTCAGCATCTCTAACAGATAGCTTAAGGTTCTTCCGCTGTCTACGATATCCTCTACTACGATAACCTCTTTATCCTTCAGGGATTCATCCAGATCCTTTACGATTTTTACCACACCACTGGACTTGGTGTCACTTCCGTAACTGGATACAGACATGAAATCCAGGGACACGGGAACGGTAATGCGCTTTGCCAGCTCACACATGAAAAAGCTGCCACCCTTCAATACACATACAAGGTGTACCTGCCTGCCAGCATAATCTTTGCTGATCTGCTCTCCGATCTCCTGAATTCTCTTATCTACTTCCTCCTCAGTTAACAGTACTCTGATATGTTCTGCCATCTTCTTTTGTCCTTTCGCTTTTAAACGAACTCCTTTCTTATGAATTGTACCTTTAAAATACGCTTTGTATTCTCTGTAACTTTATAATATTCGCTGATACGGTATCCCACGACCCACAGTATATGATCTTCTTCTGCCAGAATCGGTAGTCTGTCTCGCTCTGTTCGTGGAATTTTCTGATCGACCAGAAAACTCTTTAATGCTTTGTGGAGCATGCCGCCTCTGCCGTCAGAAATGGTCAGATAGTCACCTGTCTGCCTGGTCCGCACCACCGGACATTTTTTTATTTTATCATAATCGAACCATTTCGTATACTGATTTGTGGGAACTTCTTGGTTTTTTTCGAAGGCACCGGACAGCTCAAATACGTTGTATTCCAGTGTTCCCTCATCCAGCTCCAATATTCCCTTCTGCCCCAGGCGCAGTTCCGGATCCAGTTTTCGCTCTGTCTGCACGGTTCTGTTTTCCGGCGTACCGATACCGGTCTCCTCTCTGTTCCCGATCGTCAACAGTACTTCCTCATATTGCCGCCTGCCCCGGATTCCAAACGGAAGGCAGATCTGCCGGTTACCCTCTCTGGTGAACAATGTAAGGAGATCCTCAATATGCTGGCCGGTAATATCTTTCTGACCGGGAGACAGCTTTTTTACCTCTTCATACAAAATACGCTTGCGGATCACCGGATGCAGGGTCAGGAAAGTCTCTACCGTAATATGCACGGTGCCAGACCGGCTCTCGGATGTGGATGCTGTTTCCTCATGCAGGCTGCCGCTCGTCCGCACACAACGCTCCGCCGCTTCCGCTGTCTGCTGCGTTAGATAATCCTCTGTCTCGGCCAGCAGCTCCGCCGTCTGATTCATGTGTGCCACACAGCCTTTGACAATATTCTGCTCTACATAAGACAGAATATGATGCCTGATACGGTTTCTGGTATAATCGTCTCCGTCATTGGTGGCATCTATACAATATGGAATTTTCAGCTGCGTCAGAAAATCCTCTATTTCAGATCTCTCCAGACACAAAATGGGCCGTATGATCCGGTCTCTTACCGGCAGAATACTCGCCAGTCCCCGGATGCCGCTTCCCCGGAACAGATGAAACAGCTGTGTCTCGCTTCGGTCATTGCTGTTATGCGCCACTGCGATTTTCGTAGCGCCCCATTCCCCGGCTGTCTTATGAAAAGCCTCATATCTTGTGCGGCGTCCCGCCTCCTCCTCGGAGCTTTTTTCCCTGCGTGCTCTTTCCCGGACATCTGCCTGTGTCAGGAAAAAAGGAATCCCCCGTTCCGTGCAAATTGTTTCCACATACCGGGCATCCTCTCCGGCTTCCACACGAATTCCGTGATTTATATGCACTACTGCGATATCCAGAGGATTTTCTTTCTGCCATTCCAGCAGCAAAAATAAGAGGCAAACTGAGTCTGCCCCTCCGGAAACACCGACTACTACCCGGTCACCATCCTGCAGCATACGATGCTCTTTGATATATGCAAATACTTTTTCCCTCGTATCCATCCATGTACTCATATGTTTACTCTATCCTAATTATTTTTAAAAATCAAGATAACTATTCAGAACCTCTTAGAATCATTAAAACTGATATGTCATTTTTTCCAAAAACAAAGAACCAGTACTGTCATATCATCCTGAATCCGGCCGCCGCCAGCACAAATGGCATAGGACAACATCTTTTCAGCTATCTCCTGAGGATTTTGCTCCTGTAACCCGGCCAGCATTTCTGCCATGCGTTCCTCACCGTCCTCCAGCATATCCAGAACACCATCCGTCATCATTACCAGTGTGTCTCCGGGGTGCAATCGACATGACTGTCGTTCCACCGGGGCTTTTTGAAAAATTCCCAGTGGCAGCGTCTCTGCCCCGATACTTTCTACCCCACGGCTGTTTTTCCAGAAAGTAACCGCACCTCCCACTTTACAGATCTCACACTCCCCGGTATACAGATCCAGGCTGCAGATATCTATGGTAGGATGATCCTCCTCTTCGTTTTGGGCATATAAGGCAGAATTCAGCAGGTTCACTGACGCTTCACTGCCAAATCCGGCTTCCAGCATTTTTTCCATCAGATCCATGACTCTGCCGCTTCCTTTGACGGCATCTTCCCCGGATCCGGTTCCGTCAGACAGCAGCAAAATCAGTTTCCCGTTTTCCGATTCCAGGGTGGCATACTGATCCCCTGACACTTTTTCTCCTTCTTTTACCGCACGGCTCACTCCTGTAAGAGCTATATATTCCGGTTCTTCGATGAAAAGGAAACAATGCGCTTCCCGTTCTACCAGATAAGGACTCCCCGGGGAAACCTGCAGATTCTTCTGCAATAATACTGTTAACATATCGGCAACCTGCGATGCCTTGCACCTCATCTTATCTGTCCACAGCGTCATACTGATTCCCCTGATCCGTGCATCCCGTATGTAGCAAAGATCCTTTGCAATAATCCGTTCCGCCCGAAGCGCCTGTATCAGATTCCTTTTCTTCTTCTCTTCCAATGGCTGATAGTCCAGTTCCTCACCGGCTACCCGTTCCATGAGCCTTGCCACTTCCTGTAAGTGATCTCCCATGATCTGCCTGCTTTGCTGAAATAAATATTTTTCCAGAATCCCTTGTCTGTCATTTCCCGTGATCTGTATCTCCTGTCGAAAACTTTTTCCCAGTTCATCAAAGCTCTCCGCATATCCCATCAGCTTCTGTCTGCACAACATTGTGACCTGTGCACACTGCTCTTTTTCCAGCTTCTCCTGCTCTCTCTTCCCTATGATCATCCCTGATTCCCCTTTCTGTCCAACGATTATAGGACAGACAGTTTTACCTTTTTGTCAAATCGAGGGGAGCAAGGCTTCAATTTTTGCGACAAAAAAAGCAGGTCAACTGTTCAGAATCAGTCTCCCTGCTTAATCGTCTTCCTTAAAAAGAATCTCACCTTCATACACAAGTCCCAGCTTATCCTTCGCCACTTCCTCCACATAAGCCTTGGTCTGCGTATATTTACGATATTCCTCGATCTTCTCCGCTCTGACATTCTCCGCTTCAATCTGCGTGGTCAGGCTTGCGATCTGCGTATCGTATCCTTCAATCTTCTGTTGTAATTCCACGCTCCGTACCGCAACTACCACCATGATCATTAATACGACCAGGCTCACCAGAAACATACTGAAACGATTCTGGTGTCTCTTGCGGTAAGGTGTCTTTCTTCTTGCCATACACGCATCTCCTTTTATAGAATATTTTAAGCATTTTCCATAGACTCGTCAACTTCTTTTTTAACCACATTTCGGTTCTTTTTAATATTTTCCGAAGGGGATGAAGCAGCGTGTTTATGCAAAGTGCTGTATACTTTACGAAAAACGGACTGACTGCCTTGTGATAGAGATACATTCCGGTCAATGCCCCCATCACTGCAAACCATCGCAGGTTGCCATTGCTTTCATGAAACATCAGCAAAAAAACTTTCCCGGCACAATAGATCCAGAATGCCAGATCCTCCAGAGATACCATTCCGGTGCTGTGGGCAAACACTCTTCGCAGGATCCGCAGTATATCATACAGAAAAGTGATCCACAGCCCCAGCAGAAAGGAATGTGCCAGAAAAACATTCTCACTCATTAACGGAACAGCCTGCCCAGAAAGGATTCCTGTTTTTCCCCGGATACTGCGGTATCCGAATACACAAAGCTATCGATCCGTCCGTCAATATCCACTTCTCCCTTGTCTAAGGTCAGCCTGTTTACGTGCAGCTCGTTTCCACGGATCATAAGCATTCCCTGCTCTGTCTCTAACAGAATCTCCCGTAAATCAAAGGAAAGCACATCATTGACACCATTTACCGTGCAGGTACGTCTGTTGGTCATGATCACCTTGTGCATACGTCCTGTCGCATTCAAATCCTCCATTTCCCCATAGCCTCCCATCACAGCCGGTCTCTTATGATACCGGACTTACAATCTATTCTATGGTAGAAAATGGTATTTTATACATAATGGGTCTATACATACCGGAAGAGTTCTTTGGCTTCTTCCTTTTTCACTGTTTCCTGAACGTCCAGTACTTCCACCTTTACTTCCTTATTGCCGAAAGATATCGTAATGATATCTCCTTCCTTTACATTGGCGGATGCCTTTGCAGGCTTATCATTGATCAGTACCCTGCCGCTGTCGCAGGCTTCATTGGCCACTGTGCGTCTCTTGATCAATCGGGATACCTTCAAATATTTATCTAATCTCATTTTTGTGCCCTCACATATCATAAAAATGAAAGAGACCCGAAAGGTTGTCCTCTCGAGTCTCTGAAAATTCAGCTTCTATTAAGCGTTCAGCATATCCTTTAATGCCTTACCAGCCTTGAATTTGGGAGCCTTGGAAGCAGCGATCTTCATAGGTGCGCCGCTCTGAGGATTTCTACCCTCTCTGGCTGCTCTGCTGGATACTTCGAAAGTACCGAAGCCAACTAACTGAACCTTACCATCTTTCTTTAACTCTTCAGCAACAACATCTGTGAAAGCCTTTAATGCCTTCTCTGCGTCTTTCTTGGAAAGACCAGCCTGATCAGCCATAGCTGCAACTAATTCTGTTTTGTTCATATTGAACTCCTCCTATAATGAGTTTTCGTGATTATTTTTACGCTCGAAAATAGTTCTTTTGAAACGTCTATACATATATATATCTGTTTTTACCCCTTTTGTCAAGGTTTTTCCGCATATTTACGGCATTTCCCACATCCTCCCGGGAATTAATTTGAAGCTGTGGAAGCAGTCACCAGATCCACAAAGGAATACGACACATCCTTCTGTTCCTCATCTACCTGAACCGTATAGCTTCTGGTCTCATAGCCGGATTTCCGCAGGGTAATGACATGGCTTCCGGATGTCTTTTTGAAGCTGCAGGGAGAGATTCCCACATAGTTTCCATCCAGATATACTTCCACATTTTCCGGTGCATCAATATGTACACGATAATAGGTTGTAGTAGTATCCGCCGTGGACGTGGATTCGGCAGTGGAAGATACGGTGGAACTGCTACTTTCCGTACTTTCTTCGCTGTCAGAATCTACTTTATCCAGCTGCACATCCACTCCGGCAGATTCCTGTCCCACCCTGAGATACTGCGTTAACGACTTATATCCATCGGCTTTTGCAATGATCTGATGAATACCGTATTCCAGAGAAACCGGCTGGGACGGATCCACCTGACTGCCATCAATATATAATTCCGCACCGGACGGACTCATGGAGAACAGAACCGTTCCATACTGTGCCTCGGCAACTTCCAGATCTCCAATATCCAATGCGGTTTCTTCATTCCGGTTGATCACAACATTTTTCGTTCCACCGCCGCCATTATAACTGATATCCACCTGATAGCTGCCTTCCGGCACAGTCACCAGCATGTCCTCCGTAATCCGCACAATCTGGGTCTGTCCGATCTCCAGCCAGCCTCCGATGAAATTCTCATCATTGACCAGCCGCAGATATCCATGACCCTTTTCCACCGTCACGCTGAGTACCGTACTGTCAATTCCGTGAAACGTCAGCACATCCGTGGGATTCAGATCCATTTTCTCAATGCTGTGTCCCTGGGAAAAATACTGGGTATCCTTTGACAGCTGAAAGACTTCCCCACCGATGGCTACCTCATTCCGGACAGTATTCATCTCATACCGCTCCACAGCATCATACTGCCATGCCGTCTGTGCCAGCTGCATGGAAGTCAGGTGCTTCTGACTTTTCAGAAAGGTCACATCTACGATATCCCCTGCCTGGAACTGATCAAATGACATTGCTTTGCCATATTTATCCGCAAAATGAGTGGTTCCATCCATTGATAAGGTATATCGTTTTCCAAGATCCAGATTCAGGAAGGTGACACTTTTGTCAATGTTCTGAATATCCACCACTACGGCAGTATCTGCAGAGTCAAAGCTGTCCGGACCGGTTACAACAAATCCTGTATCCACCCTCTCTGTCTGCGCTGTTGCCGCAGGTGTTGCTGTGACCTGTGCTTCTGTAACCGCCCCGGAGGACGCTGTCTGCCCACAGCCAGCAAATGACATTGCTGTCACAAGCAAAAGACTTACCACTGTCTGTTTCGTTTTCGAATACTTTTTGTCTCCGAGTTTTCTCAACGTTTTGTCTTCTCCTTTGTGTTGCCCGGTGTTATCTTTGCAACAGTTTCAGGAAATTTTTTCTGGCCGCTTCCTGTTCCATCAGGCGGTCCAGCTTCTCCTGATTCTTTTCCGGGATCCAGGCTTTTCCGGAATTATAATAAAAATTTACGATCTTCCACAATTTTTCGGGATAGGACAGGCGGTAGAACAGATCCTGCCGCTCATAGGGTTTCAACGGCCGGACACTTTCATAAGCCGCCAGCAGTACTCTTCCCCATTCGGCGTCCCATTCATTTTTTTCCAAAAGCTTTCGTAACAGCAGGTTCAGATCTCTCACCGGGCCGTCTGCCTGACATTTTTCGAAGTTTACCAGGAAAAAGCCTCTGTCCTGCCGCAGAATATTGTGATATTGATAATCTCCGTGGCAAAAACAGGGCAATGCTTTCTCCGCATTGTCTCCCGACGTCTCGATCTCTTTCCATTCCTCACACAGCTGTCTCGCTTCCTCTAAAAAAGGATCGATCACCGCAGACAACCGGATCTCGAACCAGGTCTTCTGACTGCGCTGCTTTAAAAATCTGCGGGCACGTTTTAATTCTCTGTTATGCTTTTCATAATCCCGGCTGGGAAGATATCTTTCTATGGTCGGTGCCGGTGTTTCTTCCGAGTCCGGAAATACCGGCTGGAATTCCAGTTCCCCGTGGAGTCTCGCCATAAGGTGCATTGCTTCCAGGCATTCCTCCCTGTCACGGATATTACACTCCCTGCCTTCCTTCCAGGTCTTCAGAATATATCTGACTCCATCTCTGTCAGTCACTGACAAGGCTCCCTCTTTGGTGGGGATCAGGGTCTCTGCGGAGACATTTCCCGCCTCTGCCAGATGCTTAAGCACCTGCTCCTGCAGTCGCAGCTGTTCCTCTCTTCCCGTATATTCCTTGAAGATCAGACAGCCCTGCTGTGTATCACACAGAATAGCTCCCCTTCCCTTTCGGGTACGCAATACTTCTATCTCATACTGCTCCAGCAGTGCCACCGCTCTGTCATTCACTTACAACCCCTCCTAAGATACGTCCTTAACCGTTTCCCGGTTCCTACGCTATCTTATGAGGAAAGCTTAGAAAGTATGCTCAATCTTTGTGAGCACGCAATTCCTTCACTTTTTCCATAAGTTTTTCCTCCGTGTTCCACTCGGGGTGCTCCAATACCAGTTCCAGCAGTTGTTGCAGCATCTCCCCCAGCTCTCTTCCCGGCTTCATCCCCATTGCAATAAGTTCTCTGCCGGTAACCGCCAGTGTTTTCAAGGAAACACATTGTTTTTTATCCAGTATTTCCTGATACAGTTTTTCCCAAAGCAACAGAGTTTCCAGCTTTTCTGCCCTCATATAATCACTCTGTGCCAGAATATCCGCTTTTTTTACCGGAAATAACAGCGGAAAAATATCTTCACCGATCTTATTGACAGCCTTTCGCACGATCCTTAAGTCAGGGGTCACGGAATTACCATAATCATGATATCTCACCAGGCGTGTAACAACAGCCACCGTGTCATTATCAAACCGCAGTCTGCGTAAAATCCGCCTCGACATTTCTTCTCCCACCGCCGGATGTCCGTAGAAATGTGTAATCCCTTTTTCATCAATGGTCAAAGTCCCCGGTTTTCCAACATCATGCAACAACATGGCATATCGGAGCTCTTTTCTGGGTTCTATCTCCATTATTGCATGTAACGTATGCTCTCCAACGTTGTATTTATGATGGGGGTGATTCTGGGGTGTTTCCATCATGGTATCAAATTCCGGCAGAATCACCTTGGTGACGCCCATGTCATAAGCATTCCTTAAGATATCAGGATGCGGTGAGATCAATAATTTCGTCAATTCCACCTGTATCCGTTCTGCGCTGATTTTCTGCAAGGTCGGCGCCAGCTTACGGATTGCCGCCTCGGTATCCTCATGAATTTCATAGCCAAGCTGTGCGGAAAAACGGATGGCACGCATGATGCGGAGTGCATCCTCACCAAAACGTTCCTCCGGATCACCAACGCATCGGATAAGCCCTGCTTCGATATCTGTCAGTCCTCCAAAGATATCAATTAATCCTTCCGTGTCATTATATGCCATGGCATTAATCGTAAAGTCCCTGCGCTTCAGATCCTCTTCCAGATTCGGAGTGAACGTCACCTCTTTAGGATGACGACTGTCTTCGTATTTTCCGTCCACACGATAGGTCGTAACCTCAAACCCTTCTTTATCCAGCATCACTGTTACCGTGCCATGCTGGATCCCGGTATCAATAGTACGGCGAAACAATTGTTTCACCTGTTCCGGTCTTGCGGAAGTTGTAATATCCCAATCCTCAGGTTTTCTGCCAAGAATGGAATCTCTGACACATCCTCCTACCACATAGGCTTCAAATCCGGCATTCTGTATGGTATCTATGATATATTTTGCTTTTTCCGGTATCTGAATCATACTTTTCTCTCACTTCTATGCTTTACGATCCGTCTGCTATGCTTCTGGATTCATAATAAATTTATCAATAACCTCCACCAGTCCATCCTCATCGTTTGTACCGGTAATGTAATCCGCAGCTTCTTTCACAGCCGGCTGGGCGTTGCCCATGGCTACGCCGGTTCCCGCATACTCGATCATGGAAATGTCATTATAACCGTCTCCACAACAGATTGCATTTTCTCTGGTCATCCCCATTCCCTCCAGCATATGATCCAGGGAAGTTGCCTTGTTCACATCCTTGGGCATGATTTCAATAAAATATGGCTCAGAACGATAAATGCTTGCTACGTCACTGTATTTTTCCTGCAGCTGTTTCTCTAAATCCGGTGCAATCTCTTCCGGTGCTGTCATGAGACATTTGTTAATATCAAAATTTACATAATCCACGAAATCCGGCACGACCTTAATGGGAATCTTATTGATCCTTGCCTCCAGCTCCACGTACTTGTCCGGTTCAAATGCGGAGATCACGCCTTCTCCCTGATAAGTGATCAGCCCACAGCCGTTTGCTTTGGCAAAATCATACAGCCCCGGAACAATAGACAGAGGCAGTGTTCTCTGGTATACCACTTCGCCGGTCTTGCAATCCACGATGCGTGCTCCGTTAAAGGACAGAAGATATCCTCCGTATTTTTTCAGTTCCAGTTCTTCTTCACAGCCTCGCATACCGGGTGTCGGGCGGCCGGAAGCCAGAATGACCTTATGACCATGCTGTAAAATATTCCAGATTCCTCTTTTGGTTGCTTCTGTGATCTCTTTTTTTGAATTGGTCAGAGTTCCATCAATATCTAATACCAGGATCTTTTCCTGCATTTCTTCTCTCCTATAACTTAACAGTACCTGTCTCTTCTGCTTGCGCAGTGAAACAGGTACTTGTCTGTTGTCTATGTTCTGTTCCTGAGCAAGCGTTACTGTGCCTGTGTTGTGGTCTCTTCGGTAGCAGCGGTCTGCTCCTCAGTGATCTCCTGGGTCTCTGCTGCCGCAGTCTCATCGGCTGCAGATTCCTCTGCCTGCACCTTCAGGTAATTCAGCTTACCCTTGGGATCCTCTACAGTAATATCTGCGGTAATGTCGTCGATATACTGAGTCATTGCCTGGGATACCAGAGTATTCTTAATGTTGATCTTCCATTCGGGCTGATCCTGTCCGATGTAGTAAAGTACATAGGTGGCATCACTGACAGTGATCGCTACAGTATCTCCTGCCTGACGGCTGCTGTCGAAGATCCAGCTGCTCAGCTCCTCTGTCATGCCTGTCTTGGTTACCTGCTCGAACAGACCGCCGTTCTCTACTGCGGAAGTATCCTGGGTATACTTTTTGCACAGTTCTGCAAAGCTGTCCTCGGTAGCTGCACCGTTCTTCCACTCCTCCAGGATCTCATCTCCTGTCTTGTCCTCAGTAGGGATGATCACACGGACATCTGCGGAAAGAGTCTCATCCAGATATCTCTGTTCGAATGCCACCACATAGTAGCAATGGCTGTTGTCATTGGTAATGACGGTGGTGTCTCCTGCCTTTCTGGCATCATCGAACAGCCAGTCAGAGATCAGGTAGTTCACGGAAGACTTCTTCTCATTCTCATGGGCTTCGCCGTCTTTTGCCACGGTCTGCTCTGCATCGTCAGCCAGTACTTTGGCATCTTCCATGGCCTTGGCGATCTCAGCATCGGAAGGCTGATATGCGGTATCCTGTGTGGTGTCAGCCGTTGTGGTTCCATCGGTTGTATTCGCTGTGTCGGCAACTGCGGTCTCATCTACAGGATCTGCCAGTTCGGTAGGCTCGGTGGGCAGTTCTGCATTGATGGTAGTCAGCCGGTAATCTACGGAATCATAGCTTGCCTTATTTTCATCATAGTAGCTCTGGATCTCATCATCGCTGGGAGCGTTGTCCTCCTGCAGCTTCTCATAATAGGCGTTCATGACCATATCATTTTTCACATACTGCTCAATACGGCTCATGGTTGCATAACCACCGTAAATGGAACGGATATATTCCTTCTCAGATACGCCTGAGGCTGCAGCGGAGGTCTTGATGGACTCCTTAAAGGTGTTGTACTCATCCGTGGTATCGTAGGTGAAGCCCTCTGCAGCAGCGGCTGCTTTCAATGCCTTGCTCTGCTTCAGATTGTCTACTGCCATCTGCTCAAAGTAATCCTGCCAGCTCAGGGTGTCGGAATACATCTGTGTGGACAGATCCTTGGAAGTGTCCAGTCCGAAGTATGTCAGATAACTGCCATACTGGGTGATATAATTGTTCTTGGTCAGATTGTATTGGTAATCGAACTCTACCTTGTTTACAGCTTCCCCGTTGACCACCACATAGGTCTCATGGGTTGCCAGATAGGTACGGATCGGGAAAGATGCTACCAGACATACCAGAGCCACGAGGAATACGATCCCGACTGCTGTGCTGATACGTTCTTCCTTTTTCTCCTTTTCCTTCTGCTCTTTACGCTTCTGTACCTTACGGTCATATTTGGTCATGACCTTCTGTTCTGTTTGTTCTTTTTGTTCTTTTTGTTCTTTATTTTCTGTAACTTTTTCATTCTTAGACATTGCTTACATGTCTCCTTCCTGGTGTCTTAAGTCCCAATGACTCCTTATTTTACCGTATTTTAGCGGAAAAAGAAAGCTATTTCACATATTTTTCAAGTTTTTCCACGATATTTTTCACGCATCCCGGTTCAAAGGGACTGTCCAGTCCGACCTCTTTGATCATATTGGTATAGAAATCACTGGCAGACAGTCTGCACAGCTTCAGATAGCTCTTCCACGCTTCCCCGAAATCGGCATCCATCTTCACCTTGTACTGCAATGCGCAGGTCTGTGCCAGACAATAATCGATATAATACAGAGGGTAGTCGTAAATATGCAGCTGTTTCTGCCAGAAGCCGCCCTGTCCGAAGAAGGGATCGCCTTCGTAGTCCAGATGGGGCTTGTACTCCTGCTCCAAACGGCTCCAGGCCTGCTTTCTCTCGGCCGGGGTCAGCTCCGGATGCTCATATACGATATGCTGGAACTCATCCACCATACAGCCGTAAGGGATAAATGCCGCCGCATCCTCCAGATGCATTTCCACGTAATCCTGTGCCCGGTCACCGAAAAACAGATTCATCCACTTTTCCGTGAAAAATTCCATGGACATGGAATGGATCTCTGCAGTCTCCATGCCGATATCCGCATGTTCTCTGATGGGATCCTGTGCAGCGAGATACCCCTGGAACGCATGACCACACTCATGCGTGATGACGTCCACATCACCGCTGGTACCGTTGAAGTTGGCGAAGATAAACGGTGCATG
>CAKSAM010000042.1 GCA_934436245.1 uncultured Acetatifactor sp.
ATATAATACGCTGTCACTGGATGCGGATCAATGCAACATTGTAGTCCTGCATGGGCAGGAATCGGAATACAGTGCGAAGGACAAGGCGGAGGTCATACATCTGACCGCCCTGAAGAATAAGGGCATTGACTATCTGGCACTGGGACATATTCATGGTTATAAGAAGGAACGGCTGGATGGCCGGGGAGTTTACTGTTATCCCGGATGTCTGGAAGGGCGTGGATTTGACGAATGCGGAGAACATGGATTTGTGGAGCTTTCCGTGGATGAGGAGGCAGGCACTGTGGAGAGCCGGTTTATTCCGTTTGCTTCCCGAAATCTTTATACGATCCCGGTAGACATTACCGGCTGTGTATCCACGATGGAGATTCTGGAACGCATGAAAGAAGAGACTGATGCGGGCGATTATCCGGAGAAGAGTCTGGTAAAATATGAATTGACCGGTAAAGTCGATGTGGAAAGTGAAAAAGAGATGGACTTTTTGCTGCATCAGTTCAGCAGCCGTTTCTATTTTGTGAAGATCAAGGACAGTTCGAAATATCTGGTCGATTATGCTTCCTTTGCAAAAGATGTGTCTTTGAAGGGAGAATTCATCCGCACAGTCATGGGCAGAGAGGATCTGTCGGAAGAAGATAAGGCAGCAGTGATACATTACGGACTTCAGGCACTGGCCGGAGAGGAGATCCTGGACGCATGAAACTGATCAAATGTCACATTGAGAATTTCGGAAAACTAAGTGACTTTACATATGATTTTACAGATGGCTGCAACACCGTCTGTGAGGAGAACGGATGGGGAAAAAGCACCCTGGCGGCATTCCTGCGGGTCATGCTTTTCGGATTTCGCAACGAGGGCAAGAGAGATCCCATAGAAAATGAGAGAAGACGGTATGCGCCCTGGCAGAAGGGAGTATACGGCGGAGAATTACAGTTTGAAAGTGATGGGAAACAATATTCTGTCCGCAGAACTTTCGGCAATAAAGCGGCGGAGGATGAATTTCAGCTGACAGATCTTACGACCCATCTGCCCAGTGACGATTTTACGGAGAAACTGGGAGAGGAACTGTTCCGGATCGATGCCGCATCCTTTGAGCGGACCACGTTTATCTCACAGAATGACTGTGAGACTTTTGTCACAGACAGTATCAATGCGAAGATCGGCAATCTGGCGGAGAATACAGACGATATCAATAACTTCGAGACGGCGGACAAGCGGCTGAACGATCTGCTGAATGCCATGTCCCCCACCCGCAAGACCGGATCCCTGAGACGGGATAAGGACCGCATTACGGAACTGAAGACACAGATCCGTAACGGACAAGAGATACAGAATACCATGGAAAGCATTGCTGCCAGGAGAAAGGCAGTCATCGAAGAACGGGAAAAGCTTGCCGCAGAGCAGGCAGAGTTGCAGGCAAAGCAGCGGGAGCTGGGGGCTTATAAAGACAGGCAGGCACGAAAAGAAAAATATCTGGATCTGCGTACCAAGCTTTCAGAGAGAGAAAAACTGTTAAAAGAAGCAGAATCGTATTTTAACGGCGTGATCCCTTCGGAGACAGATCTGCGGGAAGAAACAGCAGCTTATAACCGGGGGATCAGTATTCACAAGGCGATGGAGATCTATTGTCTGACGGAGGAAGAACAGGAACAGCTGAAGACTCCGTTTCCCAAGGTGGACAGGGAACAGCTGGAGGAAAAATATGCGGAGGCAGAGGAGTTGGAACGGTTGAAAAACAGTTCCAAAGACATTGCTTTGTCCGCAGAAGAGACCAGAAGATTACAGGAACTCACCGGATATTTTGCGGATGGAATGCCTCAAGAACAGGAAATCTTCCGGGTAAAAGAAATCTGGACAGGACGCCTGGAGAAAAAAAGTCTGTTGCAGGCTAAGGAAATACAGAAGAAAACACTGGAAGCCATACAGGCACAGGAAGAGTCAAGGTTGCAGAGAGAGAGGTTGACCGGTAAAAAGCGAAGAAATCTCATGCTGGTATTGGGAATTCTGTTGATCCTGGGTGCTGTTCCCGTGATCTTCATGGGGCAGACTGTGATCGGAGCGGCTCTGGCAGCATTGGGGGCAGTGGTTGTGATCATTGCATTGGTTATGGCTGCGGGCAGCGGAAATATGCAGAGTTCAGAGAATACAGAGCTTTTGGAATTGCGGCAGGAGCTGGAGAAGCTGGAGACAGAGATTGACACAGATAGCAGGCAGATCGAAGAATTCAGGTCGCATTGGGGAATCCCGGAAAGCAGTGATTTTACTTCCGAAATTGTAGAATTACAGAACAAACGGCGGGATTATGAGATGCTCAGCCGCAGAAGACAGCAGGCGGGTACCGATACGACAGCTGCAAGGATGGAAGAACTGGAGACGCATCTGAAGCAGTTTTTAGCAGGCTTCGGTGATGTTTGGGAAGAGCAGAATTATCTGGCGGCACTGCATGATATTGCCGCAAAGAGCAGACAAAGACAACTTTTGGAGGAAAAGCAGAAGCAATACTGTAGACAGAGGGAGCAGTATGAAGTCCTGAAAGAAAAGGTGAAAAAATATCTACTGTCTCTACATCTGATTCCGGAAGAACCGTTGGAAGAACAACTGACAGAGCTTGAAAACCGCAGAAAAGATTATGAGAAAGAATTGCTGGAGTACAGGCGGAGTGCACAGGAGCTGAAACAATTTGAGGAACAAGAAGATGTTCCCACACTCCTGGCACTGAAGGATCCGGAAGGAGAAGAATCACTGGAGAGTCTGGCAGAAGAAATGAAAGTCCTCTCAGAACGCATGGAAGATCGTTATAAGTCCATCCGCAGCTATCAGGACCAGCTTTCCAGCCTGCAGGAATCCTGGGAAAATATAGAAAACATGGAGGGGGAACTGGAGAATCTGCAGGAGACGACAGAGGAGCAATTAAAACAGTATAGATTGTTGGAGGTGACCAAGGGGCTGCTGGAAGAGGCCAAAAGTTCTTTTACCGCGAAATATACGGAACCGGTGATGGTAGGCTTCCGTAAATATTATCAGATCCTTACGGGAACAGAATGTGAAAATTATCAGATGGATGCCAACACAAAATTGCAGGTCATTGAGGGAAATATGCCCAGAGACATCGGCTACATGAGCCTGGGAAACCGGGATCTGATCGGTATCTGCATGCGTATGGCATTGGTGGAAGCCATGTATGACGACAGACGGCCGTTCCTGATCCTGGATGATCCTTTTGTGAATCTGGATGAAAACCGGACAAGAGGGGCAATACGGTTCCTGGCGGAGATCGCGAAAGAATATCAGGTGATTTATTTTACCTGCCATGGCAGCAGGGAATAGTGTAAAAGCGTGGAGTATGAGAGTGAAGCCGACAATCCTTTGAAGTGGATACATTAAACCAAAATGCCGCATCCATGCAGAGTATTCTGCAGATAAGAAAGAGCATCGGTAGACTGGCCGAATCCCGTGGAGATGTCAGGAAAGAAGTGGAGGAGCTTTGGCAGATCGCTGACTAACTAGCCGAGAGCATGCAGTACTTCAAGATTCAATAGTTGATTTCGCATAAAATAAAACCAGAGACAGCTTTCGGATGTCTGGATTCGTAAGGCTGTTCCTGGTTTTTATTTACCACGCTGCAGTTGAAAACTTTCATTGTGCGATTCTTGTCGTTTGGCAGGTGGTTTATTCTTCAGATTCTTCCCTGTCCCCGCTTCCGGCGGCCCGGACGGCAATGCCGTTGACTTCCACGCTGCCATCCAGTTCGATGACGAGACACTGTCTGCCGTCGATCAGTTTCGTGTTGACGAGATCGGTGCGCTCGGGATTGACCTTGATGACCACGTCCGGCGTCTTCACTTCAAAGCTGCGGGGGTTGTAGACATTGGTCATCATGAGGGAAGTAGCTTCACCGGCAGTGGCATCGAAACACTGGTCGAAGACCTCCATGCGGTCATTGGCTACACCGCTGCTGGCAAAAATGGTCTTTACTTCATTTTTATCCAATACCACAGGTTCGGGATCTTCTTTATGTTCCTGGGCAATCTCATTCATTTTTTCGTGGATATTTTTCACCGTCTCGATATCACAGCTATCGCCCAGGGTCTCCTCCACCAGTGACTGGAAGGTTTCCTTCTGACCGCCTGCGGACAGAGGAAGAGGACAGCCTAACATCAGATCCACGAAATTCTCCTTTAATTCTTCCGCATCCTTGGAATAGTACAGAGTGCTGTGCAGATCGGTACTCCGGTCATTGAAAGCGGGGAACAGGAAAGCAGCGTCCGGCATACCTACCACCCAGTCCCGGATACGGTTCTGGAAGGTGTTTTCCACCGCATTGTAGCTTAGTCCCGGCTTGGACAGATCCACAGGGCAGATGCAGGTAAGGATATAATCGTAGACTTCGTCGGAAGCATCCTCCATCTCGATGCCGTCTCTGGTGCGTCCCGGCACATCGTAGGCATCGTGGATCAGCAGGATCAGATAATTGCCCACATATTCATAAGACTCGATGATGCGGTCGTAGAACTGCTCAAGCAATGCATCGTCCTTCAGACGGCTATCCCGCAGACGCAGGAGAAATTCCTGAGTGCCGCCCTCCGTTTCACTCTTTAACGGGAATTCCAGATTCAGCAGATTCTTACCGATGGTGCCGGACAGACTCTTACGCAGAATCTCGAAATACTTGAACATTTCCTCCTCAGGTAATGCCAGAAACGCCTGCTTTAATTCCGTCTTTTTATTTTTCTCTCCATCCACATAGCATCCGCAGATCCGGGTGATGGAGCAGTTTTTCGGGGTGAACAGCTTTTTGATCTCGCTGATTTCCTGTTTTGTCATGAGAGTACCTTCTTTCGATTTGATGATATCAGTATAGTATAAAAAACGTGATGGGACAAGTGGATCCAGGTTATAGAATTTTTAGAAATCCTTCATTTTGCTATAATTGTTTTTTGACAGATAAGGTGTTATCATAACATTATCAAGAGAAGCCAATCACCACAGGCAACATATAGTGATGATCCGGAGACGATTTTACCGCCCCCACGCTGGCAGAAAGAAAGAGGCGCGTGTTTATGGAACAACATGATTTAAGTAAGATCCAGAAATTACAGGAGAAAGGAAAATCCGACAAGATCATCAAATATCTGAGTTCTTCCGATGATACCGTGGTGGTAGCTGCACTGGAAGCTCTGAGCCGGATCAAGGATGAAGATAGTGTCAACAGCATTGCACATATGATCGACAATCCGGATACGAAGATCCGTGTTGAAGCGGCAAAAGCGTTAGGAAGCATCGGCACCGAATATGCCAAAACCTATCTGCTGCACAGACTGAATGCGGAGCAGGATGAGACCGTGAAGACAGCCATCAAGGAAGCGCTTCACACCCTGGCAGAGCATCATTAATTCAATTTGCTTTACTCGTAGTTTTTCTACTTATACATTTTCCCTCTTATTGGCGTCCGGGTCATTCCGGACGCCTTTTTATGTTATGGCGACGAGGAAAATGCACGCATTTATGCGGTGCATTTGACGACCGCTAATCAGAGCAAGATTCGCAGAACGCATCTCGTCTCTGTATACGATGAGCCAGGCACAGATTTGTGCCTGCACAGGAATCTGTATATTGCGAAAAAATTATAATTTTTTTTCTTTATTTTAAATCTTTTTGGAAAAAGTGATTGTCATACAAATGAAAGCAATAAAGAGTAACAAAAAATTTAAGAAAGAGGGTACACACGATGAAGAACAAGGCACAGAAACTTATTTTAACAGTTTTAACCATGAGTACAGTACTGGCATTCGCTGCATGTGGCAATACAGACACGGCGATGGAATCCGAACCGATGGAAACTGTTGAAACAGCAGAAATCACTGAGACGTCCACACTTGAGAAGGAATCCGGTGCCGGAAAAACAGAAAGCGCAGCAAAGTTAGACGGGACAGAAGTGCTCCCGGTTACAGAAGTATCTGCTTCGGTGACAGAGGAAACGGAGGCAGAGAGTACGGTGGATATCAGACAGACTGTTTCCCAGGAAAATTCCGGAACGGGAGAGAACGATAAGACCGGGGGAACCTTCGGATACACCTACACAGAGATGAATGAAACCATGTATGCAAAAAATGCTGTGAACGTAAGAAGCTTACCGTCCACCAACGGAACGAAGCTGGGAAGCCTGAAAAAAAATAATGAAGTTGCTGTGACAGGCCGGTGCAATGAAACCGGTTGGTACCGGATCTCCTATGGTGATGGCGAGGCATTCGTCAGTGACAAATACTTAAGCAATGAGAAGAGCTCCGGGACCGCAGGTGCCACCAATACTGCAAGTGTTGCAAAGAATACAGGCTCCGCCTCCACGGATTTCCTGACCCCGGAAGGTTTCCTGAACCCGAACAATCCTATTGTGGCAGCTGCTTATGCACAATACGGTGAGAACATTGCAATCAGTGAAGACGGAACCGTATTGGATGCATCAACATGGCAGATATTGGGGCATATTGACGGCGTGCCCAGTGCATCGGAAAATAACAGCAGCTTCCTGACAGACGGCTATGACAGAGCAGCAGCGGAAGAAGTGTGGAAATGTATGAATGAGGAAAGAGTTGCAGAAGGCAGGAATCCCCTTGCATGGGATGAAGATATTTACAATTTTGCCTGCCAGAGAGCAAGCCAGCTGGTCACGGATTTTTCCCATAATGGTTGTGGCAGTTATGGTGAAAATATCCACTATCGTACCGGAATCCCCTACAGCGGTGAAAGCATTCATATGTCATGGTATTATTCCCCGGCACATCATGCGAACTATCTGGATTCCCGGTACGGCTCTGGCGCATGTGCCGTTTACGTTTATAACGGATCGGTCTATGCGGTGGAAAACTTTGCACTGGCATCCGTCCCGAACGAGCAGATAACAGAGGAGCCTGAAAACACAGAGAGTGAACTGATCGGTGAGATCGACAATGGCACTTACTGGACGGCATCCAATGGCGTCATTCTTTTCATCCGGAGTGACGGTCTCGCATCTGTTACCATGAGCAATGAACATACACCGGAAGAATGCAAGGCGGCTCTGGATGAATATAGTGCAAGTCACTGAAAAGTTTGTTCTATTGCTGCACAAGGATATGCAGGAGTTTGAAATGGACGGAGTGACCAGCAAAACGATTTATGGACAGATCATGAAGCAGACAGAAGACAATAGCAAAAATGATAATGCGTAGACATACTGCGCAGAAAAGGAGACAATATGACTTATACAGAAGCAATCAGAAAAGCACTGAGCGGTGATGCATCAGGATTTGAGTATCTTTACAATTCCACAAGAAACAATAAATATTATCTGGCCTTAAAATATGTAAAGAACGAAGAGACGACAAAGGATGTGCTGCAGGAGGCATATCTCCGGGCATGGAAGAGCCTGGATAAACTGAAAGAGCCGGAAAAATTTGAATCCTGGCTGGCACAGATTGTGGTGAACACGGCAAAAAATGAACTGGAAAAACGTAATCATACACCATTGGACCTGCGTGCGGAAAGCGGTGAGGATGAGGATGATACAGAGATCATCGACCGGGCCGTCAGCTCCTGGGACAATGTCCCGGAACTGGAATACACGAAAGAAGAAACCAGACAGTTGGTACATGAACTGATCGATGCACTGCCGGATGAGCAGCGTCTGGTGTTGATCGCCTTTGAATTGGAAGGTCTGACCACTAAGGAAATCGCAGAGCAGCTGGGCTGCCAGGAAGCAACCATAAAATCGAGACTGCGTTACGCCAGAGGCAATATCAAGAAGCAGGCAGAAGTACTGCAAAAGAAGGGTTACAAGCTCTACAGTATTGCTCCGGTTACGATGGTATTGTATCTGCTGAGAAAGGATATGGTGGTGTCTGCAGCAGAACCGGCCACGCAGCTGGCACTGTCAGAGTGTGGAAAGACCATATTGAAGAATACCCATGTAGCACCACAGGCGGTTAAGGCAGTGGGAGATACTGCATCTGCAGCAAAAAATACTGCGTCCGTAGCGAAAAAGATCGCATTCCTGTCTACCAAAGCAGGCAAAACTGTTGCAACAGTAGTACTGACCGCAGCAGTAGGCGGAACGGCAGTGGGAGTGATCCATCACAATAATACGGTTGCGACAGATACAGTAGTACAATCAGAAGAAAGCATTGCTGATTCGGTACTGGAGACCATGGAAGCAGCTGAAAACGTTACGGAGCCCGAAACAACAGTTGAAACAGAAGATACTGTTGAGACTGGGACAACAGAGACTGAGACTGCAGAGACTGAGACTGCAGAGACTGAGACCACGGAGGCAGAGACACACGAAGAGGCAACCCCTACTCCAGCAGCAGACCTGCCCGGAATCAATCGAAACGGCAGATATGCAGATATTCCTGAATCTGTTTTGCCCAGCAGCGTGGCAGCTAAGGCAGAATTTGTGGATGAGCCTATTTACGGAAAACCATGGCCGGATGTTACCGGTAAAATTTATGAGGACTATATGAGAACCCAGGTGCTTAAAGTTGCGGAATACGGCGTGGACGACTTCTACGTGATCGCATTTTGTGCGGAAGATGAGGCAAACGGGCTATATGGTAACATGATTGTTATCTATAACGATCAGTATGCTGTCATCAATGAGGTCGCATTTGCAATATGGATGAATGGCATTGATCCGGAGTTTAATTAATTTGGAAATCATTTAAAACGATTTGAAACAAGTCCCCTGGCGATCCGATTTTTCGGATGGTCAGGGGATTTTTTGCATAGCAAAAATATTTTAAAAAAAATCAAATTTTTAAATCTTTTTTGAAACGGTGACTGTCTCACTGAATAGAAAGGCAGAAATGAGCCAAAAACAAATCAACAACCCAGAACAAATGAATGGAGAGGAAAATTATGATGAAAGTTAGACCCACAAGTACAGATTGCGCAGGAAATGGTTGCTACACCGCAGATAATGGAGCAATTTATTATGGAAATCCACAGAATGGATATTTGGTGGAAACAGAACAGACCAGGAGACTCAGAGAGCAGAAGGAGGCATGGAATAAATCATCGCAGAAATCTTATTCGGGATATACCTCGTCACCCCGTACCAATATGGGTTCAGACCAATCTATTTTGGAAATGCTGTTTCTGAAAGGAGCCACAATGGTAGGATGGAAGTTAGGAACAAGGCTGGGATCCTTTAGCGGAACGGTGTTTCCTACTCTGATAAAGCTGTTTTTCGTGGTGGGATTTCTTCCTTTGGCAGTCCATGAGTACTTCACTGAGTTCGTGGTACGCAACAGCCATATCGGCTGTAAATTGCTGAGTCTGGCAGGAATGCTGGGAATCCTTGCGCTGATGGCCTATGGTGTTTATCGGAAAATCAAAGGACAGAAGAGTATCACAGAGCTGGTATTTTATGTGGAACTGGCTGCCCTGATCGGAATTTATTACCTTAATTATAAAAATGAGGGAATGGGACTACTTGCAAGTGTGTTCATGGCTGTTCTTGTCGCCTGCTCCTTAAGGGCTATGAGTAACTGGCTGGAGATGATTGTCACAAAAGTCTATCGGAAGATGCATACCAGATAAACTATTATATGATGCCAGGGTCAAAAGTGTCCTGTCAGAGGGCAACGGTGAAAGGGCTGCCCAAAAACCGAATGAGCAGGCTGCGGGGTAAGTGGAGATACAATGCTGGAGCTGATCGGGGTTGTAGGGGCACAGCCGGTGTATGAGTCCTACTATGGCGGATATCTGAAGGAAAGCGGCGGTAAAATGTGGATTACACGTATTGATTCCAATATTCGGTTTGAGTATGATGCCATCGGCACGGAAGGTGTCACGATAGAATTTTGGACTACCAGGGGGATATTTATATAGTTCTGTATGCGAAATTTGGAAAAAACTTGCGATGGGTTCTGCTTGAAGCCATGACGCATATCTATTTATAATAGAACGGTACGTGAAAAAAGTAGTTTTGTAGTCATGGAGGTAGTTTAATGGAAAAATTAAACATTACAACTACAAAGGATAATGAAAAAGTATACAAAATCCTGGGGGATCTGATGAATGCCAACAAGGAATTCCAAATTATGATCACGGTTCCTTCTACGAAAAACGCCAAAGACAGCGCAGAAAAAATGACAGAAAAGAAGGAACAGGCCCCGGAAGTCATCCATGACCTGGAAAAGGATGTTACGGATATGATCCATGAGATCGGAGTCCCGGCACATATCAAAGGATACCAGTACTTAAGAGAGGCTATCATGATGTCGGTGGAAGATCCGGTCATGATCAGCTCTATTACGAAGATTTTGTATCCCACTATTGCCAAGCGTTTCCAGACCACACCAAGTCGTGTGGAGCGTGCCATCCGTCATGCGATCGAAGTCGCCTGGAGCCGGGGACGCATGGAGACTCTGGATGCCATGTTCGGTTACACCATCGATACGGGCAAAGGAAAGCCCACAAATTCTGAATTCATCGCCCTGATCGCCGACAGGATCCGGCTTTCCTACAGAAGCTGAGGAAAAACCGCAGACTCTAAAAGATTTGTAAATTATCGCTGCCCTCTTTTCTACGAATCGCAAACATGGTATAATGAAACAAATCACTTGCTTGCAAGTGTGTTTTTGCGAAATGCATTAAGTGAGCTATACTCACGATATAATTAATCTATGTTTTGAAATACATGCCGTAGCATATGTGGAGGGTTTACATGAAAAAAATTCTTTTTGCCGCATCGGAAGGCGTACCTTTTATCAAGACCGGAGGACTTGCGGATGTCGTAGGATCTTTGCCGAAGTATATTGACAAGGAGTATTTTGATGTAAGGGTGTTTATCCCGAAGTATACCTGCATGAAGCAGGAAATGAAGGATAAACTCAGGTATGTGACACATTTCTACATGGATTTTAACTGGCAGAATGTGTATGTAGGTGTTCTGGAGGCAGAGGAAGCCGGGGTGCATTATTATTTCATTGATAATGAGAGTTATTTCGGAGGTTTCAAGCCTTATGGAGATGATCCCAGATATGAGATTGAAAAATATGCATATTTCTGCAAGGCAGTGTTGTCGGCATTACCTCTTTTGAATTTCCAGCCGGATCTGATCCATTGCCATGACTGGCAGACCGGTCTGATCCCGGTATACCTGAAGGAGCGTTTCCACGGCGGAGATTTCTATCGCAATATGAAGTCTGTGATCACCATACATAACCTGAAGTTCCAGGGAAAATGGGATGTGAAGACGGTACAGAGCATCACCGGACTGCCGGAGTATTATTTTACCTCTGACAAGTTAGAGGCTTATAAGGATGCAAATCTGTTAAAGGGCGGTATCGTATTTGCGGATGCAGTGACTACCGTAAGTGATACCTATGCGGAGGAGATCAAGACTCCGTTTTACGGCGAGGGTCTGGACGGATTGCTGCGTGCGAGAAGTCATGACCTGCGCGGTATTGTCAACGGTATCGACTATGGAGAGTTCAATCCGGAGACGGACAAAAATATCGTAAAAGCATATAATGCAGTGAATTTCCGCAAGGAAAAGGTGAAGAATAAGCGTGCCCTGCAGGAAGAGCTTGGACTTCGCATAGATGATAAGAAAATGATGATCGGTCTGGTATCCAGACTGACAGATCAGAAGGGACTGGATCTGATCGCTTATGTGATGGATGAACTGTGCCAGGATGATATCCAGTTCGTGGTACTGGGCACCGGTGAGGAACGTTATGAGAATATGTTCCGTCATTTCGACTGGAAGTATGGAGACAAGGTGTCTGCCAATATTTATTATTCAGACGCACTGTCCCATAAAATCTATGCGGCGTGTGACGCTTATCTGATGCCGTCCCTGTTCGAGCCCTGCGGTCTGAGTCAGTTGATCGCACTGCGCTACGGTACCGTACCTATCGTCAGAGAGACCGGCGGACTGAAGGATACCGTACAGCCCTATAATGAGTATGAGAGCACCGGTACGGGCTTCAGCTTTACGAATTACAATGCACACGAGATGCTGAATACGATCCGCTATGCGGAGCATATTTACTATGACAGGAAGAGAGAGTGGAATAAGATCGTGGATCGTGCCATGGCCACCGATTATTCCTGGAAGGTATCCGCTGGAAAATATCAGGAAATGTATGACTGGCTGATCGGATAAAGAACTGAAATAAGGTAAGATAACATATGGCAGATAAGAACAGTTCCAAGAACAATTTTATCATGCAGGCAGGAATTCTGGCGGCAGCCGGAATCATCAGCAGGATCATAGGGCTCCTTTACAGGGGCCCTTTACAGAGTGTCATCGGAAATCTGGGACTTGGCTATTACCAGTCAGCGTATAACTATTATACGATCATTCTGTTGATTTCCTCTTATAGTATTCCTTCGGCAATTTCCAAAGCGATCGCACAGAAGCTGGGAGAGAAGGAATATCGCAACGCCCACAGATTGTTCCACGGAGCCATGATCTATGTACTGGTGGTTGGCGGTATTGCCAGCCTTTTTCTGTTTTTCGGAGCTGGATTGTTCGTGTCCGGGGCGGCGGTCACAGTATTGCGCACCTTTGCACCGACGATTTTTGTCTACGGTATTCTGGGGGTCCTGAGGGGATATTTTCAGGCCCATAAGAGCATGGCGCAGACCTCTGTGTCGCAGATACTGGAGCAGGTTGCCAATGCAGTGGTCAGCGTGGGTGCGGCATATCTTCTGATCCAACTGTTTATGGGAACGATGGAGATTCCGGCTGATCAGGCAGGGCAGGTGATGAGAGCAACCTACGGTGCCGTGGGAAGTGCACTGGGTACCGGCGTGGGCGTATTGGTGGCGCTGCTTTTTATGGCAGCGGTCTATGCCCTGAACCGGAAAATGATCCTGCGCAGAGTACGGCATGACCGGCATGAATATGTGGACTCTTATGGACAGATTTTTAAGACGATCACAATGGTGGTGACACCGTTTATTTTAAGTACGGCTGTATATAACTTAAGCAGTACGGTCAATAACAGTATTTATACTAAATGGTATCCGTCCCTTCGTAATCTGGACACGGTATCCATTTATGAAAAATATGGTATTTTCTCAGGACAGTCCCTGACAATGTCCAATATTCCCATTGCGTTTGCATCTGCCATGGCCTCGGCCATGATTCCTTCCGTAGCACAGCTGATGGCAGCCCGGGATGTGAAGGGAGCCAGAGAAAAGATCGGACTGGCAGTGAAGACTACTATGGTGATCTCGATTCCCTGCGCTGTGGGACTTTTTGTACTGGCGAAGCCGGTGATCAGTCTGCTGTTCACGAATAAGACGGCAGAGGAACTGAACCTGGCGGCAGCGCTTTTGATGACATTGTCTCTGTCAGTCATTTTTTATGCACTGTCGACTCTGAACAGTTCGATTTTGCAGGGGCTGGGCAAAGTAAATACGCCTATTATCAACGCCGGGATCTCTCTTGTGGTACAGACGGTGGCAGCAGTACTGCTTCTGATGTTCACAAGCCTGGATCTCTACAGCATTGCCATTGCAAACACACTATATTCCGGTATGATGTGTATCCTGAACCAGAGGGCAGTGCGAAAAGCTGTCGGTTACCAGCAGGAAATCTTCAGGACGTTTGTAATACCGGCGTTGGCTTCAGCATTTATGGGGGCTTCAGCGTGGGCAATTTATGAAGGTCTGTATATGGTGACGAAATCCATGCGGATTTCTGTGATCCCGGCGATCATGATCGCAGCCTGTGTTTATTTTGCAATGCTGATTCTGATGCGGGGGATCACGGAACAGGAACTTCGTAGTTTCCCCAAGGGCTATCTGTTGGTAAAGGCAGCGAAGAAGTGTCATTTGTTGAGATAGACAGAAGCCGCCTTGTGATGATACAGCTTTTCTGTGCTGATAGTACCACTTGTAAAGTCCTGTCGGAATCGGTATAATAGAGATAGATTGGGAGGTAAATATATGCTGCTTACATTAGTACCGCTGTTTGATGAAAATATGGCTGTCTGTGCCTATTCTTTTTTTACGCAGAGAGAGAATTATCTGCTGAATCCACTGCTGTTGGGAACGGCACAATTTGATGGTGCATCACAGATCACCGGGTTGGAATTGATCCAGAAGATGGGGTTTGATACGTTGTCACAGGGGAAAGAGATTTTTGTACCGATCAGTAATATCTCTATTTTTGCGGATGTTGCGGAGCAGTGTGATGCGCCTCATAATAAGATAGTGCTCTTGATTGACAATACGATTCCTCCGATCGAAATGTATGTGAATCGTCTGAAGGAATTGAAACAGGAAGGCTATAAGCTGGCTGCCCGAAAACTGGCTGTCAGTGATTTCGAGAACTATCGTGAAGTTCTGAAGCTGATGGATTATGTCCTGCTGAATAACCGGAAAATTGCTATCGACAAGGCAAAAATTTATTTTGGGAAACTATTTCCCAATATCAGTCTTTGTGCCGGTAATATTGATACCATGGAGGACTTCGAGAGATTGAAGGAGACCGGCGGATATCGGTTCTATGAGGGTAAGTTCTATCGTGTTCCCATTACGAAGGGACAGACAGATGTGGCACCCTTGAAGGGCAATTATATTGACTTGTTAAATATTGTGAACAGTCCCGATTTTGAACTGACCACAGCAGCGGATATCATCAGCCGTGATACTGCACTTACCATTGATCTGTTGAAAATGGTTCAGCCGCTGGCTGTTAATTCAGAGATCACTTCCATCCGTCATGCAGCTGCCATGCTGGGACAGAGGGAGCTGAAAAAGTGGATCAATACTGCGGTAGCTAACGCACTGTATGCGGATAAGCCGAACGAGGTCACCAGGCTTTCCCTGCTCCGCGCAAAATTTGCTGAGAATCTGGCAGAAGCTTTTGGTCTGAAAGTACAGAAGGATGAATTGTTCCTGATGGGACTGTTTTCGGTGTTGGATGTGATCCTTGAGAAGCCTATGGCTGAGGCATTGAAAGTAGTCCATGTGGCCGGAGAAATCAGCAATGCACTGATCTATCGTATCGGAGTGCTGGCACCGGTGTATGATTTTATGCTGCAGTATGAGACTGCTAACTGGGCAGAGGTATCCCGGCTGATGCTGTTAAAAAATATTGATATGGATACAGTATATGAAGCCTATACATCGGCATTAAAGTGGTATCGCACCGTACGCTGATTGTATTAAAAAATGTACTTGTGTTTTGTATACATTTATGTTATTTTCTTGAATGACTTGTAATTATATCCTCCGGCAGTCCAAAGGACGCCAGATGGAGGAATAGTAGCAAAGGCGCAAAAAGCGCGGAAAGGAAAATTTCATATGAAAAAAACAAAGACACTTGAGATGGTACAATTGGCCGTACTCATCGCGATCATGCTAATCCTGGCATTTACACCCCTTGGATATCTGCGTATCGGACCGTTAGCAATCTCCCTGATGACCATTCCCGTAGTCATCGGTGCAATGATCTTGGGACCGGCAGGCGGAGCCGTACTGGGACTGGTATTCGGACTGACCAGTTTTTACCAGTGTTTTGCCGGAGATCCTTTTGGAGCAGCTCTGGTTGCAATGAATCCGTTTTTCACTTTCCTGGTATGCATTCCTACCAGAACTCTGATGGGATGGCTGTCCGGTGTGATCTTCAAGGCAATGTGGAAGATTGACAAGACGAAGACCGTAACTTACTTCGTGACCGGTCTGCTGGGAGCATTTATGAACACACTGTTCTTCATGTCCACCCTGATGATCTGCTTTGGTCATACCGAGTATCTGCAGAGCATGAATGCAACCGGTGCCAATCTGTTTATGTTTGCCGTAGCGTTCTGTGGAGTTAACGGTGCACTGGAAATGCCTATGAGCTGTGTCGTAGGCGGTGGTGTAGCGAAGGCAGTCAGCGTAGCACTGAAGAAAAACGCAGCGATCGAAGAGCAGTAATCGGATCTGAGAGTTACAGGAATGAAAAATAAATAGCAAAGAAGATAAGCCCCCGGGAGTATGACGAAACATCATGGCCCGGGGGTTATTATATAAAAATTGATTCAGATGGTGTTCAAACTGCCTCGTTAGGGAAAAATGTCTGATGCATTCCGCTCCGCTTCGGTCCGTGCCAGGGATTACAGGGAAGCCCACATTGTCCGCAGAGCCTCAGCTGTGGCACAGACATTGCCCTGGATCATGGGAGCGGATCCGCCACCTTTTGCGGAAAGTTCCCGGCGCATACGGTCTGCCAGTTCCTGGCAGTTACAGGAAGCACTGCCTACAATAAAACGATATCCGTTTGTATCGTCTCCGGCAAAGATACCACAGTAACCGGAATATTTTCCGGTCAGGGTATTCACGGCGTTACGTAGGGCGATGGCATCCAGTTCACCGACGAAGAGAAGCACGTGGTGTACTTCTTCCGGGGAGGGGAGTGCGTCCATCTGTACGTTCAGCAGTTCCGCCTGCAGGGCATTGGCACGTTCTTTTTGCAGCCTTGACTCCTCTTTGGCGCGGGCAACAGCAGCCGCTACTTCCGGCTGCTTCGCAGAGAGCAGAGAAGAAATTGCCCAGACGGAATCCTGTTTTTCGGTATAGTCGGCCAGAGCACGGCCTCCACAGAGAATATTGATGCGGACACCGCCTCTGTGGCTCTGGACATTTATGATTTTGATGAGACCAATCTGACCGGTGGTGTCTACATGGGGAGCACAGCAGGCACACAGATCCACGCCGGGGATCTCGACAATGCGGACATTTTCCGTGAGCGCCAGCTTGCTGCGGTAATTTAAGCTCACCAGTTCTTCGGAGGAGGGCCAGCTGATGTTGACCGGTAGATTTTTCCAGACATAAGTGTTAGCCTCCTGTTCGATGAGACGCAGTTGTTCCAGAGAGACTTCTCCGTTCATATCCAGTGTCACTTCTCGGTCACTTAAGTGAAATCCTACGTTTTCCAGTCCGAAATGAGAGTGCAGTAAGCCGGAGATCATATGCTCACCGGTGTGCTGCTGCATGAAGTCAAACCGGTGGTTCCAGTCCACATGACCGGTAACCTCTGTGCCAACGGGAAGCTCACAGGCCAGTTTATGATACAGGATGCCCTGTTTAATGCTGACATCCAGTACTTCCAGCCCGTTCAGGGTGCCTTTGTCGGCGGACTGACCGCCTTCTTCCGGGAAAAAAGCGGAAGCGTCCAGAACGATCAGATAACAGTTTTCTTCTTTGGCTGGAATACATTCCGCCACCATAGCGGTAAAATCCGTCTGGTGAACATTTTCATAATATATTTTACGGGTTCCCTGGGAATTCATTTGTGCATTGCTGATACGATCCATTAGATATCTGTCCAATCTGTTATAAATTTTATTATGTAAACAGTACCGGGCATTCAATGAAGATACGGCGCTGTCCACAGGCCTTTGAATGGTTATCTCAAAATAGAAAATACATAACTATTCTATATCAGATACTGTAGAAAAAGCAATGGAAAATGTAAGCTTTTACAAAGCTTTGGCAGATTCTCCAAGGAGTATTGAGATTGCGTCAAGGTTTTTTGTGGGTTTTTATACCGAGAGGGTCTATTGCGACGCCCATTTTTTTATGATATAATAAACCGATTATGCAGATACCAGATTTAAACGGCAGAGGCCGACCGTGCTTGCACGGGGAGGCAGGTGCCGGTTTAAATCGCCAAAACATGAGGATGCAGCGATTTGCAAAGCAAATCCGCGGAAGCCGAATGTTTTCAGAATTGCGAGAGCTGCGAAGCAGCGGAGCAATTCGTAGGTATCGTAGACATTGCAGATACCCAGCGGAGCAATTCGTAGGTATTGTAAGTTACTCAGAGAAATACAAACGTCGCAAAAAGCGGCAGAATGTGAGGAAAGAATGAAGGCATTTTTGATTTTGGAAGATGGAACGGTGTTCGAAGGAACGCACATCGGTGCAGACAAAGAGATCATCAGTGAAATCGTATTTAACACATCCATGGCCGGATATCTGGAGGTCCTGACGGATCCGTCCTATGCAGGACAGGCTGTATGCATGACTTACCCCCTGATCGGTAACTATGGCATATGCAGGGATGACTGCGAGTCGGAGAGACCCTGGCCGGATGGATTCATCGTCAGAGAGCTTTCACGTATTCCCAGCAACTTCCGCTGTGACTGCACAATACAGGAATACTTAGAGGAGAATGGCGTGCCCGGTATCGCCGGTATCGATACCCGTGCGCTGACCAAGATCCTGCGTGAGAAGGGTACCATGAACGGTATGATCACCACCAACGAAGCCTATGACCTGAACGAGGTGCTTCCGAAGCTGAAGGAGTATACCACAGGCAAGGTCGTGGAAAAGGTGACCTGCAAGGAAAAATATGTGGTCAAGCCCACCACGGATCTGGTACAGAACGGACCTCTCTCCGGTGCAGCTCGTTTTGATAAAGAAGCTTATGAAAAGGGCATCAGAGAGCCCAAGCCCGCACTGGTAACGGAGCTGTCCGGACAGGGACTGAAGGTAGCTCTGTTAGATCTGGGCGCCAAGAGAAATATCGCCAGATCTCTGGCAGAGAGAGGCTGTGAGGTGACCGTATATCCTGCTGGAACACCTGCACAAGAGATCATTGATGACGATCCCGACGGCATCATGCTGAGTAACGGACCGGGAGACCCCAAGGAGTGTACCGGTGTGATCGCCGAGATCAAAAAGTTATACGACACCGAGATCCCTATTTTCGCAATCTGTCTGGGACATCAGCTGATGGCTCTGGCTACCGGCGCAGATACCCATAAAAT
>CAKSAM010000043.1 GCA_934436245.1 uncultured Acetatifactor sp.
TTTTGCCGTGGTGTTGTTTTCCTTCAGTTTGAAGATTTTTTCTAACATCTTTTCCCTCCTAAGTATTCTGGGAGCCGCACGGGGAACTCCGTTTCTATGTCTACTGAGTGGTTTGCTTACTCAGTCAACAGTCTCTTTACGATTTTCCCACATTTAGCGTAGATACGTTCCGGATCCTCTCCCACATTGAATTCTCCGTTACGGTACAGGATCTTGCCGCCGATCATGGTCATGCAGACATTGGATTTGCTGCCGCTGTATACCAGATTCTTGGGAATATTGTGGATAGGCTGCATATTGGGCTGGTGCAGATCGATCATGATCAGGTCTGCATACTTTCCCTTGGCCAGCACATCCGCACGGTTCAGGCGCATTGCCTTGGCACCGTTTACCGTTGCCATCTTCAATACTTCCATGGCATCCATGCTGGCAGCATCCTTCTCTAACAGCTTGCTTAAGCCGGTGACTAAGAACATCTCACGGAACATATCCAGACAGTTGTTGCTGGCAGGTCCGTCGGTTCCGATTGCCACCGGGATCTTATGACGCACATAATCGGCAATAGGTGCGATGCCGCTGGCTAACTTCGTATTGGATCCGGGGTTGGTGATCACATACATACGATGTCTGCGGAAGACATCCAGATCCTGCTCCGTTACATGGACACAGTGAAAACCACCTCCGCCATAATCAAACATTCCCAGAGAGTCTAAGAACATAGGCGGCGTCATGCCATAGCGTGCCTTACACTCTTCCACTTCCTTTTCTGTCTCAGAGATATGGGCATATACCGGGGTCCGGTAATGATGTGCCATTTCCGATACCTTCCAGAGCAATTCCTTGGAACAGGTATATTCCGCATGGAACCCCAGCTGATAACTGATCAGGGAGTTTTTCTTATTCCATTTCAGGAATTCCTCTTCCACCTGCTTCGGAGAAGAACTGAAATTGTTCAGTCCCGATACCAGAACGCAACGCATCCCGGTGTCCAGACAGGCTTCAGCAATGGTATCCGGAGTCAGATACATATCAAAAATAGATGTCACACCGGAAGTCAGATATTCCAATACCGCCAGTCTGGTCAGTTCATAGATATCCTCTCCGGTCAGTTTTGCCTCTAACGGGAATACCTGCTTGTTCAGCCACTGGTCTAAGGGCATGTCATCCGCCATGGAACGTAAGAATGTCATGCCGGAATGGGTATGTGCATTCTTAAATCCGGGCATCAGAAGGTTGCCTTTACAATCCAGTTCGATATCCCAGGCAATTCTGGGGAACTGGGTTCTGTCCCATTCTTCCGCCAGTTCTTTCTGTTCCGCTATATAAGCGATTTTGTCATTTTTTACCCATACTTCACCATAGAAGACTTCTCTGCCGGGCTCCATGGTGAGAATTCGTGCATTATATAATCTGATATTCATCTGATTGCATCTCCTCCAAATCCAAAGGGAAGTAGTTCTTTTAATGTGTAGCTTTGATAATCCTGTTCGTTTTTTACCACATAGATCACAAAATCATCCGTGCAAAATTCCTGCATCACCTGTCTACAGATACCACAGGGATAGGCATATTCCACGGGATCCTCTCCCGCAGTTCCACCGGCAATGGCGATAGCGGTAAACGTCCGCTCTCCTTCACTGACAGCCTTGAAAAAGGCAGTGCGCTCCGCACAGTTGGTGGCTCCATAGGAAGCATTTTCAATATTGCCGCCCAGATATCTGTGTCCGTCCACAGCAAGCAGTGCTGCTCCCACCGTATAGCCGGAATAAGGAGCATAAGCCAGCTTTCTGGCTTCTAATGCCAGTCTCACCAGTTCTGTTTCTTCTGTCTCTGAGATCAAGATCATCCTTATCTCCTTTTGCCTGTCTATACAAATCTCTTCACGGATTCCGTTACCAGCTTCTTGAATCTGGGTGCCGCCATATCCGCAGCTTCCTGCACTTCTTCATGGTTCAGGGGCTGATCCGTCATTCCGGCCGCCAGATTGCTGATACAGGAAATGCCGCAGATACGCATTCCCATGTGATTGGCTGCAATCGCCTCCACTACAGTACTCATACCTACCGCATCACATCCAAGTGTCCGGAGCATGCGGATCTCTGCCGGAGATTCAAAAGAAGGTCCGGTCAGCTGGGTGTAAATACCCTCCTGCAGATAGATGTCATTCTCCTTCGCGGTCTCGCGGATGATCTGCTGTAAATCCTTGTCATAGACATGGCTCATATCCGGGAAACGCAGTCCCAGCTCGTCGATATTGGCACCGATCAGAGGATTGGGTGCAAATACGGAAATGTGATCTCTGATCAGCATCAGATCACCGGCATGAAAAGAAGTGTTCACGCCGCCTGCCGCATTGGTCAGAAATAAGATCTCCGCTCCCAATAATTTCATCAGTCTGGTGGGCAATACCACATCCGTCACATCATAACCTTCGTAGTAATGCACTCTTCCCTTCATGCAGACTACCGGGATCTCATCGAGATAACCAAAGATAAACTTCCCTGCATGTCCGGGTACGGTGGACACGGGGAATCCCTCAATCTCCGCATAAGGGATTTCCGTCTCCACATGGATCTGCTCTGCATAATCACCCAGACCGGATCCCAGCACTATTGCCACTTTAGGAACAAAATCCGTTTTTTTTCTGACACATTCATAGCAGTTCTGTAATTTCGCATATACCTGATTCATCTATGACCTCCGCTCTTTGTATTTTTCATGCAATTTAAGAAATATTCTTCCGGTTTTCCAGAAAAATGAAGCATTCTTAACAAAAGTATTATACAAAATGAGAGAAAAAAAAGCAACGGCAACCAGAATCCCATCCCCCTCATTCCATAGAAAATCTACTTTGTCTGCAAGCAGGCACGCGGACTTTCCAGAGGGGAATTATCGGATCATATAATAATGCAGACCATTCCACCATTGCTGTCATTCACGATTTTCTGCATGGTATCCTGAAGCTTTATCTGACTTTCTTCTCCAATAGAAGCAACCTTTGTTGTAATTCCGTCATCTACCAGCTGCTCCACTGTTTTTCCAAAGATATTCGTCTCCCAGATTCCCTGTTCTTCCCCTGTCTGATCGATATAATGAATTAAATCTTCCGCCTGCTGTTGTGTCCCCACGATCGGTGCGATCTCAGTCTCAATATTCGCCCGGATCATATGGATGGAAGGACTGCTCGCCTTGATCTTTACGCCAAACTTATTGCCGTGACGTATCATTTCAGGTTTTTCCAGTGTAATATCCTCTCTGTCAGGAGTTACAACTCCATACCCCTTGATTTTTACCATTGCCAGAGCATCCTGTACCTTGGTGTACTCCCTCTTCATTGCAGCAAGTTCTTTCAGTCTGTTTAACAGCTGATATTCGTCCTCTACACTTTCTTCCAGCATTCCGGAAAGCATTTCATAATAATACCTGTCATCAATGCTTACCTGTACGGGCACGATTCCATTTTGTAATTGAACCGGTTCCATTTTACAGTTACTAATGTACTCCCCCTGCAATTCTACCGGGTGTTCCACCACATCACGGATCTTGTCATATGCATTCATTAATTCCCGGATCTGTTTCAGCAGATCCTGCTTTATCTCATGGTCTGAAGGAAGCATATCCATCCACCTGGGGAAATAAAATTCTACAGCTGTCAGCGGAAATTCATATAGAATTCTTTCGAGAATTCTATGAATATCTTCTTTTTTTAACTGTGCACAATTCACCGGCATTGCAGCAACATCATACTTATCCGTGATTTCCAAAACAGCCTGCTTTGCCTCATCAGAATAGGGCTTCTGGCTGTTTACCAGTACCAAAAATGGCTTTCCCGATTTTTTCAGAGCCAGAATCGTCTTTTCTTCTGCCCCCAGATAATTACTTCTGGGAAGTTCACCGATACTCCCATCTGTTGTGATCACCAGACCAATAGTGGAATGATCCTTCATGACCTTATCTGTTCCGGTTTCTGCTGCCTGTGTGAACGGAATTTCTTCTTCTGACCATGGTGTTTTCACCATACGTTCCGTATCTTCCTCCATATGCCCCGTTGCTCCGTCAATCATGTATCCCACACAATCAATCAGCCTCACTGACACTTCAATATCATCCTTCAGCCTCACTTTTGCAGCCTCATTGGGAATAAACTTCGGTTCAGTGGTAGTAATGGTCCTGCCGCCCGCACTCTGCGGCAGTTCATCCTGTGCCCGCATTTTTGCATTTTCATCCTCCATATAGGGAAGCACCATTTCATCCATAAAACGTTTGATAAATGTGGACTTTCCTGTTCTCACCGGACCAAGTACACCTATGTAAATTTCTCCTCCTGTCCTTTGTTGTATATCCCGATACAGATCATATGTGTTCACAGCATAATCCATAAAACACCTCCTGCAATTGCTGTTACATGTATATGCAGAACGGATACGATTATGAATTTAACCGGAAACTCAGAGAACTATCTAATATTCCTCAGCAATATCGATTTCTTCCTGCTCGACAGCAGTCGTTTCCACAGAATAAGGTGTTCTGTGCAGATATGCCAGCCAGTAACCGCATCCCACAATGCCTGCACCGCCCACAATATTTCCAAGGGTAATGGGAAGTAATGCCTTCACCAGAAAATTAAACCAGCTCAGGCTCTCCGCCGTAATTCCATAGACCTGTGCGGTCAACAGTCCACACACACCAAAATACATATCAGCAATACTGTGTTCAAATCCACATAATACAAAAAGCATGACCGGCCAATAGCTGGTCAGAAGTTTGCCGGATACACGCTTTGCTGCAAAGGACATCCATACAGCAATACACACCAGAATATTACATAGAATGCCTCGTACAAAAGCCTCTCCCACGCTTAAATCTGTCCGGCTTGCCGCTGCGTTCACGATTGCCTGCGACAGCTGCTCTCCAAAGAGATCCGGTGTACGTCCCACTACAACAAGTACTGCCACAAAAGCTGCACCGATAAAATTACCGATATAAACAAACAGCCAGTTCTTTAACATTTTCCATACTGATATTTTCTTTTCCAATACAGCCAGAATGATCAGATTGTTACCGGTGAAAAGCTCACTGCCGGCTACCAGCACCATGGCCATGCCAGCCGGGAACACTGCCGCCCCCACCAGTTTCGCCACCGATGCGATACCTATGCTGCTGGATGCCGTAGTGGAGGCAATTCCGGCAAATCCGATAAACATACCGGCAAAAAATCCAAGCAGAATCATTTTAAAAACTGACAGATTTACTTTATGAATTCCGACCTCTATATAGTTTCTGGCGATTTCTAAAGGTGAATGCATCTCTTTTCCTCCTCTTGTCCATCGTTCGATGGACCTTTGATACTATTTACATGACTCTGAACAGTTACATCTTGCCATATTTACTACACTCTTGCAAGTAAATCCGAAAAGAATCTCTCACTCTCTTGATTTTCGCACGTTAATTTGCTATAGTGTTTGAAGAGCAAATTACAGAATCGAGGAAATATACATGAGTACTCTTACGTTTGGTTTTATCGGTCTGGGTCTGATCGGTGGTTCCATTGCCCGTGCGATTCGACAGAATCTCCCCCAGTCCCGGATCATTGCATACGATATTAACGAAGAAACTCTGCAAGAGGCTTCCGGATGCGGTGTAGTCAATGTGATCACCACCAGAATTGATGCGTCCTTCTCCGCCTGCGACTATCTCTTTCTCTGTGCTCCGGTGCAAAAAAATGATGAGAACCTTTCCGCTGTAAAAGAAATTCTCTCCCCAAAGACTCTTCTCTCCGATGTGGGAAGTGTTAAAAGCGAGATCCACAGGGAAATCAAAAAGGCCGGTCTGGAAGAACAGTTTATCGGTGGGCATCCCATGGCTGGAAGTGACCGTGTGGGCTTTATCAATTCCAAAGCCGTGCTTTTAGAAAATGCTTACTATATTCTCACGCCTACAGCTGCCGTTCCGGAAAATAAAGTCACGGATTACAAAAATCTGGTGCAGCAGTTAGGGGCTATCCCTCTGATTCTGGATCCCTCACAGCATGATTACGTCACTGCCGCTGTCAGTCACCTGCCTCATATCATTGCCGCTTCTCTGGTAAATCTGGTCAGGGATAACGATTCTGCCGACGGCTTGATGAAAATGATTGCTGCCGGAGGTTTTAAAGATATTACCCGGATTGCATCTTCTTCTGCTGCTGTATGGCAGCAGATCTGTCTGACCAATACAGAAAACATATCGGCTCTTTTATCTTCCTATATTGCATCCCTTCAGGGAATTCAAAGGGATTTGGATGCCCATAGCAGCAATGAACTGTACCAGTTGTTTGACAGTGCACGGATTTATCGTGACTCCTTTATCAATACCGCCAGTGGCCCATTAAAGAGCTCCTACGCCATTACCATTGATATTGCTGATGAGCCCGGTGAAATTGCTGCGGTTGCAACGATTCTTGCCCTGAAAAATATCAGTATCAAAAACATAGGTATTGTCCACAACAGAGAATACGAAGGTGGTGTGCTCCGCATTGAATTCTACCAGGAAGAAGCCATTGAGAAATCCACGAAAATCCTTTGCGAAAAAGGCTATATCCTGCATGACAAAAAATAGACATTCGTTTAAAGATAAAAAAGAGGTCACGAAAGTGATCTCTTTTTCTGTCGGTTCCTCAATACCAGTCTCTCAATCCACACACATAAAAGCATTCCAAAAGCACCGCCACAGGTATCCAACACCACATCCGCAAAACATCCATAGCGTCCCGGAATAAACAACTGATGAAACTCATCTGCTCCTGCAGAAACAAATACCCATGCAGCAATCAGAAGATACAGGCGGCATCCTCTCTTCTTCCATGGTCTCCACATTCCATACAGCAGGATTCCCATGCATGCATATTCCGAAAAATGCGCCAGTTTTCGAATCGGATGTTCAAAATATGCTGCCATGCTGTCAATTACATTTTGCGTCCAGTGCTCTCCCGAAATGGCGTTTAGCAATTCTACACACCTTTCTGAAATCATGGAACTCAGGGATCCGGATTCCTCACCGTCCTGTCCGGAAAAAGCAAAAATGAGCAGATATAACAGTACAAGTAAAATAGCAGCCACCATACTGACTGCTATTTTACGCTTATTCTTTTTCATCATCATTGATGGCCTGATATACCCGGATTCTTGCCGCATCACTTTCCGACATGCCGATAAACACGGCACCATAGGCATAGGTATCTTCCTTCATCTCGATCCGGACGATCTGTAAGAAAGCATGCAGCACTTCATGCGTCCAAATCCTCAGCTTCGATTCATACACTGCACCGATACTTAACACTTCCTTGCACAAAAATCCCACTCCGTTGGGAGATACATCTACGATGTCAATGCTGACTTCCTGCATATCCCCCTGATCCAGACGCTTCACCATCAGGGTGGAATTCATTTCTGTACGCTTGCTTCGTCTTCTTTCTTCCATTATTTTTCTCCTTTTAAATCAGCGATGAACATAGCGTCTCCAAAACTGAAAAAGCGGTACTTTTCCCGGATTGCTTCTTTGTAAGCATTCAGCACATGCTCTCTTCCCGCCAGTGCGGATACCAGCATTACCAGCGTTGATTCCGGCAGATGGAAATTGGTGATCAATGCATCAAGCACCTTGAACCTGTATCCGGGGTAAATAAAGATTTCGGTATTGTCACAGCCGGGTTGTACCAGCCCCTGCTCGTCCGCAGCGCTCTCTACCGTACGGCAGCTGGTGGTTCCCACGCAGATGACACGGCCACCGTTTTTTCGGGTCTCATTGATCGTATCAGCAGCTTCCTGCGTCACCTGATAATACTCGGAATGCATATGATGTTCTAACACATTTTCCTCTTTTACCGGTCTGAAAGTTCCCAGTCCCACATGCAGAGTAACGTAGGCAATCCGGACTCCCTTTTCTGCAATCTGTCGTAACAATTCCTGTGTAAAATGCAGTCCGGCTGTAGGTGCTGCTGCAGAGCCTTCATATTTTGCATAAACAGTCTGATAACGGTTCTTGTCTTTCAGTTTATGGGTAATATAGGGAGGAAGCGGCATTTCTCCCAGCCTGTCCAGCACCTCTTCAAAGATGCCATCATATTCAAAGCGGATCAGGCGGTTGCCCTCTTCCACCGTCTCAAGAACCTCTGCTTTTAAAAGCCCGTCTCCAAAGGTCAGCCGCTGTCCGGGTTTGCATTTCTTTCCCGGCTTTACCAATGTCTCCCATACGTCAGCTTCCTTTCGCTTCAGCAAAAGAACTTCCACATGTCCGCCGGTACCTTCCCTTTCTCCTAAAAGTCTCGCCGGAATCACCTTGGTATTGTTCAGTACCAGACAATCTCCCGGGTGAAGATAATCAATGATATCTCTGAAAATATGATGGGAGAACTCTCCGGTATTCTTGTCCAGTACCAGGAGTCTTGAGGAAGAACGATCCTCCAAGGGATCCTGGGCAATCAGTTCCTGTGGCAGATCAAAATAAAAATCTGATTTCTTTAATTCTGTTATCTCTGCCATTACAGGCCCGCTCCTTCCACAAATGCTTTATAACCGCGATATGCCTCATATATATCGGCCTTGCTGGTAGCTTCCCATGGTGCATGCATATTCAGAACAGCGACACCACTGTCAATGACATTCATTCCATACAGTGCCAGAATATATGCAATGGTTCCACCACCGCCCAAGTCTACCCTGCCAAGCTCTGCTGTCTGAAAATTCACTTCAGCTTTATCAAAAACATGACGCAGATGTGCAAGATACTCTGCATTCGCATCATTAGAGCCCGACTTGCCTCTGGCTCCTGTAAACTTATTGATAACCATGCCGCCGCCTAAATAGGCCACATTTTTCTTGTCGAAACTGGAAGCATAGGTAGGATCAAAAGCACTGCTGACATCAGAGGAAAGCATGCAGCTGTGCGCCAGACACCTTCTTACATTCAGTTCACTGTATTCTCCTGCCAGATTCATTACCTCTGCTACAGCATTCTCAAAGAAATGAGACTGCATACCGGTTGCGCCTACAGAACCGATTTCCTCCTTATCTACCAGAATACAGCACATCGTCCGTTCTGTTACATTACTGTCCAGCATGGCCTGCATGGAAGTATAGGCACAAACCCTGTCATCCTGTCCATAAGCCAGGATCATGCTGCGGTCGAAGCCTGCTTCTCTCGCCTTACCTGCAGGAACGATCTCCAGCTCTGCGGAGACGAAATCCTCTTCATGAATATCGTAGGTTTCTTTCAGAATATCCAGAACGCCTGCTTTTACTGCTTCTTTCCCGGCTTCCTTCTCATCCTTCTTCTTATCTTTCTTGTCGATCAACAGCGGCTTGTTTCCTACGATGATATCCAGTGCTTCACCCTCGATAACCTTTGCAGCTTTTTTCTCCAACTGCTCCTGAGCCAGATGAATCAGCAGATCGGATACGAAAAATACTGGATCATCTTCATTCTCACCGATATTTACTTCTACACAGGTGCCATCCTTTTTCACGATCACTCCATGAATTGCCAGAGGAATGGTTACCCACTGGTATTTTTTCACACCGCCGTAGTAATGAGTATCCAGATAAGCAAAGCCGCCATCCTCATACAGTGGATTCTGTTTCACATCCAGTCTCGGACTGTCAATATGTGCCCCCAGGATATTCATTCCTTCCAGCATTGGTTTCCGGCCGATCTGGAACATGGCAATAGATTTGTTCATCCATACACTGTAGACCTTGTCTCCGGTCTTAAGAGAAGCCCCTTCTTTGATCAGCTTTTCCAGTTCACGATATCCTGCCTTTTCAATAGTATTTACAATTGTATCAATGCACTCCCGTTCGGTTTTACCATTGTCCAAAAAATCACGGTACTGTGCATTTATCTTTTCCAATTCCTTTAACTGTCTGGAAGAATAGGTCTCCCATGTGTTTTTCTTTTCCATAATTTATCCTCATTTCCGCAGGGCTCATTTGCCTGCTTTCTTCTTAACATAACAGGAGAGGCCAGTTTTGCCCTCTCCTTATCAGTTTACTACATTTATAGAGTTAGTTCAATTCCCATCTTCCGGATTTTGACTTTGTTTCTCCTGTTCTTCTGTGATTATTGTATAATGTCGTTTTCTTCGTTGAATTCTTTTGATCTCACGGATACGTCTGCGGTTTTCTCTTGCACACTCACTTTTAGCGCTGGCATGATTCACCAGTACACGGTTCACCGGACGAAAATATCTGTTCAGATAAGCTCCGATCAATATGATATACATGCAGAAATATAACCAAAGCATAATGATAACAATAATTGTCAGACTTCCGTAAATACTGTATCCGTTTCCGTAGGACACATACATGGAAAATCCCCAGGAGAACACACTCCAGACCACTGCCGCAAAACAGGCTCCCGGAATCTGTTCGGTAAATTTCAATTTTGTGTCCGGTATGTAAGCATAAATCAGCCCGAATAACAAAATCAATACCGCCCATACGAAAAGGAACCGGAAATTCATCAAAAAACCTACAAACATCTGCAGCTGTGGAATCCTGTGTAACGCAATATTTACCAGCTGATTACCGAATACCATCAGGAACAGTGAAAGGATCAGCACCACCAGCATGATCAGGGTATAAAAGCTGGCAATAAAACGGATCACAAAATAATTACGCTTCTCATCTACACCGTTGACCGCATTCAGCCCCCGCATCAGTGCCATAACGCCTTTTGCTGCTGACCATACCATGGCGATCAATGCTACAGGCAGAATTCCTACAGAGCTCTCATATACATCCACCACAAGGCTTTCCACCATGGCATCGGCAATATCCGGTGTCATATCTGTCAATGCTGTAACCAGGTTCTGTTCTGTCACCGGGGTATACGGAATCACCGCACAGACCACCATAAGCATCGGAATCACCGATAAAAACAGAAAGAAAGCGGTACTTGCCGCATATGCACTGATATTCTGTTTTTTCATCTGCGCCGAGAAATCCAGCCAGATGCGGATTAGCTTCCTGAGCATATGTCACATCCTTCATAAAAAAAGTTAAGGATCTGTTCTGCGTCAAGCCCGTGCAATGCCATATTCCTGGCACCGTTCTGGCTCATTCCCACGCCATGGCCAAATCCACCGCCGATAATGTTATATCCTATCACATTTTTCTTATCATGGCTAGGTTCAATCACAAAAAATGCACTGGGAAGAAGACTCGGCATGGATACTTCACTGCCGTCCTGTCTTACCACTTTCGTCGTTCCGTCGCAAAGTACAGCTCTGATATTATATTCTGAAATTACTTTAATGTTACCTTTATCCGTAGAAATGACCAGTTCATCCGCCACTCCTCCCGAGCCTCTTTTCGCTACAGTAATAGCTTGCACTCTGGAAAAAGATGTGATGTCCTGACTGATATAGTCACCATCTTTCAGAGTCAATATCAACTCCTTGTCTGCTTCATATCGTTTTTTCAAAACCTCTGTCATCCGGCTGATATCGATTTTCTTCACTGTATAACACCATCGATACCATGGTTCCTGCGCCTCGTAGTCTTCTGCCCGGATACTGCTGATAAACGTTTGAAAAGTCTCTTCGTTGCTCAGAGCCTCCACCTTCGTTTCTACAGCACTTGTATCACCCCCCACTGCCACTGTCTCACTGTCCACCTGCCTGAGACTCCCAGGATTCAGATAACTGCTTTTAAGATAGTCAAGAGTCTTTGCCTCCTCAGTCTTCCATATGTCCGCCGTAGTTCCCACTCCACAGGATGTAGAATAATAGTAAGTATTTGCCACTGTTCCCTCATTGGTCAGGATCATCCTGCCATACGTCTCCTTTACTGCCGTGGTGGCACTGTCGGCTTCCATAATATTATTATAAACCTGATAAGAGGTGCTGTCGTCCACATGGGCTCCATATTGCGGATAGCCTGCCCGGAGCATATGTCCGTATGCATAGGTTCTGGCACAGATTGCCTGAGCCTTCAGCGCTTCTAACGGATAAGATGCCGGCATCTCACTTGGCACCACACTATAGAGATATTCCTCCAGTGGCAATTCATTCACCACTGCAATTCCATCCGCTGTCCGCAACAGTTCAATATTCCCACGGTATGAAGGTTCTCCCTGACTTCTGTTTACATTAAGCAGCCGGATTCTTCCGGTCAGTACTGTTGGCACTATGCAGATACGCTCTCCCACAAAGTAATCGCTTTCCATATTGATCGTAACTTTTTCTCCTGGGGAAAACATTTCTTCCTGCACCTCTTCACCGCTGCCATATTGCAGCAGGAAGCCACTGTCAGCCGTCAGTATCACCTCCCGGTGCAGAGTGTCTGCAAAATCCGAAGTTTTTAGAAGTACACGGATCTTTTCCATATTTTCTTCTCTAGCCAATAAAATACCGCAGATCATACCATTTTCCAGAATGAAATCCGCATCTGCATATCCAAAGGCCAGATCCGCAATAGTACACATGGCAAGTTCCCGGTACAGCCGATACCCTTTATAATCCTCCGACAGCGGAATCCTGCCTCTTCCTTCAATCTCGACGCCACTGGCATCCGCAGACAGCACCCGGCCTGTAACCTTCTCCGTTTTCAGAGTAATTGAACTAACCAGACCATCCGTAAGCTCAACATCTGCCATCTGTTCCCTCATCAGTTCCAATGTTGGCAGGGAGTCTGTGCTTTCTGTCTTTCTATCAAAAAAATAAGTTTTTCTTTCTCCATCACAGAAAATTGTGATCTGGTCATTTTCCGTCTCTGTAATCCAGACATTTCTAAGCTCCCGTACCACCGGGATATGCTGTGGTACAGTTTCTTCCTGTTCCGGAATTTGTTCCTCACTGCCTGCACAACTATACAATAAATTTATGAAAATCAAAAAAAGAAGAAATGCCGTTCCTAATGCACACAGGTATTTCTTCAGCTGTATTCTCTGTTCTTTCGACAGTTTTTGATAACCTTCCCAAAATCGATCATGTTTCAATACGATACCTCACCTGTTTAGAATAATCTCTTATTCAGACTTAAAAGAGCAGCCCCAACGGACTGCTCTCTCATTTGTATTGTTGTCCCCCAAAATGCCGCCCCTTGCCTTTTGACTCCTAGCAATGCTAGGTGGGTAACCGCAACCAACTTTTTGCCTTCCCTTCCAATCCTCCTTTCGGAGTGAGGGCTTGACAGCCACTTGGCAATATAGGAATCCCGTTTAAAGTAAATGTAGGTTCAAAACTGGCAAGAGTTATCGTGCATCTCAGGTTAAGTATATTATAACGAGTCAAAGTAAATTTTACAACTGTAAATTTTACCAATATTCATCCGGTGTTCATAAAGCGATGTGCCAATTTATAAGCAAAGATAATCACAAATTATTTCAACAAAAGAAGGCTGCCTCCGAAGAGACAGCCTTTTGGTATTTTATAATTATCTGTAAAGTAAGATTACAGCTGAGGACCAGCAGCAACCAGAGCCTTACCTGCATCATTTCCTTCGTATTTAGCGAAGTTCTTGATGAATCTCTGAGCCAGATCCTTTGCCTTCTCTTCCCACTGGGAAGGATCAGCGTAGGTATCTCTGGGATCCAGGATTCCGGTATCAACACCGGTTAACTCGGTAGGAACCTCGAAATCGAAGTAAGGGATCTTCTTGGTAGGAGCGGTCTTGATCGCACCATCCAGGATAGCATCGATGATACCACGGGTATCCTTAATGGAGATACGCTTGCCGGTTCCATTCCATCCGGTGTTTACAAGGTATGCCTTAGCACCGTTCTTCTCCATCTTCTTAACCAGCTCTTCTGCATACTTGGTAGGATGCAGCTCCAGGAATGCCTGACCGAAGCAAGCGGAGAAGGTAGGGGTAGGCTCGGTAATACCACGCTCGGTTCCAGCTAACTTAGCTGTGAAACCGGACAGGAAGTAGTACTGGGTCTGCTCCGGAGTCAGAATAGATACGGGAGGCAGTACGCCGAATGCATCAGCAGACAGGAAGATTACGTTCTTAGCTGCGGGTGCGGAAGAAATAGGACGTACGATATTCTTAATATGGTTGATAGGATAAGATACACGAGTATTCTCGGTAACGCTCTTATCATTGAAATCAATCTTGCCATCAGCAGCAACGGTTACGTTCTCAAGCAGAGCATCTCTCTTGATTGCGTTGTAGATGTCGGGCTCGGAATCCTTGTCCAGGTTGATAACCTTAGCGTAGCATCCACCTTCGAAGTTGAATACGCCGTTGTCGTCCCAGCCGTGCTCATCATCACCGATCAGCAGACGCTTAGGATCGGTAGACAGAGTGGTCTTACCGGTTCCGGACAGACCGAAGAAGATAGCGGTGTTCTCACCGTTCATGTCGGTGTTTGCGGAGCAGTGCATGGAAGCGATGCCCTTCAGAGGCAGGTAGTAGTTCATCATGGAGAACATACCCTTTTTCATCTCTCCGCCGTACCATGTATTAATAATAACCTGCTCACGGCTGGTAATGTTGAAAGCTACACAGGTCTCGGAATTCAGACCAAGCTCCTTGTAATTCTCAACCTTAGCCTTAGATGCGTTGTAAACTACGAAATCAGGCTCGAAGTTCTTCAGCTCTTCCTCGGTGGGTTTGATGAACATGTTGGTTACGAAATGAGCCTGCCAAGCTACCTCAACGATGAAACGGATAGCCATGCGGGTGTCCTTGTTAGCGCCGCAGAATGCATCTACAACGAACAGTCTCTTATTGGACAGCTCTTTCTTAGCGATATCCTTTACAGCAGCCCATGTTTCCTGAGACATACGATGGTTGTCGTTCTTGTACTCATCGGAAGTCCACCATACAGTGTTCTTGGAGTTCTCATCTTCAACGATGAACTTATCTTTAGGAGAACGTCCTGTATATATACCGGTCATAACGTTTACCGCACCGAGTTCGGTCTCCTGACCTTTCTCATAGCCTTCCAGTTCAGGCTTAAGCTCTTCTTTGAATAACTCTTCATAAGAAGGATTGTGAACGATTTCTGTGGTTCCGGTGATGCCGTACTTGCTTAAATTGATCTCTGCCATCTTACATTAACCTCTTTCCTTTAAATTTATGTGTGTCTTTATCTTCTGCCACATCGTGTGTATTATCTCAAAACCCAGTAAAAAAGTCAAGAAACCGTTAAAAATTTTATATTGATTTTATATTCTCTTTACTTTGCTCCGGTTTCCGCCGCCAGCCATTCTTTTTCTTCCTCATTCAGATAAGGAGAAATCTTTTCATAAACCGTTTTTTGATACTCGTGCAGATACTTGATCTGGGTATCATTCAGGTACTTTTCGTCAATAGCTTCTCTATCGATAGGTACCCATGTCAAGGTCTCGAAATGCATGAACTGACCGTACTCGTTCTTCACATCGTTTTTCGCCAGCATCACGTTCTCGATACGAATACCGTGGCTGCCCTGGATGTAGATACCTGGCTCATTGGTGATGTCCATGCCGTCTTCGAACACGGCTTCCACCATACCTCCGGTGAATCTCCAACGCATGTTCTGGGGACCTTCGTGTACGTTCAGAATGTATCCCACACCATGTCCGGTGCCGCACTGGTAATCAATGTCCATATCCCAGATGGGCTGTCTTGCCAGAATATCCAGATTCCGTCCGGTACAGCCATAGAGCCAGTGGGCATGGGTCAGCTGCATCACTGCCGCTGCTACCATGGTGTAGTGCTTTTTGATTTCCTCGGAAACAGGTCCCAATACAATGGTTCTGGTTACGTCGGTAGTACCGCCCAGATACTGTCCGCCGGAATCTACTAAAAGCATTCCTTCCGGCTCCAGCGTCGCACAGTTGTCAGGAGTCGCCTCATAATGCATCATGGCTGCATTGGCCTTGTAGCCTGCGATGGTGGGGAAAGACAAATCCAGGAATTCCGGAATCTCTCTTCTCTTCTGTTCCAGATAATCCGCTGCTGTCACCTCAGTAATCTTCTCTTTGCCCACATGAGTTTTCAGCCAGTAGATGAATTTGGTTACCGCAACGCTGTCCTTCAGGAAAATTTCCTGCATTCTCGCCTGTTCCACCGGATTCTTAATGGCTTTCAACAGTTCGGTGGGATTCTTACCCTCTATCAGCTGCTGGTTCTTCTGCAGTGTCTTATATAAAGTATAACTGCAATATCTGTTATCCACGAGGATCGCATTGCCTGCGGGAATCGACTTCAGAAAATCTACAACAGTGCCGTATTCCTTCACATCGATGTGATGTGCTGCCAGATACTCCGTCACCTGTGTATCCAGTGCCTTCTGCTGGATAAACAGTGTAGTGGTACCTTCTGTAACGTAGGCATAGGACATGGCCACCGGATTGCATTCCACGTCACAGCCGCGGATATTAAAGAGCCACATCAGATCATCCAGCTTGGTCAGAAGCAGTGCGTTGGCGCCGTCCTTTACCATCTTCTCTCTGGTCTGCATGAGTTTCTCTTCCACACTCTTACCGGCAATTTTCTCGTCCAGTACCGTTACTTTTCCGGCAGGGAAATCCGGTCTGTCTGCCCAGATGCCTTCTGCCAGATCTTTCTCATAGGCGATGCGGATCTGCTTCTTTTCCAGCACCTTTTCGTATTTTTTACCATCCATGGCAGCAATGACTCTGCCGTCGAAGCCCAGGGTCTGTCCCTGTTCCATGTTCTGCTCCAGGAACTCCTCGATGGTGGGAACCCCTTCCTGCAGCATACGGAACAGTTCTACGGTGGTTCCTTCCAGTTCGCTTGCCGCCTGGATGAAATACCTTCCGTCGGTCCACAGGCCAGCGCCGTCCTTCCATACTAACAATGTACCGTTAGAGCCGGTGAAATTACAAAAATACTCTCTTACTTTAAAATAATCATTTACATATTCGGAATTATGAAAATCCGCTGTGGGCATCATATAGAAATCAACGCCCTCTTCCTGCATCTTCTTCCGGAGAAGCATAAGCCTGTCCTGAATTACTTTGTTTTCCATGTTATCTCCATTCTATGTATTATTTCTGCTTCGGAACGCATCAAAATGCCTCAGTCAGCTGTTTGATTTATTCGTTGTTATCATCGCCCGGTGGCAGGCAAAATTCTGCACAGTATAGCGTATAACGGATCAATATCCTTCCGTAAGTTCTCCCTTGCAGAGTCCTACCGCTCTTGATGTACCGATTCTCTCACAGCCAAGGTCTAAAAACATCTCCAGATCTTCCATGCTGGATACGCCGCCTGCCGCCTTGATCTTTACCTTTGGGCCGATATATTTTTTGAACAGTTCCACATCCTCCTTCGTGGCACCGCCGGTTCCAAAACCGGTAGATGTCTTGATGAAATCTGCTCCGGCATTGGTCACTGCCTTACACATTGCGATTTTCTCTTCCTCGGTCAGATAGCAGGTCTCTATAATGACTTTGAGGATGTGTTCTCCGCATTCTTTTTTCAGCGTTCGGATCTCTTCTTCCACCTTGTCAAACAGACCATTCTTCACATCACTGATATTAACTACCATATCGATCTCGTTACAACCATCTTCCAGTGCCTTACGTACTTCTGCCACCTTTGCTTCCGTCACACTGTAGCCTAACGGGAATCCCACTACGGTACAGATATTGATCTTATCCCCGTAGGTGTCATGGATTCTCTTAATATAACAGGGAGGCACACATACACTGGCGGTATGATATTGGATTGCCTCATCACACAACTTCTGAACATCCTCCCAGGTTGCGAATGCCTTCAGTTGCGTATGATCCACCTTGCCGAGCATTTCTTTTGCTGTCATATTATTCTCCTTTTCTATGTATCTATTTCATATAATGATTTTGTTATTACAAACTAACCGCAATTATTATAACAAAGAACCCTTTTAATATAAAGACTAAAGTTTTATTTTAACTTGAAAGTTACGCGAGCAATGAGCCGCGCATAGGCATAGTGAGGACAGCGATGGGCGCTTGCGCACAAATCGCTGTCTTTACTTATGCCGTGATGCGGCGAACGCCGCGATATGAAATAAGATTGGCAGCGTTTTTTGCTGACAATCTTATGAATAGCGTGGCTCATTGCGGAGAACTGCCAATAAATGTGGAGCGCCCTTTGCGACACATTTATGAATTGAGTGCATGGCTCGTAACGTAGGGTTGCCGTAAAATCCACGCAGAAAGGACTGCCCACCTCAGCGTGGGCACAGGAGACAGGAACAAGCTTCTCTGTACCCTTCCTTAAACCAAGGTATGGGGCGTTACGCACAATATTTGATAATTAAGCCCCTCTATCGTAAGACTACCGGGGCTTAATTGACTTAATTTGATGATTACGCCCCACATATCGTAAGACTACCGAGGCTTAATTGACAAAATTTAATGATTACGCCCCACTATCGTAAGACTACCGGGGCTTAATTGACTAAATTTAATGATTACGCCCCACGTATCGTAAACTACCGGGGCTTAAT
>CAKSAM010000044.1 GCA_934436245.1 uncultured Acetatifactor sp.
TACAAATACGTATTGGGACAGGGAAAATTCTATCGCAATTTTTTAAACAGTATGTGTGTATCCGTAGCATCCGTGCTTATTGCAGCAGCGATTGCTTCGGCTCTGGGATATGTAATTGCAAGATTTGATTTCCCGGGGAAAAATTTCCTGTTTGGATTTATCGTCTTAACAATGATCGTGCCGGGACTGACACTAATCGTTCCACAGTATGAACTGGCGGTAAAAATACGTGTAATCAACTCTCTTGCAGGACTGGTTCCTTTTTATGCAGCATGGACAATTCCTTATTCAACATTTATGATAAAGGGTTTTGTGGAAGGGATTCCCAGAGAATTGGATGAAGCAACTTATATGGATGGTGGAAGTGTTTTTACGGTTTTCGGAAGGATCATAATTCCCCTTGCGAAACCCGGAATCGCTTCGGTATCTATTTTCAATTTTTTGACTGCATGGGAGGAATTTCCTTGGGCGAATACGGTTTTAAATGATAATTTGAAACGGACAATGCCGATTGCAATCTCCGGATTTTTCGGAGAACATCAATTTACACAGTGGGGCTATGTCTTTGCATTGTCAGTATTTAGTCTTTTACCCATACTTATCGTGTTTATCTGCTGCCAGAAATTCTTTGTGGCAGGTCTGACAAGTGGCAGTGTAAAAGGCTGATACCATATATTACCTTTCCTTTGCGGTGTTTACAGTTGCTGGTAAACACCGCATATGACGATTTATCCGAACGAATAGAAAGAGCTTATGAAAAGATTTATGAATTGAAGGTTGAAATGGAAGAATTAGATACCAGAATTGTAAATGCTCAAAAGGATAAATTATCAGCTAGTAATATTTATTTACAAGCATTTGTACAGTTGTATGATGTAATGACAGATGCAGAAAAGAAACAGATGTATTCACATTTGTTAAAAGAAGTACAGATTTTTGAAGCACCAAAAGAGAATGGTCAGATTATTAAATCTCTCAAATTTACATTTCCGATTGATGATACAGGAAGGACAGAATTTTGTGTGGATGAAAATTTGACAGTTGAAACGGTTGTATGGCTGCAAAAGGTGGCAGTTTAATGATTGAGATTAAGATAAAAAAGTTCGGAAACTCAGTGTTTTCGAACTTTTTTATATTGAATATGTGATTACTATGATGTAATATATTTCATAATAATGAAATTTATAATAATGAAATACGGAGAAAAAATAAAATGACTATCAGTGAAAGAATATTAAAAGTGTTAAAAGACAGAAACATGACACAGGTTGAATTCGCAAAACAGGTTGGAATTGCGACTAGTACGATCAGCGAATGGAAGAAAAAAAAGACCAATCCTACAGCCGATAAGATTATGGATATCTGCAATGTATTACAGATTACCCCAGAGCAGCTTCTTACCGGAAAGGGAATTGAAGCCGAGGAAGAGATTGTTGCGGCAAGCCCGGAGAGCCGGTTTACACCTTATGACATTCAACTGATTGAAGACTACCATGGCCTTAAAGAAGAGCAGAAGAAGAGACTGATGGCTTATGTGGAGGCTTTGAAGAAAATAGAAAGCCTGGAAAACATGTAGTTGTGAAGTCGCAAATTGCGACTTCACGAAAGGACGGTTTATGGGAGAAGTATTAGGATTAAATACAGTAGATAATATCATAAATAGTATTTACATAATTCGTGGACAGCAAGTTATGCTGGATTCTGATTTAGCAAAAATATATGGCTATGAGGTAAAACGATTAAATGAACAGGTAAAAAGAAACATTAAGAGATTTCCAGAAGATTTTATGTTTCAGTTAGTTGAAAGTGAAATTCCAGATTCTTTAAAGTCGCAATTTGCGACTTTAAACATTAATGAAAATAAACGTGGTATGCATATAAAAGAAGATGCCATATGTATTCACTGAACAGGGAATTTATATGTTGGCTATGGTATTAAAAGGAGAGTTGGCAGAATGGGTGATAAGGAAATTGATTTTGTATGCGACAAGCGTGGTGAAAAGCTGTATGTGCAGGTCACATATTTGTTGGCATCGGAGGAAACCATTGCTCGAGAGTTTGGTGCATATGATAACGTCCGCGATAATTTCCCGAAGTATGTAGTTTCTCTTGATGAACTTGATATGAGCCGAAATGGTATTAAGCACCGAAATATCTGCGATTTCCTCTTAGCTGAGGAATGGAACTAAACATGCATTTTGGTGATTGTAATAAGGCATCCCAGCAATAACCTGATCCCTTCGAGGATGGTCATATTCCCTGGATGACATTATGCGTCGTCTGGGCAATGAGGTCTATGCACTCAGATCCAAATTCCGCCCGATCACTGCGGCAGCATCGGCGGATTTTTTATTCTGCTGATAAGGATTGCTCTCGTCACTGTAGCTGATCTTGGTTGTGGTGGTGCCGCCGGCGGTGTAGACAGTGCCGCATTCAGGGCATACCGCGGTCCGCAGGGACACTGTGGCGGAGAGAACTTTGCCGTTGTTCTGTGCAGCTTTGTTGTAGGCATTGGATACATGCTCCTGCTCATGGGCGCGCACCCTGGAAGCGGAAGCCTGTGGAGAGATATGGGCTGCAGATTTGAAAGAGACCATCTCATCGGAACCGTCCTGATATTTGCGGTTCTTGCAGGTCTCACATTCCGCGGGAGAAGATTTCCTGCCGAGCTTTTCCACATCGGATTTCCCGGGATTTACTACCATACCCTTCTCTTCGGGCCGTGCGGAAGATACCGCACCGGTAGAATAACCGTATCCGTAATTGCCGCTCAGACTATAATTAGTATAATTACCGATTCCGTAAATACCTGTCATGGGACTTCTCCTTTCTGCGTAATGTTTTGCTACTCTTCTATTGCCCTCATTGTAGCACCTGTATCTGATGAGGGCAAGTTAAGATCGCTGAAAAATCCGCTCTACTTCGGAAATTACCGAAGTTGTTCCCAGGATTACAATGGGATCCGGACAAGAACCTGTCAGAGTCAGTGCATGTTGCACGGAATCCGTCCATATCGTGCCAATACCCTCTTCTGCCAATGATTCCTGCTGTTTTGGGGAAAAATGATAATGTGTATTCCCGGATTTGGTGAGAATGATTCGGTTCGCAACTTCCCTCATGGACCGGACCACACCGGCATAATCCTTATCCTCAGGAATTCCCACAATAACAGTACAATTCGAAATCCCAAGATGCCGCAGAACTTCTTTTACATTTTCACAGCTGGCGGAATGGATGCACGCATCCAGTAGGATCAAAGGGTCCGAACTTAGAATCTCCATCCGCCCCGGATGATGGATCGCAGACAGCTGGCGGCGAATTTGATTGCATATTGTATCTGAAAATATATCCGGAGTATCGGATTCCCGGCAAAGATCCGCCATGACATCCACACATACAGCAAGTGCCAGTGCACAGTTTTTTGCCTGATGTTCTCCCAATAACGGAATCTGTAAATTCGGATAAATGTTATCTCCGATCACCACATCAAACTGCATACCGGAACAGGTATAGTGGATATTTTCTGCCTGGAAATCCCGACCGTAAAACTTATAAGGAACCTGTAACATTTCGGCACGGCGCACCAGAACCTTCAGTATTTCCGGTTCCTGTTCGGCAAAATACACGCACTTCTGCTCTCCGGTGATAACATGGGATTTATCCTCTGCAATGGCAGCTAACGTATCTCCCAGCTCTCTTGTATGCTCTAAGAAAATCCGGTTGATCACAGCATAATCGTGACGAATGTTGTTCACATCATCATATTTTGCACCCTTTCCGCATTCGAATACATTGAAATCTGTATGCTTTTCCGAAAAATAAGTCAGTGCCAGGTCCGCCTGAATGCCCATGGGGCTGATACACACCGACTCTGGCAGATCGGAGGCAATGTCCAGAATCTCCGGCTGGATCTCTGCCATCAGACGGCAAAAGTCGGCTTCCCTGATCATGGTATCATTGACGCGGAAGCGCTCTCTGAAATCCGTGATATGAGGACTGGTCATCAGTCCTACGGTATAATTTGTCTGCAGGATCCGGGAAATCATATTGGCAACGGAGCCTTTTCCCTTGCTTCCGGTGACGACGACACAGGGAGTGATCGATTTCTGCCGGAGTAGAGATCTCGTCAGCTCAGGATGTCTTTTTCCGGCATCCTTTGCGGCATAGTCCTGATGTGTGGCAGCCCACAGATAGGAAGCATAGACGAAGTCTTCCGCTTCTTTCTGTGAAGTGAACTTATGAAATTCCAGTGGTGTTCCGGAAGCATTATTCATAAAAATAAGCATACCTTTCCGTAACCTGCAATTTTACCGATACGATAGTATCGCATATTTCCGTATACTGTGCAGGTACAAATATGAAATGAGTTCCTTATGAAAAGTCTGATCGTATTGTTTCCATGACTTTTGCTGCAACATTAATACCGGAGGCTTTTTCAATGCCTTCCAGTCCCGGCATAACGTTGATTTCACAAAAATAAGGTTTTTCTCTGCCAAAAAGCAGATCAATTCCCAGAAAATCCAGTCCGGTCTGTTCGTAAATATCTGCGGCTATGGTACGGATGCCGGGCGTGACAGGGTAAGGCTCTACCGAAGCGCCCAGAGCTACATTTGCACGGAAATCCCCCTGTGATCTGCGCTGCATACAGGCAACAGCTTCTCCGCGGATGCTGTAAAATCGCAGATCTCTGCCGTAGCTTTCCGAGATAAATTCTTCGAAGAGCCATTCCTTGGATGAAGGGTAGTTAAGAGAGAGTTCCTCATAAGAAGCTTTATCCCGGATGCAGACGATCTCCTCTCCCATGGAGCTTTCCAGTCCTTTACCGACAAAAGGAAGGCCCAGTTGTTCTACAATAGAAGAAAAAGGCAACAGTGAAGTTCCCAGAACATATTTCGGGATCAGAAAGGCTTCGGAATGAAGCCTTCGAACCTGTTCAAATTTATTAATATAGATATTATAAGCAGTTAAAGGATTATAGCTTCGGGTGGCAAGTGCATTGATAGCATCCTTTTCCAGCCCCCATTTATAGCGATTGATGACAAAATCCACAGGTTTCAGTATTTTACCATGATTTGTAACACCCTGCGGAGAGACCATAGTATCGTGGATCCCTACAATCTGCAGATTCATATCCAGGGCAGAAGCTTCCTGTACCAGACGATTGCAGGTATAAGCGTTGGTCATGGCATTATATTTTTCTATGATATATCCTTTGATAGGCATAAGACACCTCGTAATTTCAGTATTCTCATGGTTAACATAGCAAAATGTCGTCAAAATAGCAAGAAATATAGTTCTTCTATTGAAAAAGGAGTAATATCCTGCGTATAATAAGAGACATAAGAGCATAAAAGTGGGATGATAATCCCACGATATGCGAATATTGGGTAGAATTGTGGTAGTGCGTAGCACGAAGCAATCCGTAGGTATTAAAGTCGGGGGCTTTTGACTCCGACATCATTAAAATATATTAAGAAGAAACAAAAGAGGAGACATACAATGAAATTACTCGAAGAGCGCATTCGCAAAGACGGTACAGTAAAAGCAGGAAATGTATTAAAAGTAGATTCTTTTCTGAATCATCAGATGGACATTGATCTGTTCAATGAAATGGGAAAGGAATGGGCGCATCTGTTCGCAGACCGTAAGATTACGAAGATCCTGACGGTGGAGGCTTCCGGTATCGGTATTGCCTGTGTGGCAGCCCAGCATTTTCATGTGCCTGTGGTATTTGCAAAAAAGTCCCAGTCCGTAAATATTGACGGCGAAGTATATTCCACTAAGATCGAATCCTTTACACATAAGAGGGTGTATGACGTGATCGTCTCCAAAAAATTCCTGCACCCCGAAGACCGTATTCTCATCATTGATGATTTCCTGGCCAACGGATGTGCACTGGAGGGCTTGATCGACATTGTCAATAAAGCGGGAGCTTCTGTGGAGGGTGTCGGCATTGCCGTTGAGAAGGGATTCCAAAAGGGCGGTGATCTGATCCGTTCCAAGGGTATCCGTGTAGAGTCCCTCGCAATTGTGGAAAGTATGGATGACAAAACCGGAGAGATCACATTTCGATCTTAAGAGTTAGATAAGTTAGATACTATTCAGAACCACATTCGCAAACGAGTTAATAAAAATTTAATACCTCTCTTGACAAAAAGTCAGACAAATGCTTATACTGACTAATGTTGAGAGAGTACAATAAAGGGGTCGTATGAAGGTGTCATACACCCTTTTTGCGTTGACTCACCGGTTTATCTGCAGATCTGTGCCCGCGCTGCTACATGGATCTGTAACGAAGCAGCAGCGCAGAAAGAGGAGAATTATGAAAAAGAAAGTCGTAAGTTTACTCGCAGCTATGGCTCTCGCAGTTACTGCTCTGGCAGGATGCGGATCCAATGACGCAGCTACCACCGGCACAGATGCAGCAACTGCTGCAGCTACTACCGAGGCCGCAGCTACTACTGAAGCAGCTACTACAGCAGCTGACAGTGAAACTGTTACCGGTGTAAAGGCAGGTTTCATTTTCCTGCATGATGAGAACTCTACTTATGATCTGAACTTCCTGAACGGAGCAAAGGCAGCTTGTGAGAAGCTTGGCATTGAGTACATGACCAAGACCAACATTCCTGAAGGACAGGAAGCTTATGAAGCAGCTTGTGAGCTTGCTGATGCAGGTTGTAATTTCATTTTTGCAGACAGTTTTGGACATGAGGACTACATCATCGAGGCTGCGAAGGAATATCCTGATGTTCAGTTCAGCCATGCAACCGGAACCAAGGCTCATACTGAGGGTCTGGACAACTTCCACAATGCATTTGCTTCCATTTATGATGGCCGTTACCTTGCAGGTATCGTTGCAGGCATGAAGCTGAATGAGATGATCGCTAACGGTGATATTACCGAGGATCAGGCTAAGATGGGTTATGTAGGTGCTTATACTTATGCAGAAGTTATGTCCGGTTATACATCCTTCTTCCTGGGCGCACGTTCCGTATGCCCTAGTGCTACCATGGATGTAACCTTTACCGGTTCCTGGTATGATGAGACCGCTGAGAAGGAAGCAGCTAACAAGCTGATCGAGGGCGGATGCGTACTGATCAGCCAGCATGCAGACTCCATGGGTGCTCCTACCGCATGTGAGACCGCAGGTGTTCCCAACGTATCTTACAACGGAAGCACTGAGGCAGCCTGCCCCAATACCTTCCTGGTATCTTCCAGAGTTAACTGGGAGCCTTACTTTGAGTATGCTATTAAATGTGTAGCAGATGGAACTCCTATCGATACCGACTGGTGTGGTACTCTGGAGACCGGCTCTGTAGAGCTGAGCGATCTCGGTGCTGCTGTAGCAGACGGTACTGCAGAAGCAGTAGAAGCTGCAAAGGCTGATCTGATCGCAGGCAAGACTCATGTATATGATATCACCACCTTTACTGTAGACGGCAAGTCCCTGGACAGCTATGAGGCTGATATCGATACCGATCCTGATTATACTCCCGACCATGAGGTAGTAAGTGACGGATACTTCCATGAGTCCGATGTTGCATTCCGTTCCGCTCCTTACTTCAATGTAAGAATTGATGGAATCAAACTGTTGGATGAGCAGTATTAATTGATTTATTGAAATAGCCCGGACGGCGCAGCGTTTATCGCCGCGCCGCCCTTTTTCTACCTTATGGATCTTTTGTTTGTTGTGGATGGATGGGGTAGAAAAGGGGCGGCCAGTGTGCTTATGCCAGGTGTTAAAAGACCTGAAAATTGCAGGTCGTGGATAAATTGGAAAGGTGACTAGGATGGAAAAAGAGACAAAAGTAGCTGCGGTTTCGATGAAAAACATTACCAAGACTTTTGGATCCGTGATTGCCAATGATAAGGTAAATCTGGATATCTTCAAGGGTGAGATATTATCACTGCTTGGGGAAAACGGCAGCGGTAAGACGACACTGATGAATATGCTCTCCGGTATTTATTTTCCGGATGAGGGACAGATCTTTATTAACGGTAAGGAAGAGGTCATCAAATCCCCCAAGGATGCGTTACGACTGGGAATCGGTATGGTGCATCAGCATTTTAAGCTGATCGATGTACTTTCCGCTACGGAGAATATCATCCTGGGTCTGGAGGGCAGACTTAATATCAAGGAGGCTTCCCGGAAAATAGAGGAAATCTGTGATAAATACGGTTTTGAAGTGGATCCGAAGCAGAAAATCTATGATATGACGGTATCCCAGAAGCAGACCGTAGAGATTGTAAAGGTGCTGTATCGTGGTGCGGATATCCTGATCCTGGATGAGCCTACCGCAGTACTGACACCGCAGGAGACAGAGAAGCTTTTCAATGTTCTCCGGAAAATGAGAGATGATGGTAAAGCCATTGTTATCATTACCCATAAAATGCATGAAGTGGAATCTCTGTCCGACAGGGTGGCTGTGCTTCGTAACGGTCAGTATATTGGAAGCATGCTGACAAAGGATACCACCGTTACAGAAATGACCAATATGATGGTGGGACGTGCGGTTACTTTGAATATTGTCAGACCGGAACCTGTGAATCCGAAGCCCCGTATCGAAGTACAGGGACTGACTGTACGTAACGAAGAAGGTATCGTTAAGCTGAAGGATGTCTCCTTTACTGCCAATAGTGGTGAAATCCTGGGAATCGCCGGTATTTCCGGCTGTGGACAGAAGGAGCTTCTGGAAGCCATTGCAGGTCTGCAGGTAACAGAAGCCGGCACGATCAGCTATGTGGAAGATGACGGAAGTAAGGAAATGCTCATCGGCAAGGATCCGTTGAAGATCGCAGAGATGGGTGTATCTCTTTCTTTTGTACCGGAGGATCGTCTCGGCATGGGTCTGGTAGGCAATATGGATCTGACCGATAATATGATGTTACGTTCCTTCCGACAGGGACATACGCCGTTTACGAACCGAAAGCCTTCCAAACAGCTTGCAGCTGATGTGGTAGAGAATCTGGAGGTTGTAACCCCGGGTATCACCACTCCGGTACGCAGATTGTCCGGTGGAAATGTCCAGAAGGTTCTGGTAGGAAGAGAGATTGCGTCTGCACCTACCGTACTGTTGACGGCTTATGCGGTACGTGGACTGGATATCAATTCTTCCTATACCATTTACGATTTGATCAATGAACAGAAGAAAAAGGGCGTTGCCGTGATTTTCGTAGGTGAGGATCTGGATGTGCTGATGGAACTATCCGACCGTATCATGGTATTGTGTGGCGGAGAAGTCAGCGGTATTCTGGATGCGAGAAAGACAGACAAAAATGAGGTCGGTATGCTGATGACCAGAGTAGGAGGCAAAGAACATGAAGGAAAAGAATAAAGAGCCTTTGTTTCATATCGTAAAAAGAGATGCGCTTCCCTGGTATAAATCTCTGGGGATCCGATTTCTGGCAATCCTGTTGGCGCTGATCCTGTGCGGTATCATTACGACGATTACCACGGGAATCAATCCTTTACAGGTATATCAGTCCATCGTTCTGGGTGCTTTCGGATCCGTCCGCAAGACCTGGGTCACTTTTCAGAATATAGCGATCCTGCTTTTGATCGCATTGGCACTGACTCCGGCATTTAAGATGAAATTCTGGAATATCGGAGGTGAGGGACAGGTGCTGATCGGAGGTCTGGCAGCAGCAGCCTGCATGATCTGTCTGGGAGATAAGCTTCCGAACGCAGTTGTGATCCTGTGCATGATCGTGGCCAGCCTGGCAGCAGGAGCCATCTGGGGATTCATTCCCGCATTTTTCAAGGCGAAATGGAATACCAACGAGACGCTGTCTACGCTGATGATGAACTACATAGCTACTCAGCTGGTGGCATTTTATACGATAGTATGGGAGGTTCCCAAGGGATCCGGTAAGATCGGCATTATCAACCAGAACACCAATGTGGGCTGGCTGCCGCAGATCTTCGGTTCCAAATATCTGTTAAGTATTGTAGTCGCAGTAGTGATCACGATATTTATGTATGTATATTTGAACTACAGCAAGCAGGGATATGAGATCTCTGTTGTGGGTGAGAGCGAAAATACCGCAAAATATGTGGGTATCAAAGTAGAAAAAGTAATCATCCGTACCATGCTTCTGTCCGGTGCGCTGTGCGGACTGGTAGGTCTGCTGTTGGTGGGAGGCATCAATCATACTGTGACCACCACGATTGCAGGCGGACAGGGATTTACTGCTGTACTGGTATCCTGGATGTCCAAGTTCAATCCTCTGACTATGGTATTCTCCAGCTTCCTGATCATTTTCATGGATCGTGGTGCCAGTGAGATCTCTACCAATTTCGGACTGAATCATTCCTACTCCGATATTCTGACAGGTATTATCCTGTTCTTTATTATCGGTTGTGAGTTTTTCATTACTTACAGACTGCAGTTCCGTAAAAAAGCAGAAAAGGAGGAACAGTAATCATGTGGTCATTTTTACTTGCATTTATTCCGAGAGCGATCGTACAGGGAATTCCTCTGTTATACGGAAGTACCGGTGAGATCATCACGGAGAAGTCCGGTAATCTGAATCTGGGAATCCCCGGCGTCATGTATGTGGGAGGTATCTGCGGTGTCATCGGATCCTTCTTCTATGAGAGATCCGTAGGAGATGCGGCGAACATGAATGGGTTCCTTGCCATTGCGATTCCGATGCTCTGCTGCCTGTTAGGATCCCTGCTGATGGGACTGCTGTACTGCTTCCTGACTGTTACCCTGCGGGCGAACCAGAACGTGACCGGTCTGGCCATGACCACCTTCGGTGTCGGCTTCGGTAACTTCTTTGGGGGATCTCTGATCAAACTGGTAAACAGTGATGTGCCTTCTATCGCATTGTCCGCTACCAGCAGCTATTTTAGTAAGTCCCTTCCTTTTGCGGGAAAACTTGGCTGGTTTGGCAAGCTGTTTTTATCCTATGGATTCCTGGCTTATCTGGCAGTGATCATCGCATTTGCGGCATCGTATGTTCTGAGTCATACCAGAACCGGACTGCACTTAAGAGCAGTCGGTGAGGGTCCCAATACCGCAGATGCAGCCGGTATCAACGTATCCCGGTACAAATACATCGCCACCTGCGTGGGATGTATGATCGCAGGTCTAGGCGGCCTGTACTACGTAATGGATTATGCCTGCGGTGTCTGGTCTAACGATGCATTCGGTGACAGAGGCTGGCTTGCCATTGCACTGGTTATCTTCACCATCTGGCGACCGAATATCAGTGTATTTGCTTCGTTCCTGTTTGGCGGACTGTACATTTTGTATCTGTATCTGCCTACCGGTATTGAGCATATGGAATATCAGGAGCTGTATAAGATGATTCCTTATGTCGTAACCTTACTGGTACTGGTCATCACCAGCATGCGGAGTAAGAGAGAGAATCAACCTCCTGCAAGTCTGGGACTGGCGTACTTCAGAGAAGAGAGATAATAACTACAGAAAAACATCCCTCTTGCAAAGTCGGTACCTTTATCATAAAATGAGAGTACCTTACAAAGGAGGTGCTTACGATGAACCTTGTAATTACTATCAGCCGAAGATTTGGAACAGGAGCCAGTCTGATCGCACAGGAGTTGTCAGAGAAGCTGGGGGTGCCGGTATATGATAAGGCATACATAGAGCATGAGCTGGACGGTGACAGCTATGCTACGGAAGCGGAGGTCATTAAGGGGCTGGCGGAACATCCCTGTATTATTCTGGGGCGCTGTGCATCCGAGATCCTGAAGGATCAGCCGAATGTGTTTAATGTGTATGTGTGCGCAGATAAGGAAGATCGTATTGAGCGTATCATGAAGAAGGAAAGCCTCTCCCATGATGGGGCGAAGGAAATGCTTGAGAAAAATGATGCGGAGCGTGCCGACTATTATTATGAAAATACCGGTAAAGTGTGGGGTGATGTGAACAATTATCACATGATCCTGGATACTACCAAGCTGGGAATCGAGAATTGTGCGGATATCCTGATCCGGTATTTTGAAAGAGTGGAAATTATTTGACAGCCCGGAATGCGAATGGGCGTTACGATTTCGAAAGTATGCAGTACGAAGAAATCGTTTAGGATATAAATAGAGAATAGATTGTAAACAGATGCCCGACACGGACATCTGTTTTTTTATGAAAAACATTTTAAACACAGTAATAAAATTAATCAATTATGCAACATTATAAAATGAAAAATGTGGTTTAAAATATAACAAAAGATGATATATGCAATCAAAAATTTTAATCAAATAATAAAACAGAAGAAACACCGAATAAAATAGCCTTTTTCGTGAATTTATAGGTGTATGACAAAAATGTCACATTAAAATACATCAATTAACAAGATAAGAATATATCTTGATTACAAAAATTATGAGTGTTAAGATAATGCAATCAGATAAGTGAAAATAGTAAAAATAGCAGCTTTTGAAAATAAAAAGTAATCATACGGCAGGAGGATTTCCATGAACAGCGCAGACATTGCAGCAAAATATCAGAAAACTTATTTTATGCCCCCCGAGGTGACCTACGACTGGGTGAAAAAGGACAGCATTACCAAAGCGCCCATCTGGTGCAGCGTTGACTTAAGAGACGGCAACCAGGCATTGATCGATCCCATGAGTCTGGAAGATAAGCTGGAGTTCTTTAAGCTGTTGGTAAAAATTGGATTCAAGGAGATTGAGGTCGGCTTCCCCGCTTCTTCCGATACCGAATACAATTTTATCCGTGCGTTGATCGAGCGCAACATGATTCCAAATGATGTGACCATTCAGGTATTGACCCAGGCGAGAGAGCATATTATCCGTAAGACCTTTGAGGCGGTCAAGGGTGCGCCTCATGCGGTGATCCATCTGTACAATTCTACTTCCGTAGAGCAGAGAGAGCAGGTATTCAAAAAGGATAAAGAAGCCATCAAGAAGCTGGCGGTAGACGGTGCCCGGATGTTAAAGAATCTGGCAGATGAGACGGAAGGTAACTTTACGTTCGAATACAGCCCGGAGAGTTTTTCCCAGACTGAGGTGGATTATGCATTGGAAGTCTGCAATGCAGTACTGGATGTATGGAAGCCCACTGCTGACTGCAAGGCAATCATCAATCTGCCCACCACCGTACAGGTGGCAATGCCTCATGTATTTGCGTGCCAGGTAGAATATATGCACAAGCATCTGAAATATCGTGAAAATGTAGTACTCAGCGTACATCCTCACAATGACCGGGGCTGCGGCATCAGCGATGCGGAGTTCGGTGTACTGGCCGGAGCAGACCGCGTGGAGGGTACTTTGTTCGGCAACGGTGAGCGTACAGGTAATGTGGATCTGGTAACCGTTGCACTGAATATGATGTGCCACGGTGTATATAGCGGACTGGATTTCTCTCATATTATGGAGATCCGCAATGCTTATGAGAATTTTACCGGCATGAAGGTACATGAGAGAGTTCCTTATGCGGGAGACCTGGTATTTACCGCATTTTCCGGATCCCATCAGGATGCCATCAGCAAAGGTATGGCATGGCAGAAGGAAGGCAGGACCGGCAAGCGCTGGGATATTCCTTACCTGCCTATCGATCCTGCGGATGTGGGAAGAGAGTACGAATCCGATGTTATCCGTATCAACAGCGTATCCGGTAAGGGCGGTGTAGCATTCGTATTGAAGCAGCAGTTTGGCTTTGCACTGCCTGCAGCCATGAAGGAAGAAGTCGGCTACCTGGTAAAGGGTATCTCCGATAGACGTCATCAGGAATTACTTCCCAAGGAGATCTATGCGATCTTTGAGGAAAATTATATTTACCCTCGCAGTATCTTCAATGTTCCGGAGTGTCACTTCAAGCAGGAGAACGGCATTCAGGCCGAGGTGACCATCGAGCAGGGCGGCGCTTCCAGAAGTATTACCACCATGGGTAACGGACGTCTGGATGCAGTCAGCAATGCAATCAAGACATACTTCGGTATTACCTATGAATTGTCTGTTTACGAAGAGCATGCGATTTCAAGAGGTTCCAACTCTAAGGCAGCTACCTATGTAGGCATCGTCCATGACGGTAAGTTCTACTGGGGTGTCGGCGTGGATGAGGATATCATCAAGAGTTCCATCGCTGCATTGGTATCCGCTGTGAACAAGCTGGCAGCAGAGCAGCATATCACCTCCGGCAGAGAGGAGCGGATCGTGGAGATCATCAGTTTCATCCAGAAGAACTACGTGGATGTGACACTGGATATGCTGGTAGATACTTTCCATCTCTCAAAGCCGTATTTGTCCAAATACATTAAAGAAAAGGCAGGTATGACCTTCCAGGAGGTCGTTCGGGAAGAACGCATGAAGAAAGCGAGAATGCTTTTGAAGGAGACCAACCAGACAGTGGAGACCATAGCGGCTAACGTTGGTTACGAGAATGTGGAGCACTTCAACCGCCTGTTCAAAAAGGCTTATGATATGACTCCGGTACAGTATCGGAAACAGAGTGCGGAATAAAGTACGCCCGGGAACTGCGCCATGCGCATTCGCAGGCGCTAAAGCACCTGCTTCATGTACGGCTGTCGCCGTATAAAAGCAAAGACACGTCCCGGGAACTGCGCCATGCACATTCGTAGACGCGTTGCGTCTACTTCATGTACGGCTGTCGCCGTATAAATCCAAAAATAAAAGCACGTCCTCGTGAGCAAGCTCCCAGGGCGTGTTTTTATTTTTGTCTTTGCATGGCTTGTAGCTTTTAACATAATGACAGGTCTGAAAAACAAAAATAGGTAGAAATATTTGTTTTTTTCGATTATGATGAAAACATAGAGCAAGAGAATTCGTATCGCGGCATCGGCCGGAGCGACAAGAGTAAGAACATATAAATGGATGGGGCTTACACAGTAAGCAGATAGGAGCAGAAAATGGAAATGAAAGAGACGATTCTGAAGACTTTCGCAGAAGTATTTGGAGATGCAGAGGGCGCCAAGGCTTATTTTGCACCAGGACGTGTGAATCTGATCGGTGAACATACCGACTATAACGGCGGACATGTATTCCCCTGTGCACTGACCATTGGTACTTACGGTGTGGCAAGAAAGAGAAACGACAATAAGCTGCGTTTCTATTCCATGAATTTCGAGCAGCTGGGAGTGATCGAGTCTTCTCTGGATGATCTGGTACCCAGCAAGGAAGCAGGCTGGACCAATTATCCCAAGGGAGTGATCTGGGCTTTCGGCGAGAAGGGCATGAAAGTGACTTCCGGTATGGATCTGCTGTTGAACGGTAATATTCCCAACGGTTCCGGACTTTCTTCTTCCGCTTCCGTAGAAGTGCTGACCGGCTACATCCTGAGGGATTTCTTCGGATTTGATGTGACCAATCAGGATCTGGCACTGATCGGACAGTTCTCCGAGAACAAATACAACAAGGTAAACTGCGGTATCATGGATCAGTTTGCCATTGCTATGGGTAAAAAGGACAACGCTATTTTCCTGGATACCGCAACTCTGGAGTATGAGTATGCACCGATCCATCTGGAGAATGCGAAGATCGTGATCGCATGCAGTAATAAAAAGAGAGGCCTGGGAGATTCCAAGTACAATGAGCGCCGCAGTGAGTGTGAGACTGCACTGGCAGAGCTGCAGCAGGTAGTGAAGATCAAGACGCTGGGTGATCTGGATGAGGAGACCTTTGAAAAGTTCAAGGCTATTATCAAGAGCGATGTCCGTAGAAAGCGTGCAAAGCATGCAGTATATGAGAATCAGAGAACGATCCGTGCGGTAGAAGCACTGAAGAACAATGATGTGAAGCTGTTCGGCGAGTTGATGAATGCATCCCACGTATCCCTGCGGGATGATTATGAAGTAACCGGTATCGAGCTGGATACTCTGGTAGAGGAAGCATGGAAGGTAGACGGTGTCATCGGATCCCGTATGACCGGTGCAGGCTTCGGCGGATGTACCGTAAGCATTGTGAAGGATGAAGCTATTGATACCTTTATCGAGCAGGTAGGCAAAGCATACAAGGAAAAGATAGGCTATGCAGCTGATTTCTATGTAGTAGAGATCGGTGACGGCCCCCAGACCCTGTAAGAAAAAGTAAGGTTCCTACGCAAACAGAAAGTGAATGCCGCGGAAACAGTCCGAATGGTCCGGCGGCAGAATGGAGAAAAAATGGATATTCAGGTATTAATTCGTAAATTAGTATCCTACGGAGTACAGACAGGACTGGTTCCGGAGGAAGATGTGATCTATACCACCAACCGTCTGTTGGAGCTGTTTGAACTGGATGAGCTGGAAGACCGTGACAATGTGACCATGCGCGAGGATGAACTGGAAGAGGTTCTGAAGGGCATGCTGGATTACGCTTATGAAAAAGGCATTCTTAAGGAGAACAGCGTGGTATACCGTGACCTTTTCGATACGAAGATCATGAGCATGCTGATGCCCAGACCCAGTGAAGTGATCCGTCATTTCCATGAACTGTACGAGCAGGTATCTCCTGAGGCAGCTACCGACTATTATTATAAATTAAGCAGAGATTCCGACTATATCCGCCGCTATCGTATCTGCAAGGATATGAAATGGGTGGCTCCCACCAAATATGGCGATCTGGATATTACCATCAACCTGTCCAAGCCCGAGAAGGATCCCAAAGCCATCGCCGCAGCAAAGCTGGCAAAGCAGTCCGGTTATCCGAAATGCTTATTGTGCCGTGAAAATGAGGGTTATGCAGGCCGTGTGAACCATCCTGCCCGTCAGAACCACCGTATCATTCCGGTGACCATTAACGGCAGCCAGTGGGGATTCCAGTATTCTCCGTATGTATATTATAATGAGCACTGCATCGTATTTAATTCTCAGCATGTGCCTATGAAGATTGAGCATGCGACCTTCTGTAAGCTGTTTGATTTCGTAAAGCAGTTCCCTCATTATTTTGTAGGTTCCAATGCGGATCTGCCCATCGTAGGCGGTTCCATCTTAAGCCACGATCATTTCCAGGGTGGCCATTACGAGTTTGCCATGGCGAAAGCTCCTGTAGAGAGAACCTTCTCTGTAGGTGGTTTCGAGGATGTGGATGCCGGTATTGTGGCATGGCCTATGTCCGTGATCCGTCTCAGCGGCACGGATACCGACCGCATCATTGCCCTGGCAGATGTGATCCTGAACAAGTGGAGAGAATATACGGATGAAGAGGCATTTATCTATGCCTACACCGATAACGAGCCTCATAACACCATCACTCCCATTGCAAGAAAGCGAGGAGACAAGTTCGAACTGGATCTGGTGCTGCGTAACAATATCACCACAGAGGAGCATCCGCTGGGAGTCTATCATCCCCATGCAAAGCTGCATCATATCAAAAAAGAGAATATCGGCCTGATCGAGGTTATGGGTCTGGCAGTACTGCCTGCCCGCCTGAAGGGCGAGATGGCGCATCTGAAGGAAGCGATCCTCGCCGGTAAAGACTTAAGAGCCGATGAGGAACTGGCAAAGCATGCAGACTGGGTAGACGAGTTCCGTCCGAAATACGATGCCATCACTGCAGAGAACATCGACGGTATCGTAGAGAAGGAGATCGGTCTGGTATTCATGCAGGTATTGGAAGATGCCGGTGTCTACAAGAGAACTGAAGAAGGCCAAAAGGCGTTCGACCGTTTTGTAAAAAGCTTATAATCAAATTTTGTTGAATGTTTGTTGTACATTTGTTGCGAGGAAAAGGAATTGTGGTGACACAATTCTTTTTTCTTAGTATAATAATCTCATGAAATTCTTATTAACAGCTATTAATGCAAAATTCATACATTCCAATCCCGCTATTTACAGCCTGCGGGCCAGTGTGGGAGAAAAGTTACAGCCCTATGTGGAACTGGCGGAATTCACCATCAATGAGTCTCTGGAAAGTATTCTGGAGGGAATCTGGAAGCGTCAGCCAAAGGTAATAGGATTTTCCTGTTATATCTGGAACTGGAAGCTGATCCGGGAGATTCTGACGGAACTGCCGAAGATCCTGCCGGATACGGAAATCTGGCTGGGAGGTCCGGAGGTGACTTATGATGGACCGGGGCTTTTAAGCGAGTTCCCTCAGATTACCGGAATCATGGTGGGAGAAGGAGAAGTCACCTTCCGGGAGGTACTGGACCAATATGTGCGGGAAGCAGAAAGC
>CAKSAM010000045.1 GCA_934436245.1 uncultured Acetatifactor sp.
AAGTCAGGGAAAGCATATACAAGGCATAATGCTTTGGACAATGTACTGAAAGATGAAAGATATGCCATTCCACAGGCATTGGTATTCTGCAATGAGAATATTAGTGTTGCGGAAAAAATCACATATCTGCCGATTTATATGATCGGATTTTTGGAAAAAGAGAAAATAGAAGAATACATTTACTCTATTGATCTGAGTTCACTTCAATAGAATAGTAAAACAACAAAAGCCTGAGGCTTCTTTAGAAGCACTCAGGCTTTATCATTCTGAAAACTAGATCTGGAACTGATGCATCAGCTGTACCATGGTCTGTACCTGTGCGGACTGTTCTTCGCTGACAGCGGCGGTCTCCTGAGAAGATGCGGAGTTGTTGTCCACGATTCCGGCCACATGGGTGATGTTTTCATCGATCTGCTGGACGCTGGACACTTCAGCCTGAAGGGCCTGTGCCATATCAACCATACGCTTGGTAGAAGCCTCGGCTTCTTCCATTACCTGATCCATGCTGGCTTCGGTTTCTTCTGCAATGGCGATTCCCTTGTTGACAGCATCGATGGTGCTCTCGATCAGCTTTGTGGTCTCTCCGGCAGCCTCGGTGGATTGTTCCGCCAGATTCTTGACCTGCTCGGCTACGACAGCAAATCCGCGGCCTGCTTCTCCGGCACGGGCAGCCTCGATGGAGGCATTCAGTGACAGGAGGTTGGTCTGGGAAGCGATATCCTCAATGACCTGAATGATAGAACGAATCTCCTCGGAACATTTACTGATCTCACCGATTGCGACTTTCAGTTCCTGCATCTTGGCATTGCCATCAGCAACCGTCTGTGCGGACTGCTTGGAGATATCTGCGGTCTCCTGTGCAACTCTGGCTTTTTCTTCAATACTCTTTGCCATAGCGTCGATCATCTGGGATGCTTCGGAAATCTTGGAGGCCTGTGCGGTACAGCCTTCTGCCAGATCGGTAGCTGCCTGTGCCAGCTGCTCGGAACCACCATCGATCTCCTGTGCACTGACCTGAATGGTGGACAGTGTCTTCTTCATATCGGCAATGATCTTCACCATGGAATCCTTAATCTGTACAAAGTCACCGACATATTCTTCGGTAGGCTCTACACGGTAGTTGCCCTGCCCCATCTGACCTAAGATCTCGGAAATCTCGGTGATCATCTTGGTAAAGTTGTCGTTCATGAAATGAACGGCCTGCACCATGATGCCGACTTCACTGTCATCCTCCGGCAGATCCAGACGGCTGTCAAAATGTCCCTGCGCAAGTACTTTCATCTGCTCGGATACTTTTACAATGGGAATCAGCAGCTCCTGTTTTGCAAAGGTCAGTGTGGTGACAATCTTGCGGGCAATGGTCAGGAAGCAGAGAATGAAGATCACCATAGTAGTGATCATTATCAGATTCAGAGTATTTTGCTTCTGAGCCATACGTGCCTGGATATCATTGATACAATTATCTGTGGTTGCAGTGATCTCTTGTACGGTAGATTCATATTCCTCACCAAATACGTAAGAAATAGCTGCTTGTGTATCTCCGGAACCGGTCTTATCCATGGCTTCTTCTTCCAGAGGAACCAGACCGTTGGACATTTCAGCAATATGGTTTAACTGTGCCCATTCATTGTCAGTCAGACCGTCTTTCTGAAGACCTTCCCAGGCAATGTCACGATTTTTGTCCTCGTTTAATTCCTTCATATAATTGTCATAGTAGGTCTGGTCTCCGGTGACTGCGTAAGACTGTACGGCAGCGGTCAGCGTCTTGGAACCCAGACGATACTGGTTCAGATACATGGTAGCTTCCAGCTGCTGGAAATTGATCCGGCTCAGATACATGTTGGATCCGACGAACAGGATCAGCATAACGATGCTGATGATCAGTATCCGATAGGTTGATCTTGTGTTTTGCTGCAGCATGGCAGACTGACTGGTTACTTTGCTTTGCTTTTTCATTTGAAATATAACCTCTTTTCTGTAATACATGGTGAACTGATGTGTTACGAAAATTATTTTCCTACAGCATACTACAATTATCGGAATTATACAAATCTTGCACCTTAAAAAATACAGCAAAAACGCATAAAATTATTTATACGAACCATCAGCGATGACTTGCACTTCATACAGGAAGATGGTACTATAAAAGATAAGAGGTATGATTCGGAAAAGAGAAGATAACGGTAAAAATAACGATAAATAAAGAACCAGGGGTGGTTACATGAAAAAAGGAATAGTTGCCGTGACTTGTGTGCTGATGCTTTGTCTGGGGTTGATTGGATGTGGGACTGAACGAGCCGACAAAACTCAGCAACTGATCCGGGGTGCGGCACCGGGGTATAATGACGGTCTCATCCGGGTGGGGATGATCCAGACGGGAAAAGAGTCTGACTGGAGAGATGCCAATACCAATGATTATCTGAATACTTTCACCAAAGAAAGAGGCTACGATCTGATCTATATCGACGGCAATTCCAGTTCGGAGCGCCAGGTAAAAGCCATGTACGATCTGATCCAGCAGAAAGTAGATTATATTATCCTGCAGCCCATCGTGGAGACCGGATGGGAGGATGCCATACATGCCGCAAAGGAAGCTGGGATACCGGTCATCGTAGCGGATCGTAAAATCGCTGTGGATGAAACGGAATACGTGTCCTGGATCGGTTCGGATTTTGAAGAGGAAGGCCGGAAAGCTGTAACGTGGCTGGATCAGTATTTAACAGAGCAGGGACGGGAAAACGAGACAATCCACATTGTCCTGCTGGAAGGAACTGAAGGAGCTACCGCTGCCATCGGAAGAACGAATGGTATTTTACATGGAGTGGAGGAACATCCGAACTGGACCATCGTAGACAGGGGATGTGCCAATTTCACTCAGGGAGAAGGCCAGACCTATATGGAAAATCTGCTCAGCGAAGGAAGAGTAAAGGATATTGATGTTATCATTTCGGAAAATGATAACATGATCTTTGGTGCCATGAAAGCACTGGACCGCAACGGTATGAGCTATGGACCTGAGGGAGACATCATTATGATCTCCTTTGACGCTTTGCACGAAAGCTTTGAAAATATGATGGCGGGGAAATTACATGCCACCGTGGAGTGTAATCCACTGTTGGCATCCACGGTGGAGACGGTCATAGAAGAACTGGAAGCCGGCAGAGAGGTGAATAAGATCTATAACACTGAGGAAAATATCTATACCTATGAAAATGCAGCCGACTATATAGATCAGAGAAAGTATTGATTTCCGAGGATTACGAATGAAAAAATCATTAAAGTATAAAATCGTTCTGGCTATTGTTATCATCGTATGCATTATGGACGTGAGCTTCATATTTGTAAACTACGTCAATTATATGAATGTCAATCGGAATTACACAGATTCTCTGGCGCAGACTGTGGCGAATACCTGCAGACTGGTGGTAGACGGAGACAGCGTAACGGGCTATCTGGACAACAGACGGAGAAATACGGCGTATTACGAGGTATGGAATAAACTCATTGACTATCGCAACACCAGTGAAAATGTAATGCAGATCAGCGTGGTCAATTTCAGGGATGGCGGAGGATGTTATGTGTACGACACAGATCTGACAGAAAACGGAGCCTTTTTAGGAGATATCCGCCCCTATGATGAGGTACAGAATGCTGTAAAAGACGAGTTAATTGCATGTAAGGAAATAGAACCGTTAGAGTATAACGGAAGAAGCGATTACTACATTCCGCTGAATTCCTCATACAATATTCCGGTGGCTTATATTATTGTAGGAATTTCCACAGAAAATGTCAGAATGGAGCAATTGACTTATTTAGGGTATATTACCATCATTGTTACATCGATTACGGTGCTTTTCGGAGTCTTTATGATCTGGTTTATGCAGCACAATGTGCTGGGACCGTTAAATGCCATGTCCAAGGCGGCTTCCAGCTATTCTATTGACATTTTGCGGGATGGTAAGGAATCTCCCATCAGCCGGATGAACATCAGAACCGGAGATGAACTGGAACGGTTGTGTGAATCCATGAAGAAAATGGAGCATGATATCATTGCGTCCAGTTCCCAGCTGGCTATTGCCGATTGGAACAGCAATCATGACAGCATGACGCAGCTCTACAACAAGAGACACTACAAAGAACAGTTAAAAGAACTGCAGAATGACAGTACCATCGGTGTAATTTATTTTGACATTGATAATTTGAAACGCATGAATGATACCTTCGGACATGAAAAAGGCGATGCTGTGATCTTGAAAGCAGCGGAATTTATCCGGAGATATCTCACGGAGCAGGCAAGTGGATTCCGTATCGGCGGAGATGAATTTGTAATGCTGATCAGAGATTGTACGGAAGAAAAAGTACAGGAACTGGTAAGTACTATGCGTGAGGATGAGAAAGGAAATTTATCGGATGTAACGGCAGAGTTTTACTGCCGTCTTGCAATCGGCGGAGCCCTTCGCAAGACAGCAGAAACTCTGGAAGAAACCATAAAACGGGCAGATGAAGAAATGTACAAAAACAAACATTCCGTGAGAAAAGCCTGAAATTTTAGGCTTTATTGAATAGTCAGCCGGAAGCCGTCATCATTGCCCTTCAGCCGGATCCGGTACAGATCATGATTCCATGCCGTTTTCAGGCGTGCGTCCGTGATCGGCAGTGTTTCTATGGCAAGCAGATCAGCCCCTTTGAAGGAGGCAGATGCTTCTCCGATGGAGAGTTTACCGTCAGAAAGAATAACAGGTTTTTCATAAGTAATAAAATTAAGAATAATATCTTGTGCATTTGTATGGTCTTCCAATACGATAGTGTTGGAAGGCTTTTTTAATGTCACCTTGCGGACATAGGTCAGATCCGGTACAATGGCTCCGGCATCGGGATAGGCGGCAGCCAGTTCCATGGAAATAGAGGGTTCGGCTCCGGTCAGCTCCGTCACCACTTTTTCCCCACGGTATTTTGCACCGTCCTTCTGATCCGTGCCGCAGATCGTAGGCAGATTATGATAACCGGACTGCATGGTCCAGATCTCGTAACGTCTGGGAGAGAAGGTCTTCCGGGTGTAGGTCTCCACACCGATATCCACCAGAATGGGTAGTCCATTTTTGTATAAGGTGATGCTGCCGGTATCATTGTGGTTGTGGCTGTCGGCATTGTCTCCGGCTTTGACTGCCAGATCCAAAGTATCGGAATGCACGAGGAACAGCCCCACGCTGGGATAATAGACATCCCGGTGTGAAAGCGTTCCGGAAGTGTCCTGTTTCATCAATTCCTCATAATGAAATACGGTCTGCATACGATAGAACAGATTCCCACCGTTCACTTCATCTGTGACAATCTGTCCCTGTCCCACCTGAAAATCTTTTGCGGCGAACAGGCAGAGATCCTCCTGCCCGGTGGCCTTGCCAAAGAGATATTCCCGTACTCCGGCACGACCGGCTATAGGAGAGCAGTCAGCAAAATTGAAATAGTATTTATCATCTACATGTACATTCAGAATGTAGGCAGCAATATTTTTTACTTTCTCCCATTGGAACAGGGGAGCAAAATGTCCGTCAGTAACGGTGTTCAATACCGTCATGGCACCGTATAGGCACAGTCCCGCATGGCGATAATATTGGGCACCCTCCTCGCAACAGCCGTCAGTACCGTAATCCTTGAGAAAATAATCACAGCTTTCAGCGGCCTTATGCAGAATCGCCTGCAATGTGACAACTGTGTCAGACACATTCTCCGGCAGGAACAACGGAGCATTTCCGCAGAATGTGCACACCGGAGCGGACAACCGAGAGGACATCTCTTTACTCCAGGGCATCAGGAACGTGGTTAGCAGTACATTCTGTGTACACCATACGGTCCAGTTGCACATGGGTTCCTCATCCTGTCCCATCCACCAAAAATGTGCGGTCAGATAGGGCAGCAGGATCCGGCGCTTCAGATTGTCCTCAATGCAGGTCAGGATATAGGGGCTGATTGCATTGAATTCTTCTTCCAGCAGATAAGCCGCACAGGCAAGCAAAGCTCCGGTCTCGCAGGCGAACAGATCCATGACGGGTCTGGTGACATCCGGCAGGATCAGCTGTGGGGTATCACGGATATAGGAGTTATGTGCAGGAAGCTGCCAGGCAGTTTCTTCGCAGATAGAATAAATACCGTTGAGGATATCATCCAGAAAACGTCCCTGATGCTCTACGCATTCTGCCTGGATCAGATCATTCAACGCATTACGCTTACCAAAATAGAGAGCCTCGAAGGCAGCCCGATCACCGTCTCTTTTAAAACGCATGTAATCTGTGGCACGTATCACCGGGAATACATATCCCAGCTTTGCCTCTCCGGTCTGTACCAGCTGTTTTTTCAGGGCTGTGGGTAGTGCTTCGTAAGCCTTCCGGTCCACAGCCTTCGGAAATGGGTGAAAAGGGTGGATATCCCCTTGAAAAGCGATTGCTGTTCTCAAAAAAGGTTTTTCAATAGTTCCGGCCTGCAAATTCATTTCCATAATGGTACCTTTCTGTCAATTCCGTAATTCATGCACATTTAACGTGTCGTCTATAATGGGAGCTAACTAAATTTATTGTTGACGTATTCCGTGGGGGAGACGCCCTCCACCCGTTTAAATACCTTGCTGAAATAGAAGGCACTTTCGAAGCCCAGAGCCTCTGCGGCCTCGTAGACCTTCATATTTTCTTCTTCCAACAGCCGTTTGGCCTCTGTGACCTTGCAGATGTTGATATATTCACTAAAGCCGGTATCGTTGTATTTGCTGAACAGCTGGCTTAAGTAATTCGGGCTGATGCCGAATACAGCCGCTACTTCATTCAGAGACAGCCGTTCGTTCACATGCTCATTGATGTATTTCCGGACGTTGGTCACTATGTGGTTTTTGTAGTCTTTTCTGCGGGTCTGGAACAATTCGCACAGTTTATCGCAGAAAAATTGCAGCCATTGGATCACATGATCCACGTTGGACTGCTTATACAAGGAACGGTAGCCGTCCGGATCCTCAGCAAAGAAGCCGGACACTGTGGACTCTCCGTCCTGCAGCAGGGAGATGGACAGATACAGGATATTGCTGGCGGCATCCAGTGCCTGCACATAATGCCCCGGATGATCCCGGAACAGATCGCAGAGAGACTGGATCGTGTTCTTAAGAATATCCGGATCATATTCCTCAAATGCCCGGGTAAGATCATTCTTGAACAGGCTGATATTAAAGGAATTCCTGGCGCTTTCCCGGGAATGATCCGCATCAAAGGCAAGGATAGATTTACGGTCTTCCGTGTTTTGAAAAATCTGCCTTGCATACTGATAAGAATCGCAGATTGTACCGGGGGTCTGCACGGGCAGACCGATACCGCACCGCAGTGTAACATTATAATAATTTTGCAGGGTGCCGCTGATATTCTGCAAAATCTCTGTCAGACTTACTGCATAGTCTCCGGTATCTGTGGGATCCGTGAAGCAGAAGATCAGTGCAAAATGGCGCAGATCCAACGATAATGCATAAAGCGGCAGATATTTTGCCCCCAGCTCCCTGATCATCTGCAGGGAAGTAGTGAACAGAGAAATCTGTTGTTCCGCAGACAACTGGTCAGCCTGGGGGCTTAAGATCTCGCCGTAGCAACATATGTAAGCACCATAATCAAAATTCAGATTCAGATCTTTGCTCTGTAAGAGAAATTGTTCTTCTGATTCAAACAGATCATGCAGAAGGCTGATCAGAAATTTATCATAAAAAGGATGAATATTTACAGCGGATATTTGCTTTTTCCGGGACTGAGAGATCTGTGCCAGTACCTTGTCTATGGCCTTTTTCAATACTTCGGGTGTAAGTTCCAGTTTGACCAGGTAATCAGATACCTGGTAGGACAGGGCATCTCTTGCCATCTGGAAGTCTTCATAGCTGGTGAGGATGATAAAATAAGGGCAGTTCTCCGTATAGCGTTCTCTGCATGCTTTCGCAAGCTCCAGACCGTTCATGACCGGCATTTTGATATCCGTGATCACGATGTCCGGAGACTTCTCCTCGATAATCTTCAAAGCCGCCTGTCCGTTCATGGCAGTGCCGCAGATTTCTATATTCATTTCGTTCCAGTTCAACATGGAACGGATTCCTGCCTGAACCAGAGGCTCATCGTCTACGATTAACAGCTGATACATACAAACTCCGTTTCTGGGCGTATGTCTGCCCGGCTTTAAGCATTTTCATCTGCTTTGAAAATGATATTGGGAATATGAATGGACATGGTCGTATATTCCCCAACTTTGCTTTCTATGGTAATACCGTATTCTGCGCCGAACTGATATTGCAGGCGCTTATGTACATTGCTGACACCGATCTCCCGGAAAAAATCTGCCGAGCTGTCGTCATTGGAACTCAATATCTGAGCGGCTTTTTCCGCAGTCATGCCGACACCGTCATCGGTCACATCGATCCGGATCCTGTCGGTAGTATCAGCAGACTCATATCCTACATGGATCTGAATGTGTCCGGCACAGCCCTTGGGTTCGATACCGTGGAAAATTGCATTTTCCACCAGAGGCTGCAGCGTGAACTTAATAATCTCATTGTCATATAAAGACTCGTCATCCACCTGAATATCCATAGTGATGGTACCACCATAGCGGTAACTCTGAATGGTAAAATAATTTTCAAGCAACGACAGCTCCTCCCGGATATCGATCAGCAGACTGGTACCCTTGGAGATGCTTTTCAGCAGTCTGGACAGAGAAGTGGTCATCTCAGAGATGCCGTTGGCTCCCTGTATGGTGGCCATCCATTTGATGGAATTCAAGGTATTGTACAGAAAATGAGGGTTGATCTGGCTTTGCAGCATCTTGTATTCCAGATCCTGCTTCTGTTTTTCATCCTCTAAACGTCTTTCCATAAGCTGACATACATTTTCCGACAGATCATTGATCCCCCGGCCGATGTCCCCCAGCTCATGATCCCACTCAATAGAAGGATCCCGGGAGAAATCGCCCCCGGCGATCCGTTTCATGCGGGATTGCAGATGGGACACGGGAACTGTGATCATGCGGTTCATCAGGAGCATCAGTACAATGCCGATGGACAGGATACCGACCAGAATGCAGGCGAGGATTCCCATAAATAAAACAGCCTGATTGGTCTGCTCTGCGTGGGATATACTCTGACTCAAGTAGCAGCCCGGCATATCTAATGGGGCAGTGACCAGAATCTGTTCTCCTTTTGCGGAGCAGTGGATCCGGGAAATTTGTGTGTCTCCGGTGAGAGAATGGCTGCTCATATCTTCTTTCAGATGGTATTCCGGTTCGTATTCCCGCAGCTCATTGTCTTCATATATATAGGAATGACCGGCAATCGTCAGATATAGATAACTGTCTTCCGGGCAGCTGTAGTCTTTTAAAGGGGTGGTAAACAGATCTGTGGATACTTCGATAAATAAGTAACCGGCCTGTTTGTTATTATATTGATAGGTAATAGGGCGGAGGATAGGCAGCACCTTTCGCCCGGCACGGTGAAAAGGATCCGCAATAATCCCGGTCGAAAAATCATAATCATCTGCAGTCAGTAATTCTTCATAATAAGGAAGAAGCGGAAGCTGTTCCGCCAGATCCGCTGTAGAAGAATAAGTCGTAGCAACCACCTGCAGATAATGTTCCTGTGATACAACAGCAATTCGAGGCATGTAATTATAAGCACCGTTCCGGTTGCATTCTTCACTGAAGGAATCATAGGTGGATACTGACAATACTGATCCCGGATTCGGATTGTGCTCAATGTATTTTGCAATGTTTGAATCCGTCTGACAGTAGCGGACCAGACGGTAAACATCATTGATGTTGGAATCTATGGATTCCGACAACAGCCGTAAACTGGTCTCTGTAGACTGGATCAGAGTGTTCTGTAAATAGTGTTGGAAAATATAGTAACTGAACAGGCTGATCAACAGACACATTCCAAGGATCGCACTTAATGTAAAAAACAGGATACGATTTCGTATGCTTTTAGAGTGATAAACAGTCTTTTTCATGCATTCAGTATAACATAATAGAAGAAAAACGGTAGTTGAAAAAACAAGTTGCTAAAAAAAGTGCATATTAAAATAAAAAATTACATCTTAAAAAAGCACTTTCAGAAGAAATGTAAACAAATTATAAAAAATTGTGAATACTATTATAAATTTTTCCATGTTCGCTCTCCGGCTTTTTCGTTATACTTTAGTTACAGTCAAGGAACCGTTAACAACGGATCCGGACCCGTAACATAGTATCAAATTAACAGGAGGGTTTACATGAAAAAGAAAGTATTAAGTTTAGTACTGACAGCAGCAATGATGACCACCATGCTTGCAGGCTGCGGCAGCTCCGATAACGGCAGCGCAACAGCTTCCACCGGTGAGGCACCTGCAGCGGCAGCCACTGAGTCCGCAGCAGCTTCCACCGAAGCAGCACCCGCAGAAGAAGTTACTTTAAAGTGGGCTATCTGGGATCAGGAGACCACACAGTACTGGGGTGACATTAAGGACGCATATGAAGCATCTCATCCCGGTGTAACCATTGAGATGGTAGACCTTGGTTCTACCGATTACATGACCGTTCTGGCAACCGAGCTTTCCGGCAGCGGATCTGATTTTGATGTAGTAACCATCAAGGATGTACCCGGATATGCAACTCTGGTACAGAAGGGATCCATTCTTTCCCTGGATGATTACATCTCCAAAGATGGCGTGGATTTAAGCAAATACGCAGGTGTTACCGATCAGGTAACTGTAGATGGAAGCCTGTATGAACTGCCTTTCAGAAATGACTTCTGGGTATTGTTCTACAATAAGGATCTGTTCGATGCCAAGAACATTGCTTATCCTACCAACGACATGACCTTTGAAGAGTACGATGCTCTGGCAAGAGAGATGACCGATACCACCTTTGGTTCTCAGGTATACGGTGCTCATTATCATACCTGGAGAAGTGCAGTCCAGCTGTTCGGTGTACTGGATGGCAAACATACCATCCTGGATGGCAGCTATGAGTTCTTCAAACCCTATTATGAAATGGTTCTGAATCAGGAAGCTGACGGCGTATGCAGAAAGTATACTGATCTGAAGACGGAAGGTTTACATTATTCCGCAGCATTCTCCGGTGGAGATGTAGCAATGATGAACATGGGTTCCTGGTTCATTGCAACTATGATCACCAACCTGAAGTCCGGCGAATATGATTCCAGCCTGTGCGGCAACTGGGGCATTGTTAAGTATCCTCATGCTGAGGGCGTAGAAGCAGGTTCTACTCTGGGTACCATTACCGGTCTGGCTGTAACCACTGCAAGTGATACTCCCGATGCATCCTGGGATTTCGTTAAGTGGGTAAGCGGTGAAGAAGGCGCAGCAGTTATGGCTTCCAGTGGTAACTTCCCTGCAATGATGACTGATGAAGTAGTAGACATGATCTCCGGTCTGGAAGGATTCCCCACCGATGAAGCCAGCAAAGAGGCTCTGACCGTATCCAACCTGTACCTGGAAGTTCCTTACGCTCCCAATGTATCTGAGATCAACTCCGTTCTGGATTCCTATCATGGAAGCATCATGACCGGTGAGATGAGCATTGATGATGGTATTGCAGCAATGAATAAAGCGGTAGCTGACATTCAGGCTCAGTAATGAAGATCTTCTCTATAAAAGTATTGAATGTTTGTTGAATGTTGAATAAGACAGAGGGGTCGTACCTACGGCCCCTTTCTTATCAGGAAAAGTCAGAAAAAGACGCAAAAGATGACACAAAAAGCGTTTGAAAGGAGAATTGTTATGCGGAAATTAAGCCGTCAAACCAAAAGAGATCTGGTGGCCTACTCCTTTATTGCACCTAACTTTATCGGTTTCTGCGTATTTACTTTGATCCCCATTATTTTTGCCTTTGCCCTTGCTTTCATGAAGTGGGACGGGAGTAACCCGATCCAGTGGGCAGGCATCAGTAATTTTACAAGACTGTGGAAAGATACCTTCTTTATCGCAGCATTTAAAAACACCATTATCTATTGTATCGGTACCGTGCCTCTGACCATGATCGCATCTCTGGCACTGGCTATCGTGTTAAATCAGAAAGTAATAGGAAGAGGCATTTTCAGAACCCTTTCCTTTTTCCCATATGTAGCTTCTCTGGTAGCAATCACCGCAGTATGGAAAATGCTGTTCCACCCCTCCAAGGGACCTGTGAACAACATTCTGTTAAATGTTTTCAATGTACCGCAGGATCAGCTGCCCCAGTGGTTCACCGGCGGACTGGTACTGTTCTCCATGATCCTGTTCAGTGTATGGAAATACATGGGGTATTACATGGTTATCTATCTGGCAGGCTTACAGGGTATTTCTTCCGAACTGTATGAAGCAGCCAGTCTGGACGGTGCGAATACCTGGCAGAAATTCCGCTATGTGACCTGGCCGCAGTTGTCCTCCACGACTTTCTTCGTAGTAGTTATGCTGACCATCAACTGCTTTAAGGTTTATGATATCGCTATTATGCTGGCAGGCGGCGGAAGCGGCGAGCTGACCACATCTGCAACGGTTCTCGTATACTACATCTATCAAAAAGCATTTATTGACTGGGATCTGGGCTACTCCAGTTCTGTAGCAATGGTACTGTTTTTGATGGTACTGTTCGTAACGATCATCCAGTTCCGCGGTCAGGCAAAGAAGGAGAAAGCATAATGGCAATCTTGGCTTTGAAGGTTCTTGATAAGGACAGCAACACCATCTGCGTCAGCAGTGGTGAGGACTTCGTGGATCTGGTCTGCACCCACACCTATGAAGAAGGTGACCGGATCGTGCTGGAGACCGACGAGAAAAATATCCACGTACATTTACAGGTGGATGATGCACTGGGAGATGCTTTCGTATACATAACCGACAATGTATCCTATTATGTTCCCTTCGGAGAAAAAAGGATCAGCATGTCTCCCAAGGTATTTTCCGGCAACAAGCATTATCTCTATGCGGAAGTGGCAAGAGAAGATGAAATTACAGCTTACCGGAACCTGGCACTGAATCCTGCAGACCAACATATGGATGTTCCCTGTTATCCCCATGCGACAGCCAATGTGGAGACCAGAGGCGAGAGTGTATTTGCAGCGAAAAACGCCATTGACGGTGTCCGGGCGAACCGCTCCCACGGTGAATGGCCCTACGAATCCTGGGGAATCAACATGCAGGATGACGCAGCCATGAAGCTGGACTTCGGCAGACCGGTACTGGCAGACCGGATCGTGCTGTACACCAGATCCGATTTTCCCCATGACAACTGGTGGCAGCAGGTAACAATCCGGTTTTCCGATGGCAGTGAACAGGAATTTCCCTTAGAGAAGAGCAGCAGGGCACATGTACTGCCAATCCCCGAGAAAGAGATCACCTGGCTGGAGCTTTGCAACCTGATCAAAGCAGAAGATCCATCCCCCTTCCCGGCACTGAGTCAGATGGAAGTGTACGGCAGGGTAAAACGTTAGGAGGCGCACAGATTATGAAATCAGCACATAAAAAAGCCGTTTTGGGCAAAGTGATCGTATATGCGATTCTCATTCTGATCGCAGCGGTCATGATCATTCCTTTCCTGTGGATGCTTTCCGCATCCATCAAAAGCGACAGAGAAGTATTCCAGATGAATCCTTTTGTATGGATCCCTGCGAACCCCAAGTGGGACAATTACCTGAAGATCTGGACGAAGATTCCCTTTGGCAGATTTGTGGGAAATACAGTATACTTGACATTGATCGTTACTTTCTTACAGTTACTGACCAGCAGCTTTGCAGCATATTCCTTTGCAAAACTGGATTTCCGTCATAAGAACGGACTGTTCCTGGCATACATCGCAACCATCGCAATGCCCTGGCAGGTATACATGGTACCTCAGTTCATCATGATGAGGAGAATGGGACTGAACGATAAGCTGCTGGCTATGATCTGCCTGCAGGCATTCTCCGCTTTCGGTGTGTTCATGATGAAGCAGTTCTATGAAGGCATTCCCGATGATCTGTGTGAAGCCGCCAGAATCGACGGTATGAGTGAGTACAGGATCTATGCCAGCATCATGCTGCCGCTGTCGAAGCCGGCACTGTCAACACTGACGATCTTCACCTTCGTGGCGACCTGGAACGACTATCTGGGACCTCTGATCTACTTAAAGAGCCAGGAGAAGAAGACCATCCAGCTGGGATTAAAAATGTTCATCAGCCAGTATTCTTCAGATTACGGTCTGATAATGGCAGGCTCGGTATTGTCACTGATCCCGGTACTGATCGTGTTCCTGGTATTGCAGAAATACTTTGTAGAAGGTGTTGCTTCTACGGGACTAAAGGGATAACAGATAACAATGCATTTTCACAAGCCTGTGCCGGTTCCATGTCACAGGCTTGAATAATAAAAATGAATATTCGTAAGGTGGCTCGAATAGAGCCAACCGCCACACAAATGAGCAAAATTAGCTGCGTAGCAGTGGGAAAGCACGAGTATCGTGCGTTTTGTGAATGTGTGGGGTGGGGTCTGAATAATAAGGAAAAGGGAAAATTTATGATAACATTTGACGAAAAAAAATATCCGCAGATCACAGATGCGGAGATCAAAGAGGCTTTACAGTTTTCCACGGAGCAGGTGATCCGGGATCTGTCGGAATTTACCGATCAGTTCCAGAATGCCTACAGTGAGAACGGTTTTTACCAGCCGATTCCGAACAATTACTGGACCTGTGGGTTCTGGACCGGAGAAATCTGGCTGGCTTATGAATATTCACAGGACGAGCGCTTGAAAAAAGCGGGTGAGGTTCAAGTAAAGAGCTTTTTAGACCGTATTGACAATAAGATCGAAGTAGATCATCACGATATGGGATTTCTGTATTCTCCTTCCTGCGTGGCAGCTTATAAGCTGACCGGCAACAAAGAGGGAAAAGAAGCAGCTATTAAGGCAGCAGACCAGTTGATCACCCGTTATCATCCCATAGGTGAGTTTATCCAGGCCTGGGGTCCCATGGATGCACCGGAGAATTACCGTCTGATCATTGACTGCCTGCTGAATCTGCCCCTGTTGTACTGGGCATCCGATGAGACCGGGGATCCGAAATACCGTGATATTGCGGAAAAGCACATTCATACAGCAGTAGCCAATGTGATCCGTGAGGATTATTCTACCTGGCATACTTTCTTCTTCGATATGAAGACGGGAGCACCGGATCATGGCGCTACCTGTCAGGGCTACCGTGACGGGTCCGCCTGGGCGAGAGGCCAGGCATGGGGGGTCTATGGTATGGCACTGGCTTACCGTTATACCGGAAGAAAAGAATATATCGACCTGTTCCGCCATGTAACGGAATATTTCCTGGCACATCTGCCGAAGGATCTGGTACCGTACTGGGATCTGGAATTCACTGATGGGGATGACCAGCCGAGAGATTCCTCCTCCGCATCCATTGCAGCCTGCGGTATGCTGGAAATGGCGAAATACCTGGAGCCTGCGGAGGCAGAGCACTATATTACGCTGGCAAAACAGATCATGAGGTCTGTCTATGATAATTATGCCGTAAAGGATCCCAAGGAGTCCAACGGACTGGTACTGCACAGCACCTACTCCAACCATTCCCCTTACAATACCTGTAATCATTACGGCGTGGATGAGTGCAATTCCTGGGGAGATTATTTCTACATGGAGGCATTGACCCGGTTACTGAAAGACTGGAGAGAGTACTGGTAGATCATATTAAATTGATATCATACGAAGCCCATACAGATACGCATGCCTTGATGTAAGGTCTCCGAGTGTGGATTTTCTAAAGAAAAGTGGCTTAGTTTTTCTCATTATGACGGACCCGCCTACAGTCGACATCCATGTCGACGATCGGCTGACGCGAACATCGTGTTCGCTTTCGCCCTGTTGCCAGACCACTTTTCAAGAAAATCTCACGCTCTACGACAAACATCTTCGGCATGGTATCCTGTCTGGGCTTCTGACACCGAAATCATAGGAATATAGTTACTAAGTTTGTTATTATGGAGGGACTAACTGCATGAACTTACATAGCAAAAAAGATTTTCAGGACTGTATGTTATCTATCTTGGAGCCGTTAAAACCGTACTACAGTGAAGAAAAGGCGAGACTGACTCTGGGCGTTACCATGGCGCATTATGACATTGGTGCCACATGGATGGAGGCTTTTTCCCGCCCTTTATGGGGACTGGTGCCCTTCTGGGCAGGCGGTGGAAAAGAGCCGGAATTTGAGGAGATCTATCGCAAGGGTCTTACTGCCGGAACGAATGAGGAGAACCCGGAATACTGGGGAGAATGTACTTCCTTTGACCAGAGATTCGTGGAGATGGCAGCTATTTCCTATGGCATTATGTTTGCCCCCGAAGTGGTATGGGATCCTCTCACGGAAGAACAGAAAGAGAACCTCTGTAACTACTTAAATAAGATCAATGAGCATCCCCTGCCGGTCTGCAACTGGATCCTGTTTGCCGTACTGGTGAATATCGCCATGAAAAAGGTGGGACGCCGGTACAGTCCCGAGATGTTGGAAGAATATCTGGAAGGCCTGGAGACGTTCTATCTGGGCGAAGGCTGGTACAGGGACGGAGATTCCGGACAGAAAGATTATTATATTTCCTTTGCCATCCATTTTTACAGCCTGATCTATGCCGTAATTATGGAGAAAGATGACCCGGAGCGGGCGGAAAAATACAAGGCGAGAGCCATGGAATTTGCAAAACAGTTTATCTACTGGTTCGATGAAGAGGGTGAGGCCATTCCTTTCGGCAGATCCCTGACTTATCGTTTCTCCCAGGTCAGCTTTTTTAGTGTTTGCCTGCTGGCAGGACTGGAGCCGTTCCCGGTTCCCGTGATGAAAGGCCTGATCGCAAGACATCTGCGCACCTGGCTGAAACGCCCGATCTTCGACAGGGATCATGTGCTGACCATCGGATACGGTTATCCGAATCTGACCATGGCAGAGCGGTATAATGCCCCCGGATCCCCTTACTGGGGCATGAAAGTATTTGCCTTTTTGCTGCTTCCCGATGATCATCCCTTCTGGAGTGCAGAGGAAGCACCGCTGCCGAAGCTGACCCCGGCCTGCCCCCAGAAGTATGCCGACCTGTTCGTCTACCATTACGGCAATCACACCACCGCATTTGCCCCGGGTGTCTACAGCCCCAACGGACACGGACAGATCGTGGCAAAATACGGAAAGTTTGCCTACGATACCCGTTTCAGCATCAGCGTAGCGAAGTCCTGCTACGAACTGCATGAGAATGCCCCGGACAATATGCTGGCATTCTGGATCGACGGTTATGTCTATGTGCGCCGGATCTGTGAGGCATCGAAGATCATGGAGACAGGAGTATGGTCGAAGTGGAGCCCCTATCCCGGCATCACAGTAGAGACCACGATCACTCCTGATGCAGGCGGACATACCAGAGTGCACAAGATTACCAGTGACATCGATTGTGTGGTATATGACTGTGGATTTGCTGTCAGCAGAGGTGATTTTGAAGAGATCGGATTTGCGGAGAAGGTGGACGGTGCATCCGCCCAGGCCAGCAACGAATTCTGTAGCTGCACGGTTAATGCAGTATTGGGTGAACACACACAGCCTAACGAGCTGGCAGACAAGCCGCCTGTGGGTCACATGATCACCGTTGACCCTAACACCAACCTGCTCTACACCAAGACCAAGATCCCTGCGGTGAAATACCACATCCGCAAAGGAACCCAGGAAATCGTCACCCGAGTGGATGCGGAAGTCATCTAGAGTTTTTTATATTTTAAATTGAGAGTTACGAGCCATGCAAAGTCAAAACAGAAACAGCGATCTGGGAGCTTGCTCACAAGTCGCTGTTTTTGTTTTTGGCTTTATAAGGCGACAGCCGTCAATGAAATAAATGTGGAGCGCCCTTTGCGACACATTTATGAATTGAGTGCATGGCTCGTAACATAGGGTTGTCGTAAAATCCACGCAGAAAGGGCTGCCCGCCCCGGACTCGGATGCTAGCTACAACTGTGGATTTTCTAAAGGAAAGT
>CAKSAM010000046.1 GCA_934436245.1 uncultured Acetatifactor sp.
GGCCCCGTCTTGATGAGAACCGCTACTCACTTTTCATTAGAAAATTCACACCCGGAGACGCGACATCAAGGCGTGATATTCCGTTCGCAGTGAGCGTTCGTGGTTTCTTTACTAACTCTCCATTTCTTCAACTTGCCACTCTGTACTAAAAAACATTCCATCTGTCTTTAAAAAAATCCGATATTGGGATCTATGCAGAAAAATTATGCCGTGAGATGCTATATTTGCTCCAAATAACGTTGGCGAATATAAAGATGGGTCTATAGAGAAAAATTTACCTGTCAGATACTGAATTTCTTCAAATCAAGTATCTCAGAGGATTTTTTCTCTATAGACCCATTAAAGTTTTTTGAAAAGCCGGTCGTACCGATGGAAAAATTTACCACGGCCGCAATGAGCCCACGTAACTTTCCATTATCTCAACTGATGAAACAAAATACAGTTAGGCATGTTGACTTTCATATCCGGTCCGTTCATAATCATGGTTCCATGTTCCAGATCAATATGGAAGAAAGTCATGGTATTACTCTCATGGTTTAAAGATACCAGGAACTTGTTATCCGGGAAAAACTCCGCATCCTTAGGATATTCTCCGCTGACCGGCAGCAGGAAATTCTTCTTAAGCAGTCCCGTCTTCTTATCCACATCAAATACAATGACCGAATTATCTCCTGCAATGGAGCTGAGCAGATAATTGTAATCCAGAGAGAAACTGAATGCACTGGCACTGTTGGTATTCCCTCTGGTCAGCTTGATCAGCTCCATGGTCTGTATTTTTTCAAAGGTAGGATCTCCGTCATTGTCGTTATACTCATAAACATCTATATAGCATTTCAATTCATGGAGAATATAAATATATCTGCCATCCTCTGAGATCTTGATATGACGGGGTGCGGATTCCATCTCGCTGCGGATAATATCCTCCAGCTTCACCTTACCCTTCTCCACATCAAAACGATACACATTGACATGATCCATTCCCTGATCTGCTACCAGCAGATACTTATTATCATGTGTCATACGGGCACAGTTGATATGGGGGCGGAAATTCCGTTCTGCCATACTGCCCAGACCCTTGTGATAGATTTCATCAGTGATCTCACCGATGGATCCGTCTTCTTTTAACCGGAGTACGGTCAGCTTACCGTCATGATAACCTGCCACAAACAGATACTGATCTGTGTAATCCGTAGATACATAACATCCTCTCATACCGTTGATCGGTGCAAAATTGATCAATTCCAGATTTCCATCCGGCATAATGGTATAGGCTTCCACACCAAAATCCGTTATAGAATAAAGAAACTTTCCGTTATGGGAAATGGTCAGGTAGGAAGAGTTGGTGATCTCTACCTTATCTTTCTCCTTAAAACGGCCGTTTTTCATATCCACATCATATATTCTGATACCATGACTGTCCCCCTGTGTATAACTGGAAACATAGGCAACATATTTTCCCTTGCTCATGACCGGATCCTCCTTAGCGTTCTATGTCTTTTTTATGTTTATAAATATAGCACAATTCTAAAAATTGTGAAACATTTTTTCTGCAAAATCCCCTAAAAATACTTCTGTTTTCACCTCAAGGTAAAGTTTATGTAAATCCGCCCGGAAATTGCAAAACTTCACATTGACTTTCCACGTATTTATGTATAATATTAATTCGACTTGCAAAAAATTTTCATTTAGATTTTTCGAAGATTTTCTGCAGGATTTTTTACACCAGGAAGGATAAAATTGATGAAAAATGCTTTAGTCAATTTAGTGAACATTTCAAAATCATTTGACAATCAGATGGTTCTGGATGATCTCAATCTGTACATCCGCGAAAACGAGTTTCTGACCCTGTTAGGTCCCAGCGGCTGCGGAAAGACTACAACCCTCCGTATCTTGGGCGGTTTCGAAACTCCTGACAAGGGTCAGGTCATTTTCGAAGGCCGGGATATCACTAACCTTCCACCCAATAAGCGCAATTTGAACACTGTATTCCAGAAGTATGCCCTCTTTCCACATATGACCATTGCGGAAAACATTGCTTTTGGATTAAAGATTAGTGGTAAAAGCAAATCATATATTAATGATAAAATTAAATATGCCCTGAAGTTAGTAAATCTGGACGGTTTTGAGAACCGTATGCCGGATTCCCTGAGTGGTGGTCAGCAGCAGCGTATTGCCATCGCACGTGCAATCGTTAATGAGCCCAAGCTTTTGCTTTTAGACGAGCCTCTTGGTGCTTTGGACCTGAAGCTGCGTCAGGACATGCAGTATGAGTTGATCCGCCTGAAGAATGAATTAGGCATTACCTTTATTTATGTTACCCACGATCAGGAAGAAGCTCTGACCATGTCCGATACCATTGTGGTAATGAATCAGGGTTATATCCAGCAGATCGGCACACCTGAAAGCATCTATAATGAACCGGAGAATGCCTTCGTTGCCGACTTTATCGGTGACAGCAACATCATTGGTGCCACTATGGTCCGTGATCGTCTGGTAGAGATCCTTGGCGCTCGTTTCGACTGTGTGGATACCGGCTTCGGCGAAAACAAACCCGTGGATGTTGTCATCCGCCCCGAAGATGTGGAACTGGTAACTCCGGAAGAAGGCATCATTCAGGGTACTCTGATCCATTCAATCTTCAAAGGTGTACATTATGAAATGGAAGTTATGGCCAACGGTTTTGAATGGCTGGTACAGTCTACAAAAATGGTTCCCGTTGGGACCAAAGTCGGCATCAAGGTAGATCCTTTTAACATCCAGATCATGAAAAAGCCGGAATCCGAGGATGAGGAGGCCATTGGAGTCAATGAATAAAAAATTATTGTCGCTCCCTTTTATCTTCTGGTCAGCCATGTTCGTCATCGTGCCTCTGTGCATGGTCTTCTACTATGGTCTGACCGATAAGAGCGGTGCATTTACATTTGATAATATCCTGGCGATTGCTACTGCCGAGCATTCCAAGGCTCTGTGGGAGGCATTAAAGTTATCTGTGATCAGCACTGTGATCTGCCTGCTTTTAGCATATCCTCTTGCTATGATCCTGTGTAACATAAATGTGAATCAGAATTCATTCCTGGTACTGATTTTCATTTTGCCCATGTGGATGAATTTTCTGCTTCGTACCCTGGCATGGCAGACTCTGCTTGAGAAGACCGGTGTGATCAACAGCATCCTCTCCGTCCTGCATCTGCCGTCGTTAAATATTATCAATACCCCCTATGCCATTGTACTGGGTATGGTATATAATTTTTTGCCTTTTATGGTACTGCCTCTGTATAACGTGCTGGTCAAAATCGACAAGAATGTGATCAACGCCGCCTATGACCTGGGTGCCAACGGCATACAGACTTTCTTACGGATCATTTTCCCTTTAAGTCTGCCCGGCATGTTCAGCGGTATCACCATGGTGTTTGTCCCCGCCCTGACTACTTTCGTTATCAGTAAGATCCTGGGTGGCAGTAAGATCCTGCTCATCGGTAATGTCATCGAGCAGGAATTCACCCAGACCGGCAACTGGAATCTGGGAAGCGGTCTCTCCATCGTATTGATGCTGTTCATCATCTTCAATATGGTGATCTCTGTGATCACGGATAAAGAAGGGGAGACGAACACATTATGATCAAAACAACTGCGCAAAAAATATATCTGGGACTGATTTTTATCTTTTTATACGCCCCCATTATTACCTTGATCGTGCTCTCCTTCAACGCCAGTAAGACCCGGGCAAAATGGGGTGGTTTTACGACAAAATGGTATTCTGCCCTGTTCCGGAATGAACAGATCATGCAGGCGTTGTGGAATACTCTGGCACTGGCTGTGTTATCTGCGCTGATCGCCACCCTCATAGGTACGGTCGCCTGCATCGCCATGCAGTCCATGAAACGTACCAGCCGTGCTGTTCTCATGGGAATCACGAATATCCCAATGCTGAATGCGGAGATCGTTACCGGTATCTCCCTGATGCTTCTGTTCCTCAGCTTTGGTATAAAGTTTGGTTTCGGGACCATTCTGCTTGCACACATTACCTTTAATATTCCTTATGTGATATTAAGTGTAATGCCCCGTATGAAGCAGCTGAACCCCAGCACCTATGAAGCCGCCCTCGACCTGGGTGCATCTCATACGTATGCCTTTTTCAAAGTGGTATTTCCGGATATCCTACCGGGTATTTTGTCCGGTTTTCTGATGGCCTTTACCATGTCACTGGATGACTTTATCATTACCCACTTTACCAAGGGTCCCGGTGTCGACACTCTGTCCACCAAGATCTATACGGAAGTAAAAAAAGGTATTAAACCGGAAATGTACGCACTATCCACCATCATATTCGTAACTGTATTGATTTTACTTTTGTTAGTAAACTACACACCCAAAGGAAAGAAAAAGAAATAACTTTTTCTATATATTTTTTTAGGAGGAACATAAATGAAAAAATTTATTGCGCTGCTTCTGTGCGGCATTCTCACCGCAACTGCTCTGACCGGCTGCGGATCCTCTTCCGCTGCCGGTGAAAACGGTGAAGTCATCGTCTACAACTGGGGAGAATATATCGATCCAGAGACTCTCACTATGTTTGAAGAAGAAACCGGTATCAAGGTGGTCTATGACGAATTTGAGACCAACGAGATCATGTATCCAAAGGTGGAAGCAGGTTCATCCGCTTATGATGTGGTATGTCCTTCCGATTACATGGTACAGAAAATGATCGAGAATGATCTGATTCAGGAACTGGATTACGATAAGATTCCCAATGCCAAAGAAAACATCGGTGCCCAGTACTATGAACAGGCTGCTGCTTACGATCCCGGTAACAAATATTGTGTTCCTTATTGCTGGGGAACTGTAGGAATCATCTACAATAAAACCATGGTAGATACCCCTCCTACCAAATGGGCAGATCTGTGGGATGAAAAATATGCTGACAATATTCTGATGATGGATTCTATTAAAGACAGCTTTATGGTTGCTCTGAAGAAAAACGGCTTCTCTTCTAACAGTCTGAACGAATCCGAACTCCAGATAGCTACCGATGATCTCATTGCCCAGAAGCCTCTGGTACAGGCGTATGTTGTGGATCAGGTACGTGACAAAATGATCGGCGGTGAGGCTGCGATCGGTGTAATGTTCTCCGGTGATGCCATTTATGTGATCGGCGAAAATCCGGATCTCGATTATGTCATTCCAGAGGAAGGCACAAATGTATGGATTGACGGCTGGGTGATCCCTAAAAATGCTCCTAACAAGGAAAATGCAGAGAAATTCATTGATTTCATGTGCCGTCCGGATGTAGCTCTGAAGAATTTTGAGTACATTACCTACGGTACCCCCAATACCGCTGCAAGAGAGCTGATCGAAGATGAGGATCTGAAGAACTCTCCCATCGCTTTCCCGGATCTGTCACAGTATCATAATCTGGAGACCTTCCTGTACCTCGGCGAGGACGGCGAAGAGCTTTTCAACAAATACTGGAAAGAAGTAATGTCTAACTGATCATTGCCTTATCCAAAAATCACCCCCTGAACCGAGTTCACCGGCTCAGGGGGTTTTAACATACTCATATTCACGAAATCATTCTCATGCGTTCTGTTCACATCCGCAGGTCTCACATCTTCCTTCATTCCTTCTAGAAAATGCCGGATCATCCACCGGAGTAAAATTGGGAAATTCCGGTCTTGGCGGTCTGTGGTCTCTATCTCTATCCCTGTCTGTTCCACAACATCCGCATCCGCTTTCCTCTGTACGGTGACATCCACCACAGGAATTAAAGTTGTTACAGGGTTTTCCACTTGCACAGGAAATATTAGAATTTCCACAGCTGCCACAGCCATTTCCACCGCAAAATAGTAACAATAACAGAATAATACAGTTCATAGAATCCTCTACTTATCACTGTTTTTACTATTCTATTCCACTTTTTCCAACTGTTGCCAGTCCATCTTATGTTTATGTCGCACCAGTTCCTCACGGACGAACCGGAAGGTCCTCTCTTCCCCCTGCTCTGCCAGCATTTCCAGTACATACAACAATTTTGCCCTGGTCTCCGGATGAATCGGAGCCTTATCTGTTCCTTGATAATAATACTCCAGCGGTGATCTGTCTGTGTAAGAAGTTCCCATATATACCTTGCTTGCAGCAATCCTGTCCATAATCATCTCTGCAATATACCGATCCGGCATAGGCACCGGTGCCATACCTCCCGGTAATGCCTGCATACTATAATCGATCCAGTATTCATAATGATGTTTGTTCCTGCCTTTATGGTGCAGCCACGCACTGGAATAACCAATAGCTTCTCTTTCAGCATTATTAGGGCTTCTGGTTCCCTGATAGTACCTTGCGCCAACCCAGAATTCCGTAGGACTGTATTTTGACATATCATGCAGTAATCCCTGCCGGTACAATCCCACCTTGAAACAGCCTTTTGCCACCAGAATTTTGTGATGCGTAATTGTTTTAAAATGTCTCCAGATATTCTGCATTATTCTTTCCCATATTTATTTTTTGCTATGGGTTTTTTCCCTTTCTCCCATTGTGTGCCCTGCTGCACTGCACATGGCACGCTTTCATACACAGCAATGCTTCTTGGCATAACCGTACACAACTGGTCTTTCAACTGTTCCTCACGCTCCGCTGTTGGCAGAATATCCTCACCATTTTCAGTGGCAGTCACTTTTTTCCATTCCATTCCTTTGGGAAGTCTGGGGAATGCAAGTTTTTGAGATTCCCAATGCATATTCATTGCAACATAAAGGAAGGAATCTTCCCTGCCCTCTTGATCTTTCGCATATTTTCCGCAATACATGATTCCAACATGTCGATTATAACTTTCTGTTTGAGGTCTCCAGGCATTCTGACCATGATAGGACAGATCCGGATAACCACAGGAAAGTGTATCCATAATACGAAGTTCCTCTTCCGGATGCAGGATTGGGTGTTTTTTCCGAAAAGTGATCATCTGCTTCCAGAAATCAAACAGTTCCCGTTTTTTTTCCTGATCCTGCCAGTTCAGCCATGTTATCTTATTATCCTGACAATAAGGATTGTTGTTACCCTGTTGTGTATTTCCGAATTCATCACCCATAAATATCAACGGTGTCGACTGTGTCAACAGTAACATACACATTGCATTCTGCAACTGTTTTTTACGTAAAGCTAAAACTTTTTTTCGTCTTGATGAGCCTTCTTCCCCACAATTCCAACTACAGTTGTAGTCATTTCCGTCCCGATTGCCTTCTCCATTTGCTTCATTATGCTTGTGATCATAAGAAACCATATCCATAAGGGTAAATCCATAATAATTGGATAAATAATGAATTCGTCCCATATTATCCGGAATATGACGCATTTCATATAACACACTCGAAAGCATATTGTCGTCCCCCTTAAGGAAACGACGCATTGTATACAAATAGTCATCCCGGTACTCTGCCAGATTTCGATACTCCGGTGCCTGCTGTGTATCATAGATGTCTGTAGTGTCAAAAGAATAGTACCACAGTTTCGTCCCTGACAATGCCGGATCCTTTGCCAGCATCCGGGCAGGAACTCCCTCACCCATCAGGTGGAATCCATCCACATGATACTCCAGAACCCAGAATCGCAGAATATTGCCGATTTCCGATGCATCCATTTCTTTCGGAAAGTAGAATTGTAATATCACTTCCATTTTCCTCTTGTGGAACTCAACGATCATCCGTCGAAATTCCTCTGTTGCATCCTGCGATGCAGCATAAGCCGCCTTGGGAGCATAATAAAAACCTTTTTGATATCCCCAATAATTCAACACCTGATATCCCGGACAATCACTCTTCTTTTCCTTCGCACTGTCTATCTCTTCCCTGAGATTTTCCGGTTGCATTTTTTCCGGAGTCTCATCAAATTCATATACCGGCTGAAATTCTACTGTAGTGATACCTATTTCCTGCAGATAGTCAAGTTTCTCTATCAGTCCCTCAAAGGTTCCTCTATGTGCCACTCCTGACGATGCATGCATTGTAAACCCTCGTACATGAAGGCAATAACAAATGCTCTTATCGTAGGGAAGCATGGGATGACTATCCTGTCCCCAGTCATAGTCTTCTAAAAATACTGCCACACGATTCACATTTTTTCTGGGGCTTCCGTATGCCGGCTTGCCCAGGAAGCCTTTTGCATGCAGATCCGGCACCAGGGTGTTCTCTTCATAAAACTGATATCCGATTTTCTCCGGATCCAATTCCAGATATCTGCAATACACATTACCCATACGGTCTTCCTGCCGAAACGGAATCTTATGTAATCTTTTTCCACTTTTCCTGTCATATATCATAATGCCGCAGTCCTTTTTCCCGGATGCATAGGAGAACCTGATTGCACCTTCTTCCGGATGTGCTCCTAACGGGTAGGGCTTCATTGCATGCTTTTTTTCTGTCATTCTTGCGCTCCATTTTTCATTTTTTCTTCATATCTACCGCATTTTCCCTTTTTATTATAGCCTGTGCAGAGAAGAAAAACAAGCATTGCAAGAATATCCGTAAACAGTTATAATAAGGGAACAAAATATTGTTTCACCCAACAAAACATAACAGGAGGATTTCCATGGGTAAAAATGAAAGTTATGAAGATGAAGAAATGACCGTTGAACTTGAGTTGGAAGACGGCACTGTAGTTAATTGTGCGATCATTACCATTCTCACTGTGGACGCAAATGATTATATTGCGTTATTGCCTTTGAATGAGAACGGCGAAAACGACGATGGTGAGGTATGGTTTTACGGATACTCAGAGAATCCGGAAGATCCCAATGAGGAGCCAAATCTGGCATATATTGAAGATGATGATGTTTATGAAAAAGTTGCAGATGCTTTTGATGAATATCTGGATAACTGTGAATTCGACGAGATCATTGACGATAACGATTCAGAGGAATAAGGAATCTGGAAGGAAACCTGGGACGCTCTCTCGTACCTGTAAGGCAGAGAAGTTCCAGGTCTTTTTTTGCCCTTGTCATGGCTACATAAAAGATTCTGCGTTCCTCTTCGCACTGATCCTGATCCAACATATTTCCATGGGGAAACACTTTTTCATTGCAATCCGGTATCCAGACATGATCGAATTCCAGTCCTTTTGCCGCATGTACCGTAAGCAGCCTTATTCTATGATCTTTCTCCTTTTCTTTTTCGGATCCTGCAAAATGTTCTTTTTCCAGTAATTCTTTTTCATAAGCTGACTGTGCCTGCTGCCACTCTTCCAGATGTTTATAATGTCCTGCATCCTCCGTGATCCATTCCAGTATTCCGATCCATTCCTCAATTTTTTCTTTCTGACCAAGCCTTGCTCTTTGTCGTAAATAGGAATCATATCCACATGCTTTTCTCAAAAACATTACTGCCATTTTCAATTCCGTTTTTTTCACAAACATCATCTGCTTCTTCAACAATATGACAGCATCATAGGTTCTCCGCAGTTTCATATCGTCCATTTCCGAAAGCAAGTGGGCATAATAGTATTCAGCTTCCTCCAACGAAGTTATTTCTCCAAAGGCTTCTCTGGAAATATTGCGAAAGGGTTTGTTCATAACACGAAAATAGTCTTCCCTTACTGCTGTTCCCTGCGCTATACGCAAATATGCCATAATATCCTGTACAATGAAGTGTTCATATATATTTTGAACCTTTTCCTTCATCAAAAAAGGAATCCCTTCTCTTGTAAATGTAGCTGCTACACTCTGCATCGATAAGTTAGTCCGGAACAAAACCGCACAGGAGTCTTCCGGAGGCTGTTGGACCACCTGCGTGATCAGATACTCTGATTGGTCAGGTGTCTCCCTGAATTCCCTGACTTTTACTCCCTGATGCTCCTGTTTATTTTGCTGCCGGTTGGCTTCACACGCCACAAGCTGTTTCGGAAAACGGTTACGGTTTTCATTGATCACCAGTAATGATGCCTCTACAATTTCCTGTCTGCTGCGATAATTTGTTGCCAGAAGAATACTTTCCGCCCCAAATTCCTCCTCAAATAATTTCATGCAGGCAGGTTTTGCTCCACGAAACCCGTAAATTGCCTGATCATCATCCCCTACTGCAAACACGTTCTTATGCTTTTCTGCAAGAATTCGTATAATACTATACTGCCTGTAATTGATATCCTGAAATTCATCAATCAGAATATGACTGAACCTTTTCTGCCAGTAATCCCTTTGCACCACGTTTTTCTGCAGCAATTCTTCACATTCTTTCAGCATATCATCAAAATCCAGCCCTTTTTCTTTTCTTCTTTTCTCCTCATATTGCTGGTACACCTGTGGAAAATGCTCCTGCCATTCCTGCGGAATTTTTTTCTCTGCTGCTTCCTTTTCTCCAGTATTTTTATAATAACCAATGGCTCCGAGAAAACTTTTCGCCACCTCCTGAAGCTCCGCCTGTGCAATCATTGAATGTTCTTTTATTTTTTTCAGAATTGGGATGATCAGATTGATTTTTTGTCTGTCGTTTAAAATATTGCCCGGTTGAACATTGCCTGACTGGAGCAGTATCTGATAGAAAATAGAATGAAATGTTCCAAAATTGACGGTATTACTTAGTGGAGAGCTTTGCGCAAAGCGCTGTTTCATGGAAATCGCTGCTTCTTTCGTGAACGTAATGACCAGAATCTTTTCCGGTGCCACTTTTTTCTCCTGCAGCAAATAGAGAAGTCTCTTTGTTATGGTAAATGTCTTGCCGGAGCCGGGACCCGCCAATAATAGCAACGGCCCCTCTCCGAACATTACAGCCTTCCTCTGAGAAGGATTACACTCTGTAAGATCAAACATTTGTCTTCAGTAATTCAATTCCCTTACGAATTCTCTCAAGAGATTCCTCTTTTCCAAGAACTTCCATGATTTCCGTAGCTCCTGCCGGCGTCATCTGCTTACCGGATACAGCGGTACGGATCGGCCACATCACATAGCCGTTCTTGCAGCCCTTCTCTTCCACATATTTTACAAGAGTCTGATACAGTCCGTCATTACTGTAATCCTCCTGCGCTTCCAGAACCGGAAGCAGATCTGTCAATACCTGCAGAGAAGTCTCTGCGGTAGTCTTCATCTTCTTGTGTGTGTACATTGCCACATCATACTCCGGAAGTTCTTCGAAGAAATCTACCAGCTCTGCGATGTCCGGGAATACTTCGATTCTGGTCTTTACCATGGCCGCAATCTTCTTAAGATCCAGTGACTTATGGATCACTTCCTTCAAATAAGGTTCTGCCATCTCATAGAACTTGTCAAAGTCCATGGCTTTCAGATATTCACCGTTCATCCAGCGCAGTTTTACGATATCAAATACTGCAGGGGACTTGCTGATACGATGATAATCAAATTCCTTGATCAGTTCCTCCAATGAGAAGATCTCGCGATTATCCTCAGGACTCCATCCCAGCAAAGCAACATAGTTCACAATTGCTTCTGTGATAAATCCCTGATCGATCAGATCCTCAAAGGAAGCATGTCCGCTTCTCTTGGACAGCTTCTTATGGTTCTCATCGGTAATCAGCGGCAGATGAATATATACGGGTACCTGCCAGCCGAAAGCTTCGTACAGACGTACATATTTCGGTGATGAGGACAAATACTCATTCCCTCGTACCACATGGGTAATATTCATGGTATGGTCATCTACCACGTTGGCAAAGTTATAGGTAGGATAGCCGTCGGATTTGATCAGGATCATATCGTCCAGCTGGGAATTATCCACGGTAATGTCTCCGTATAACTCATCATGGAACGTTGTCGTACCTTCCTTGGGATTGTTCTGACGGATAACAAAAGGCTTACCTGACGCAAGATTTTCCTCGATTTCTTCCTCAGACAGAGACAGGCAGTGCTTATCGTATACTGTGATCTCCTTGCCGTCTACGACCTCAGTCTTCAGGGACGCCAGTCTTTCCTTATCACAGAAGCAGTAATATGCCTCCCCCTTGTCGATCAGCTCCTTGGCGTATTTCATGTAGATGCCGGTCTTCATACGTTCACTCTGCACATAAGGACCATACCCACCATCTTTATCGGGGCCTTCATCATGTACCAGTCCGGTCTTCTCCAGCGTACGGTAAATGATCTCCGTTGCGCCTTCCACATAACGTTCCTGATCAGTGTCCTCAATACGAAGCATGAAATCTCCGCCCGCATGCTTTGCAATCAAAAATTCATATAATGCGGACCGCAGATTACCTACATGCATTTTACCGGTAGGGCTGGGTGCATATCTTGTTCTGATTTTTGTCATTTTTTCCTCATTTCCGCATGGAATCTGTTTCCGGCATCCAATTTCCGCAAATCAATTCCATACATATATATTCCTTGTTCCTTTTCGTTCTGAAAACAGAACCACTTTTCTATTTTACCGCCTTTTTATCAAAACTGCAACTATTTCCAGACCTGATGTTTTCGTAATAAAAAAACTATGATATAATGAGCCTCAAGGAAAAACAAGTGGCTGCAAGCAGACATTTGTTTTTCTGGGCTCATTAGCGAACGAATATCCTGCGAAGCAGGATGTAGAGTGCGATAGCACGAATTCGTGAGCTTATGATATAATGAAGCAAAATCACTTGCTTGCAAGTGTGATTTTGCGAAATGCATTGAGTGAGCTATGCTCACGATATAATGAGCCCGTGATACATAAATAATAAAAATGCAAGGATGTCATGCTATGAAAAACAATTTTTTATCCTCTAAAACGTTTTATTATATCAGTGCCGGATTACTACTGTTATTTTGTCTTTTTACCCGCCTGTGGCGCCTGGATACGCTTCCTTCCGGTCTCCATCTGGATGAAGCCGGAATGGCTTATGATGCCTGGTGTCTTTCCCATTTCGGGGTAGATCGTTATCAGACCTCCTGGCCTCTATATCTTTATAACTACGGAGGCGGACAAAGCATTTTGTATGCCTACCTCACTGCTGGTTTATTTCGCATTTTTGGATTTAGTATCAAAATTCTCCGTCTTCCCTCTGTCATTTTTTCCTGCTTATCCGTTCTGTACGGCATGAAAATCTGCAGAAAGATTTTTAAAGATGCATATCTTTATTCTTTGATCTGCGGAGTTCTTTTAACAATTTGTCCTGCACTGGTTTTAATGGGACGTCTGGGAATTGACTGTTATCTGATGTTCGGTGCCTCCGCTGTTTTTTTATATTACTTTATCTGCGCTGTAGAAAACGGGAAAACACTATCTTATCTCATTGCAGGTATAACCGGCGGCATTCTTCTTTATTCCTACGTGTTATCTTATGTTGTGCTGCCTCTGTTTTTTCTGTTTGCTTTATGTTATATTATTTATCAGAAAAAATTTTCATTACACGGCTGGATCTGTATGGCTGTTCCCGTCGCTATCTTTGCTTTTCCTCTGATTTTAGAGCAATTTATCAACATGTTCGGCTGGAATGAAATTAAGCTCGGAGTATTTACCCTCATAAAGCTAAACGGTTACCGCATCAGTGAATTCAGATTTTTTAATATTTCTTATTTAAAGGATCTGCTCCGTAATATTTTTACTTTCTCGGATTTTGCATACTGCAGTTCGCCGCATTTTCCAAATCTGTACTGGTTATCCATCCCACTTTGTTTCATTGGTTTTCTTGATTGCTGTAAGGATTTTGTTATTTCCTTCCGTAAAAGAATGTGGGATGCCCAGACCTTTGTATTTGTCTGGCTGGTGATCATTTTTCTCTTATTTTGTCATCTGCCATCAAACGGATACCGGATTGGATGTATTTATCTCGGTATCATATATTTTATTACGAAAGGGATGCATTATATTGTTTTCTATCTGAAAAAGAAAACCACTACTCCTGTCTTTACCTCAGGAATAATGGTCTGCTTTGCAGTATTCTATTTTATCAGTTTTCTTCTCTTCGGGCGTTATTACTATCTGGGTACCTACGTACAAGAGACGTATCCTTTAACTCATTTTGATATTCTGGTAACTGATGCACTGAAATTTATAGACGAGAATCCTGAGTATGGACCTAAAGGGGTACAGATGGCTGAGCCTGCCGTCTATTATGCTTTAAGTACTCTGGAATCCCCTTATGAGCTTCCTTTTTCTAAAGAGGAAAATTTCTATTTTCATGATAATTACATTCATTGCTCTTATCTTGGAGAACCTGAAGACGGTTATTTTTACATTGTAAATAATACTTTTGGAGAATATGCCAACCTGCTTCGAGATGCCGGTTTCACTGAAAATGTTTATATTGGCTATTCCCTCTTTTATAAAAAATAACGTTTCTTAAAGTAATTCCTTTTCGTTATTTCGCGGATGGGGGAGATTCCAGCGATAGTGTGCCGCCAGGAAACGAATTGCCATAACAGTAAAAGCGGCAATAAATACTGACGGGAGTCTGCCCCATTCCCTGTAAATCCAGACGCAGCACAAACCTCCTGCCAAAGATGCACAGGCATAAATATGCTTTACAAAAATGTAGGGCTCCTCCCCTGCCATCATATCACGCATCAAACCTCCGCCAACACCGGTCAGCATACCGATAAACACTAACAGAAAAGTGTTCTCTGCATAACCATTATCAATGCCTGACATCACTCCCAATGACGTGAAAATTCCAAGCCCGACAGAGTCCATGATCAACATTGTCTTATCATAAAAGGTTCCTAATCTGCCACTCAGGAGATCCTGCTTGATATAAAGCAGTACAAAGATTGCCAGTGCTGTAATGACTGACACCACAACATATACGGGTTTCTCCAGCGCCGAGGGTAATTTCCCCAGGATCACATCTCTGGTCATGCCTCCACCAACTGCCGTCACAATGCCCAATACACAGATTCCGAAAATATCCATTTTCTTTCTTATTCCTACCATGGCTCCGGAAGCTGCAAAAGCAATGGTTCCCAGGATTTCCATAAAAAATATAATACTGTCCTGAATATTCATAAAATGTTCTTTCTCCTTAAAGTTTCCCCACGCTATTTTATAGTATCTCTCCCGAAATAACAATATCTAATTTAAAAAACCGCCACTGTAGAGTGACGGTTTCTTATTATGATCAATCATTTTATTTCTTTTCCAGTTCTACCATTTCCTGATCCACACTTTCATCAGGAACTTTTTTCTCTGCTTCATTTTTGAATTTGTCCACTGCTTTCGCAGCTGTGGGAATTGCGATATTGGTACCGGCTCCGGCAATGCAGCCACCGGGGCAGGCCATACCCTCGATCAGACAGCCGTTCATCTTGCCGGCTTTGGCAAGAAGCAGAGCCTTCTTACATTCCGCCAGACTCTCCGCATGCTGGATATTCACCGGCGTACCGGGATAATACTTTTCGATACAATCTTTAATGGCATTGGCCACTCCGCCTGCCACGCCATAACCTCTTCCGGCAGCGGTAGCATCCTTCATCTCATCCATAGCCTTGATCTCATCCAACAAGATTCCCTTAGCTTCGAACATGCCGGTCAGTTCCTCGAAGGTGATGACAAAATCCACATCTGAACGGACGGTACGTCTGCTGGCTTCCAGCTTTTTGGAAGCGCAGGGGCCAATGAATACTACGGACGCATCCGGATGTTCCTGCTTGATCAGCCGGGCGGTGGCTACCATAGGCGTCAGCTCATTGCTGATCTTATCAATGGTCTCCGGGAACAGATTCTTGGCCATCACAGACCAGGAAGGGCAACAGGAAGTCAGGGCAAACTGCTGCTTGCCGGTAGCAACCTCCTTCACATAATGTTCCGCTTCTGCCATACATCCCATATCCGCACCAAGAGCAGTCTCATAAACATCAGCAAATCCCAGTTCCTTCAGTGCCGTCTTAAACATTTCCGGCGTTACTTTGGGTCCGAATTGCCCTGCAAAAGCAGGTGCTACCTGGGCTATGATCTTCCGCCCGGACTGCATGGCACGGATCAGCTGGAAGATCTGGGACTTGTCCGCAATCGCACCGAAGGGACAGCTTACCATACATTGACCACAGGATACACATTTTTCATTGTCTATCACAGCTCTTCCCACATGGTCAGATGTGATGGCTCCGATACCGCAAGCAGCCTTACAGGGACGCTCTTTATGACAAATTGCATCATAAGGGCAGATTTCACGGCATTTTCCGCACTTGATACATTTGTCCTGATCAATAACAGACTTGCCGTTTTTCATAGAGATCGCACCCTTAGGACAGACACTCTGACAGGGATGTGCCAGACACCCCATGCAGGAGCTGGTCACCTCATAACGGTTCTCCGGGCAGGCATTGCATGCCGAAGGAATGACCTGCATCAGAGGTGGCTCATAATATTTTTCATCAATATTACTCTCTTCCAGACCCTGGGTCAGATGACCGGGATGCTCACGATTCTCCGGACGTAAGCTCATACCCATGGCCAGACGGATGCGCTCACGGATGATCGCTCTGTCACGGTAAACGCTCTCCCAGAATTCCGACTCTTCATAATCTACGATCTTATAAGGCAGTGCCTCCATATCATCCTTCAGATTCTTGGAATTATAGGCCAGATTGGCCACTTCCTTAAACACCCTTCTTCTCCGCTGTCTTACCGGAGTATCGATCCCTCTCATGCTGCTCATATCACATTACCGCCTTTTGATATTTTTTTAACACACTAACCATATTAAACCATACCGGCTCCGTAAAAGCAAGAAAAATATCAATAAAAAAATATCTATATTGTGCTCATTCAGCACAATATAGTGATATTGTCAATATTGGTTGACACATTTATCTCAAAGATATCATTTCCTATGCAGCCAGGCCCAGAGATTGGTAGTATCTCTGACGTTTAATCATAGGAGGAAGCCCACCGTTGGCAGAGCAGATCCTCCTGTTGTTCCAGTAACTGATGAAATATCTCCAAATAAGAACTCTCAGCTCATCCGTGGTCAGGCTTTCCGTATTGTAGCGGTCATAGAGAAGCTCGCTTTTCATTCTGGCCCACATGCTTTCACATCGAGCATTATCGTGGCACCTGCCACCATCACTGTTCATGCTTTGTATAATGCCATATTTAGAAAGCGCCTGACGGTAGGTTTCACTGGTATATTGTCTTCCTCTGTCGGAGTGCACAATGGCACCTCGCAGATCAGGATGCGCCAGATAGGCATTATCCAGTGTATGCTCACACAGAGTTGCCTTCATGTTTGTTTCCATTGCCAGTCCCAGAACGCTGGAATCAAAGCAGTCGAAGATGGCTGAAACATACAGTTTTCCATCTTTTGCCTTGATTTCTGTGATATCAGTTACGCATTTTTCAAGTGGCTTATCAGCCTTGAACTCTCTCTTCAGAAGATCATCTGACTTACGTGCTTCCCGATCAGCCTTGGTAATGCCATTTGGCTTGCGCTTTGGCCGATGGACAAGTCCTATTTCATCCATAACCCTGTAAACGGTTCGTTCACTGGGGATCTTGATTCCCGTCGGATTCTTAAGGAGCAGTGCTTGGTACATGCGAATACGTCCATAGGTATCATTGCATTCATCCTCAGCATGGATCACTCTCATGGCATCAGCAAGATCCTGATATTTCCAAGGGCGATCTTTAATAGCAAGATATTTGTAGAAACCCTGGCGGCTGACGCCAAGCATCCGGCAATAGAATGAGAGTTTTCCCTTAATCACGCCGTCTTTCGTTTTTATGGCAATGAACATCATTCTTTGGTTCTTGCTGACTTCCGACGGCTGGCTGCGAAAAAAGCGCTTGCTTCCTC
>CAKSAM010000047.1 GCA_934436245.1 uncultured Acetatifactor sp.
CATACACGGATTCCCTGTCCGGGAAGGGCACGGATCAGGTTGACACCTTCGGGATTCAGAATATCCTGCTCTCCCTTCGTGTAATTAACCTTAAGACCGGTACAGAATACTGTCTCGTTGGCAGGTGCCTTATGTACTCCTCTGTTGGTATCCGTTCTGGAGTAAACGCCCATCACCGCTCCGGAAGGCGGAATGTAATCCGACTTGGAAGAAGCGCGGTCAAACACCTGAATCCAAGGATGGTACATTGCTGCGTAGGAAGAATCAATGATATTTCTGTACTCGATCAGATCTGTGGTCTTGTACATCTCCTTCGGCATATCGAACACTGCAAATCTGCTCTTGAGGTTCTCACAGTGCGCTACCAGAGCAACCACTACCTCAGGCATGGTAATTCCGGGAACTGCCATCATACTGACTACATTATTCTCTACGAAGGACTGGATACCGCTGCGCTTGCCGGGGCCGTTGTCCTGTCCGATAAAGGTTCCGGGATTCACCTTGGAGATAGTTCCGTCGGTACCGCCTTCCAGTGTGAAGAAGCCATTCTGGACACCCTCACCGAGGATTGCTTCCACAGGATTGCCGATCTCTGTCATCGGCTCTACCGAAGCGCTGATCAGTTCGCTAAGTGCAAGTCTGGAACCGATATAGTTGCTGGAAGCCGTGTTCAGGCTCAGCTCGGTATAGTTCTCAACCTCGTCATTATAGCGGACACTCAGATCAAAGGTAACAAGATACAGCACTGTCTTCGGGATGATGGTATCATCCACAACATTTCCTTCGAATTTATTTTCAAAGGTAATGGTCTTATCGTAGATTGATGCAATGCGGTTGTACTCGCCGTTGCACTCCACAATGTCTCCCTCGCGGAAGCCCTCAACAGACTTTGCCACATAGCCCTCACCGGACTCAGCGATCAGCTGGAGCTTACGCTTTGCAACAGTTGTCATGGAAATCTGGATTCTGTTGCCCCACTTACCGGCATTTGCAGCTTCCACTGCAAGGATTCCCTTCTTGTTTGATGCAACAAGTGCGTCCTCGGGAACGACACGGGAAACATAACATCTGGTTCCGCCATTTATGAAGAACTGCTCAACGCTGTTTGCGAGATAACGGTACTCTCCGTGTGTGAACTCGCTTAAAAAGCCTCCGAACTGCTTGATAAAGCTCTTGAAATTTGTTACTAAAGAAGGTGCTCCGACGGTAGGTCCTTTTTCAGCCAGACCGACAAAGCCTGCTGTGCTGGTTCCTACGCCTTCAATGCTTCGAGGTGAATTATCATACTCCTCTATATACACACCTGGTGAAAAATATTCTGCCATGAATTTTCTCCTTTCCAACATTTAAATTAAACAATTACTTTGCTCTGCCCCGGATTGGTGACTGCTATGCACCCTCCGTATACACAGGTTCCCTGGCATTCATTCGTCAGCACCGGACTCCCTCCTGCCTGGACAGTAACCTTTGCAGGCTTCCATGTTCCCGCAGGTACGAGCGTACACGGCTGCGGCGTGAGTACTCCCAACGCTGCTGTGGTTGCCGCCTGTACCGCCGGATTTGTCAACGTTGTACACAGCCCGAAGGGCGTGATACACTGCGTATTAAAATCCATGATGGTTGCCACTGGTTTTCCGTCGATCAAAACCTTTTTCTGGGTACCGGCTGAAATCATGCCCGGCAGAGTTCCAAATGTACACTGGGCAGTTCCTCCTGTTACTACTACCTGTCCCATATCTCCTCCTTTATTTTAGTTGTGCTTCCGGCTGATGAAAATCCACCACCTGAAATTGCGGTTTCCCCGAAACAACATATCTGACAAGATATTTCAGATTTGTTCCGTCATCTCTTACCCGCAGCAGGTAATTTCCCTGCGCATCCGTCCTGCCATGGACAATGCGCATGATCGGTGCATTTTCCCGGAATTCCTCCTGGAGAGTTTCTCTTAGTTTCAGAGATACAGGACTTACGACCTTCTCCACGTCAAACGCTTCAAATGTCATACTGTCCGCATGGATCAGACCGTAGCGGGTCTCCTCCATGCCCGGTCCATTTGCCTTGAAAAGATTCATGATGCGCTTTCTCGCATCGAAGTTCTTTACTGAGCAATATGACCTTCCCAATCTGACAGCTTCTATTGCCTCCAGCCCTGAAAGGTGTCCGGTCAGGGAGAGTACTGCCTCTCCTTTTGCTGTGCTCTCTGACGGTATCAGGAACACGTCCTTGATGGGCAGAAAATTGTCGAGTTCTTCATAACGGATCTCTGTATGTGCAGCTTCAAAATCGAGGACCTCTACATCAAGGTCACAATCTTCTCTTCCGGTATTCAGGAATACATAATTTCCGTTTCCTCTCTGAACCGGCTGCACCTTCTTGCCATTTCTCCGAAAATGAACATCTCTTTCCGTTACGATCATCCCCGTGGTCGTGTCAATCAAACGTACCAGAAGATCCAGCGTATAACGGATTTCGTTCTTTTCCACCTGTTACTCCTTCCCCCTTTCCTCTGATGCAATATGCAGTCCAAAGCTTGCGTCCACAACACGAGGTGTGTCGATTACAAGCTCACTGGATAAGAATACGGGTGCCGCCTTATAGAACAGGCTGACCTGATAGGGTTTATTGATCGCCTGCCACACCCTCACCTTTTCCTCCAGACTTATCTTCGCCTGAGACAGTACAATAGGAGGTTCCTGCGTGTCTATCCATGACTGCAGCTGATTTGGAAGAACAGAACTGTTGTCGTTGACAATCTGTGCCACTCTTCCGATGATCTTTTGTATATCCGGAGCCTTTAGTCCCATCTGGGAGGATCCGTTGATAAAAACCATATAGTATAATCCATATGGTTTAGGCGGCTTGGAAAGCTGTACCCTGCCTTTCTGAATAAAGGGAGGCTGTGAGACAAGTGCCTCCTCCTGTATATCGTACAGATACAGACCGACAATATAGTCTACGTCCTGATCTGCCGGTGAAGAAATCTCTATATTGTTCGGTGACGGAATCGGCTCCGGACACATCTTCTGCCTGAGTGTTTTTACGATATAAGAACTGACATCCGCTATAATGGGATAATCTGCCATTAATCCGTCCCCCCTTTCAGTTTTTCCAAAAGCTGTTCTACCGTGGTTTCCATGCCCTCCGTAACACAGACAGCATACTCCGTTCCCTCTATGTAGATCACACTGCAGCCGAAATATTTGCTGCCAGCTTCCTCCGGAATATATGCCACATTGCCCTGTAGTACCGTCTCCGAAGACATCTGCTCTATGGAGCCGTCAGTAAGTCTTACCTCGCTGTTTCCCACACTGTAGCGGTAGGTTTTGCCACTGCCGGAAAGCACCGCATCTCTTCCGCCTGCACTGTATATGTATCTGAAATCTGTCACCCTGCCGATGGTCTGTGCGGAGATGTATTTCTCTGCTCCCGAGCCGGAGTATCTGACAAACAAGCTCTTATTTCCATTCCTCATACAATCCACAGCCAGAGTCCCTGCCAGCGTTGCCGCCTCCGAAGAGCCCTCGGTTCCAAACAGACTCAGTGCTCCAAGCACCGCCGCCTGATCCTTGTCATTCATGTTATCAAAGGAATCCCCCAACGTACTTTCAAGCAGGGCAAGGAGTTCGTCTCCGGTCAGTCCAAAGCCGCCTGTCGCATTCCCACTCTCCGTGCTGCTTCCATCACCCGTTCCGCTTCCCTGTACCTGCTGCAGTGCGGAGCTCAATGCATTCCTGACATCGTCCGTGGCATCTGTGCCAAGGCTTGACATGAGATCCTTCAGAGCATCTTCCTCTCCCAGTGCCGCCAGTGCGTCCGCTGCCTCGACAATGCCGCTCATATCACCCTCTGCCAGTTTTTTCTTGGCATTATTCTGTATCTTTGCTACGTTAGCCGCCCTCGTCTTGTCTCCCAGCTGGCTCATAGCCTTCGCCCGGTCCACTGCGGAGCCGCTGTTCAACTGGGCAGCCAGCCGCTGTTCCTCTGCTGCGATCTCCACATCAATAGCATCCAGCATGGCATCATATTTTTTGGCAAGTCCCAGATCGTTCTTGTCCAGTGCCGCATCTCTGAGGGTCTGTGTATTCTCCTTATCACTCTCCAGCCCGGAAAGTGTGGAACGCATACTGCTGTCGCCGTCGATCACACCCTGGGCCAGCTGCTGAAGTTCCAACAGACAGGCATCTACTCCCAGCTGTGCATTTTCTGCATAGGCATCATCCCTTATATTGCTATAGCAATTCCCGATTTCCTCTATTTTGCTAAACAGATAGTCCGCTGCTTCCTGACTGCCCATACGCTCTGCCTTTGCCTCAAGCAGAAACTGGTATTCATTAGAGATCTTATCCTGCTCCGTCTTCTGGAGTTCCAGGAGTTTGTCACATGCTTCTTTACTCTTTCCCTGGGAAACTGCTGCATTGTATTCCTGTCCTGCACCGGAGGAGAATGCACTCTTAAGTCTTTCTTCTGCCTCAGGGATCAGCTCCTGTTCCAGAAGTGTAAGTTCCCTGTCCTTATCCTTGATCATGGAAGCTTTGATGCTGTACAGATTTTTCAATTTCAGCAGTTCCTCTTCCAGATCGGTATTTCCGCCCGCCACTTTCGCCAAAATGCTCATGCACAGAGTATATTCTGTCTCTCCAAGAACCGTTCCGTCATTTGAAATCTGATTGCCGCTATGGGTGATATAGCTGGATTCACAGCTCTCCATCGCTGTTCCCACCGCATCCGACAGATCCGCACTCGCCATAAACTGTTCATCTTTGTAATTTTCCTTATGGTAAGCCGATCCTCCCAGAAGTGACTGCAGCTGATTCAGTCTGCTGTCCTCCGCCTCCATCAGCTGATAGAAGACTTCTGCCCGGCGCTTTGCGTCGATCTTTCCCATCAGTGTATACAGGATCTCCGCCTGTTCACTCTTTTTCTGCTGTTGCAGCCCGTTGTAGACTGCTTGTAAGAGATTGATCTGCCTGTCGCATTCATCCGTCACTGCGTTTCTGAGATTCAGTCCGAAGAAATCCCTCAGCTGATCATAAAAGTATCTGTTTGCGCCCTCTGTTTCCGAAGTGTAAGTGTTGTCATACTGGTTCCGCAGTGCTTCCAGTTCCGAGAGCCGATACAGATCATAGGGGGAGGGCTGGTCAAAAATGCAGACCGCCTCACTGTTCTTCGCACTGCGTGCGATACCGTCCGCCCCCACATAGAACGTCACCCAGAGATCGGCCAGTTCCGCAGTTTCCACAGGCTCTGCTGCATCCGTGATGTCTGCCAGTCCTTCTGCGGAAGAAATGTCGAACCATTCGCCGTTTGCCAGCTCCGATTTATAGTAAATGTTGTACTGACCGGAATCTTGCGCACTCTCCTGTGCTTTTTCATACAATTCATCCGTCATGGCACTCATATGGATCAGATAGGTTCCAATGAACAGGGTACCGTTTTCCACCGTATTTGTGAGTGAAAAAGTACTGTACTTTACTGCCGTTGATTCGTCCAGCACAGCATAGGCATTGATCCGGCTGTATTCCAGTCCACCCACAATGCCTAACAGTGCTGCCAGAACTCCGGCAAATATTCTAAGCCTCTTCTTTTTCCCTTTCTTCATACTCATTCACCATGCCTTTCAGTAACCTGCAGACCTTCAGCCTTCTGTGCTGTTTTCCATAAGCTTATTGCCCACAGTCTCAAAGTGCCCCTCATATATCTTATTTTTTGATGCATCGTAAAACTCAATTTTCAGATCGGCAATGCCATTCTCCAGAAGGCTCAAATACCGGAAGCTCTTCTCTGTACTATAGTAACTGTCCCCTGTCAGATACACTCCATCAGAGGTGCTGATCCTGTAATAAGTGATCTCTCTATCCTGTCTTGGAGATAACTCTACTGTTGCGATCCCCGTAGCCGCATTGACCGTGAGCGCATACTCTCCAAGCTCTCTGTCCCTGTTTCCGCCGACAGCCGTATACTGGCTGACGATCTGCAATTCACCGCTCTGTTGGGACGGGTCGATCTCGCAGTCATCGACAAACTCTGTATCGTTATAAAACCGGATAAAGGCCCTATCAATACTCTCTGTCGTGAGCGCCAGATGACGAATGCTCTTATCTATCTCCGTCCGCTCTCCGATCTGTTTTCCGTCGCACCAGAGTTCAAAATGCGTGACCTCCACGCCGAAATCATCCGGAATATAGACATTCAGCCGGAACTGCTCCTGCTCGATGATCGATTCCATGTAATAATATGCGCCATTTTCGTACTCTGTCTCCACATAGCTGTTGCCTTCGCCTCCCGCCTTCAGGTCTGCACCGGCGTTTTCAAGCAATATGGACACACCGCCGCAGGTAAGGCGGTCAAAAGAATACAGTGCCTTGGTATAATCGGCTAATGCGGAGAACATCTCATTCTGCAGTTCCTCGTAGTCTTCTTTTTCCGTTGTGAATTCCTCGTTTGTCAGTTCACCCAGCTTATTCAGGCTCTCTGCGGCTGTCAGCGATTTTTCCGCCTTGTTCACCGCCCCCACTGCTGCGAGGTAAGCATTACGCAGGGAGACATAGTTTTCAAAGGTATCCGTCACCTCATCCGTCAGATCCTTCTGCGCATTCTCGCGCTCAAGTCTTGCATCCTCGTATTCCAGCGCAGCTTCATACAGGGCATATGGCTCATCCTCCACATAACGGATGCCGGAAATCGCTCCCTTGAACCATTCCTTGGGAATTCTGATAAACAGGATTTTCTTCTTTCCCTGCCATGGCTCATCTATCTTCTGCAAAAAAACTTCATATGCACTCTTAAATGCCTTCTTGTTCACCTTAGTTCCGGCATACACCTGATTCACATAGCCCGAAATATAGTTCATTTTGTTGCCGTACTGTCCGTTCATCAGATTATAATTGGTGCGGAGACTGATCAGTGCAGTGTTCTCCGACATGCATACATCATAATAACTCTGGTCGTTATCCAGCGTATACTGGATCAGATCCTGCAGCTGTGTCCTCGAAATCTCCGCAGACACAAAGGGGTTCTCAAAGCTGTACCCCGTAGTCACATCCATGCCGATTGCATCCGACAGCTTTTTCTTGCTCCGTTCATAGGAACGTCTGTCTTCGGCTATCTTGTTCTGCAGGGAAGTAATATTAGTATTCAGTATGTCAATATCGTTCTGGCTCGCTTCACCGAGTTTCAGCTTCGCCTTATCCTTGACCAGCTGTTCTTCAAACACAGCCAGCCGGTTTTCGTTAAATCGTATGGATTCTTCCAGTACCACAGCATCCACGAAAAGTGTGCTGACCTTTTCATATTCCTCCAGTACGACATCCGTCAACTGATGCTCCAGGGAATCAATCTCGCTCTGAATCTCTATGGGTTTGAACTGGAATTCATATGCCTCCGACAGATCCGGTTTCGTCGGGAACTTGAAAGACAACAAAGGTGACCACCGGAAGGTGGACATATTCTTCTGCTTCTCCCGGATGGATCGGTATGCCTGGCTGAGAGATGCCTGTTTTACTGAAAGCTGGCTCTCTACCTTCTCATAGGAATCGCTGTTAGCCACCGCAAGCTTTTTCGCCTCTGTAAGGGTCAGAGTTTTCGCCTCTGCTGCCTTACAGTTCATGGGAGCCATGCTCCAGCCTGCCGGGATAATCATGCAGACTGCCAGAAGGAACGTCAATGTTCTGTTTTTGATCCCTGTCAGTCCGTTTTTCTTCATCAGGCTCCCCCTTCTGCCTCCGTAATACTGTAATAAGAAAATGTTCCCTGCTGATCCTGTCCCACAAAGGTATAGATCAGACCGTTTTTCTCAAAGGAATAGAGAAATACTTCCTTCTCCCCGTCATAATCTGTCACACGATAATAATCGTCATAAATACGTTCCGTTACCACATCCGTCGACATGCTGCCGGACAGCTGTCTGTAGCACACCGCCTCCGGCATCGTGATCAGCGATTGTCCTTCGTAATTCTCCGAACTGAAATAGCTTTTCAGTTCTTCTATGGTGCTGAATTTTTCTGTTCCCACTGGGAAGCTGTCCCGTAACACATAGACGGTTCCAACCTTGATGGCGCCGTCCAACGCATTCGTGTCCTGCGCCCCTGCATAGACTGCATCAATATCCTTCATGACAACCACAAAATTCTCGTCATCCTCGTACAGATCCCGCCTTCCGGTATAAGCCTTGGAGGCCTCTGCGGTAGTCTTTCCCAGGAAATCACTGTAGACGATCTGATCCTTCGTAAAATTTCCCTGAAAAATCACATTATTGCCTCCGTCATACAGAACGCCCTCTCCTTCCATCATTCCCTGCGAAAATCCGCCGTTATACCAGAGAGAACCATTGTCCCTGTACAGTTTTCCCGTGCCCTCATACAAATTATTGACAAACTGACCCTGATAGCGCATAACACCGTCATCATAATACTGCGTTCCGGTACCCTCATAGCAGTTCTTTTCAAACTGCCCCTGATACACCATCACCCCGGTCCGGTTGTAAAGCTGACCGTTTCCCGTTACATATCCCTTCTCCACATCCCCTTCGTAAGCAAGATAACCGCCCTCGCCGGTGATCTGTACGCGTCCTTCCGCAAAGCGCAGGAGCATCGAATTATAGCTGTATTTCTTAATCTCTGTCCCACTGGTGCTGGTTCCTCTGAGCAGATTTAAATTCACCAGGTAGATAAGACTCAGTGTCGTTATGATGACCGCTATGGCAAAGGCAAGCCTTTTGCTGACCAGCCAGCCGAAGACTTCGTAATAATCCTTTTTATCTCTCGGCCTGACATTGAAAATCCGTGAAAAGAACCCCCGGATTCCTGCCACAACTCTGGTTTTAATGAAGCTCCAGCTGGTCCATAATTTGATTTTGGTGAATATGGGGGTGATCTTCGCCGTCAGCGATGCCCATAAAACCTGAAAAATGTTGTTGCTTTTCATAAAGCTTCATCCTCTAATCATAATGCAATCCACAGTCGACGGCCTCGCCATGTGCCTCATTCAGATGCTTCTCGCAGGTAAACAGATACCACTTTGCAATCCTGTCCTCCGGCAGTTCCCTCAAAAGTTCCGAAAACGTGCTTCTCGCCAGATAGAAATCATACTGGTAAAACAGCTGCAATGCATGTTCAAATTTCTCCTTCGTCTGAAGCTTCGCCATGCGCTCCCTGTTCGGACACGCATCCAGCACTTCATACAGCTTTACTTTTCCGCCGTTTGCACTGACATATCCGAGGTAGCGGGTGTCTTTGTCCCGGCATCCGTTCTGCATGATTTCCTCCGTCACCACAACCCGAAGCCCCAGGGTTCCGAGCCATGCAGCATATTCGTCCTGGTGGAACTCATCTCTGGTGTCCAAAAACGGGAAACACTGGGTCTCCGTTCCCACAACGCCATATATAAACTGTGAGCGGAACAAAAAAACAGTGGCCGGTATGCCGTTCCCACATGCATTCTCCGGAAAATCTCTGATCAGATCCACAGCAAACTGAACCGTATCTCCTTTTTCAGTAGGGAACAGCAATTTCAGTACCGACAGTCTGGCATCGCTGGATACCGTGATTCCTCCCTGTTCGCACTGTCTTCTTTCGAGTGCCTCCAGAAAGCGGTTGCGGTTCTCAACAGTGGCATCCTTCCCCACCGGATCAATCCCTACGATTGCCATACTGCCCACAAGCTTTCTCTCATCGCCGCTTGCTACTTCCATGATGGAATTTTTCTCCAGCAGCTTTTCAATTTCCTTCGGTGCAAACCGGTAATATGCCTCAAAAATCTGAAGTTTACTGTAATTCATCTTCTTCAGCGTCTTATCCGTCTCATTGATGCTGTTCCACATGCTCTCCATATCTTTGCCATGTACATCCGGACGTTCAATATCCTCACTGCCACCGGCAACCCGGAGCATTACATTCCGCAGCTTCTCGATATCCCTGGACTGGGCGGTCAGAAAAACAATTCCCAGCACACTAAGTATCACATAAACCATTAATCCGATCAGGCTGTCCCTGATGAGAACATCTCTCCACTGGTAAAGTATGAAATTCGTGGAAAGCACCCCGATCAGTACACAACCATCCTGGGCTGTCGGCACACTTCCAAGGAAATATTCCCTCTCCCCGATCTTCACCTCTGCCGACAGGTATTTTTCTTCGTTAACAGTGCGGATAGCCAATTGTTGTGCCGCATCCGTGTAAAGTTCTGCGATAGGACGTCCGTTCCAGATGCCCGTACCCGCAAGGATCGTTCCGTCGCTTACACGCACCAGACATACCTCACGGAAATACGCCGATAAGCCGTTACCGCAGACCAGTTTCTTCATCTCATAATCCTGCTTATAATAAGCCTCCGAAGTATGATATTCCTGCATATCTTCCGGAACTGCCTCCTGGAAAGCTTCGTCATCAGCCAATTCTTTCAGATATACCGTTGAAAGTTCTTTACATTTATCCGCTTCTTTCCTGTATTCCATACAAAAAGCAAACAGAACATTACCCACCACAAGGAGCAGCAGCACTGCTTCCATCGCCGCAATCATGCAGATCAGTCTGCTCTTTTTCTGCAGCATATTCTCTACAATAACGAGAACCAGCAGACCGGAAAACAGAATCACCACATACCGGAATATCAATTCCATATGGCTGCCCAGATACTGTTTCACCGAACAGTGTCTTCCCTGAAACAGTGCGATCATCTCTGCATCCGGCACGAAGTTCTCAGCACCCGATCCGTCATCCAGATAGAGAAGCATCTTTCCCCTCTGGTATCTCGCCTGCAGGATTGCTCTGCCATCCGCCGTAGCAGTCATCGTCACCTCTTCAGCAGTCAACGGTTCCTCTGTTTTCTCCGTTTCCTCTGCTGTATTTTGGCTTTCCTCCCTGGGCACACGATATACGGATGCGCTTTTCCCATTTCCATCCACTACTGTCAGATAATATCCGCCGTCATCCGCACTGAATCCCGTCAGTCTGCCATATCCGTCCAGCCTGATCGGCTGGCTGTGGGAGATCCATGTAAGATCCTGCGTATATTCCGCAATCCTGTACTGATTCCCGGACACTCCATCCTCTGTGTACCGTTCTTCCATCAGAACCGATATATTTTGTCCTGCCAGAATACCGGCGCACTGGCATCCCTTCCCGGCACCATCTGCCTCAACGACTGTCGTTACTTCTCCGTCGTCCGCAATGCGGTAGAGCTTCGCTGTTCCGTCCGAATTGTCCGTGGCATACAAAAATGACTCTGCCTGTGCCATATGCGTATCCGACACGTATCCTGCCGGATTAAGGTAACCGAGCCAGCAGTCCGTAACACCAATGGCCACCAGTATGGCGATCCAGATACAGTTGATGATAATACTTACTTTTTTCTTCATATAATCTAAAGTCTCCAATATCTACTTGTATCTCAGGTTCTCGGTACCGATTACCTTAAAGCTGTTCATAAACAGTCTGAGCCACGGTGCATCCCCGAAAATCAGTTGTGCAAGAAATGTCACCCCCACGATCAGGGCCAGGAAGATACATATAATAAAAAGAATCCGAAACAGTGTGTCCCTGTATGCCATTATCCAGGCAGTCATTCTGGCGCGAATTCCTCTCTTTTCCTTCGAGACCGCAGCAATCCTGATGTCTTTATACAATTCGCTGAACTCGCTGTAGCTTCTTTTCTCTATTTTCTTTTTCAGCAGGGTATAACTTACCGCTTTCTGGGGGGCCTTCGGTTTTAAAAGCTCCAGCAGTATTCTTGCACACTGTACGGTGCATTCCTTCTCGGTGATCTTCGGGTCGATCTGGGTAAGATCAATCTGATAGCTCAGAAAAACGGAATCATCCTTGGCAAGGTGGATCTGATTCTGTTGCAGCATGAGATACAACATAGGATAGGGAATCCCCTCCATCATACATGTGAGAATCAGATGTATGCAGATATCCTCACACTTCGAAAGAGGAAACCTCTCTCCCGCATAAAACGCCGTCAGCGGTCGTTCCGTCTTATAGGGAAAGACCATGCAAAAATCGCCGTTCCAGGAAAAATTCGCCACGCAGGCTCTCTTCCTGTTCTCACTGCTGTGTTCAAAGGACTCGAGAACCTGTTTGACGATCGTGTGATCCTTGATGAGTAACAGCGTATACAGGCTGCCTGCATCCGAATTCAGATCCCTGCAGACAAGCACATCATTTGCCGCACTTTTCCGTACAATACGAACCGTATTCAGTTGCATTCCATGGGATTCATAAATCATCTCTGTTATGCGTACTCCTTATCTGCCCGGAATCACTTTTTATCTGCATCCTCTGCTGTCTTCTTCTTGACGATGGCATAGGCATAGGTACAGATCACCGGCATATCCACACAGTAAATTCTGATCTCGTAAACGCCTTCCTTGCCGGGTGCCGTATAGACACCTTCCGCCGTAATCTCTCCGCTGCCCGGCTCCGTCAGTTCATAGGCAATGGTATAGCTGTCCATGTTGGTACACTTTACTTCAAAATAATAGCTTTCCTTCGCTCCGAGAACAACAGTCGGTGTCACAGCAGTAATGCTTCTGTCACTGTAATCCTCCTTCAAGCCAAGATCGTTTCCTGCCGGGAACTTCATTGCCACCCAGCGGTATGTCAGAACGAGATAATCCACGTTCTGCAGAAGCTTCGCCGCCACCGTAAAGCTTCCCTTGTCGTTCATTACCTTCACAGCTGTCTCCACATTGACATTCGTTCTGGCGGTGTTTTCAAACAGTTCGGGATTCCCGTAGATCGTATTCTTTGCACCGACACCGAGGGCAGCGTCCTCCGCTATGTACTCATAACCGATATCTACATATACATTTCCTTTTCCGAGACCATGAATGATCTCCCCCGAATAGCAGATATCCCCCTTTTTCGCAGCATTTCCTAACGGAATCTCCAGAGTTCCGGTCGCAATCTGCGGCTCTGCACTCATGTCCCTGCCGGCATTTTCAACCCGGATATTCTCTGTCCTGCCATCCTCCTGTGCGATTTCAGACTCGTCCTCTCTCAAAAAGTACGACAGATACTCGTGTCTTTTGGCGTGCTGCGCCGGCGATGCAATATATTTTTTGACATGATCCTCGATTACTTCTTCAATCAGATATGCGCTGTCCGTGCGCACCAGTTTTAAATCCGCCAGACGTATGAAGTCCCGGACACCACCCATGCTCTGCATTTCAAGACTGACACGTCCGATCTCACGGTTCACAAGCTCCCTCGGTGTCAGATCTCCGATCATCACCTTCAGGGAAAGCGCAGACATCACCGGTGCCTCTGCCCCATTCACCACTGCACTTGCACTATCACTCTTCAATACCACATCCGTATCCACCAGAGAGACGTCCTGAACCGTCATCCAATATTCCTTCGTTACCGTCTCGCCCTGTTCTAAAGCGATATCCTCAAACGCAAGCTCTACTTCATGTCCGCCGTCTGGTGAACGGAATGCCGGTGTCTGAAGCACAGCATGATAAGAAAACGTCTTTTTATCCGCAGACAGCTTCTGTACCTTTGCAAGCATCCTCACCTGTCTGCCCCTGCACACTGTCGCCGGAAGGATCACCTCAACGAGATAGTCCTCCGTCTCCACCAGCGTACCCTTCACCAGGAATTCCGATTCCAGTTCAAAGCCGTCCCCGGCATCCACACTATCCATCAAAAATAACTGATATTCTTCACTGATGCGGTTGTATTCGTATTCCTTGTCGGCATTCTGGCTGTTCAAGGCATAAACAGTATGTACATCCTTCTCCTGGTATCTGAGGCAAAGACTCGCAAGATTCGTCTTCAGCTGCTCAAAGCCTTCGATGGATGACAGCTTTTTCACAACGGAGGATTCAATGACAATCTCTCTTCCTAAGCCGTCTATCGCTGCTCCGCTCTCCACGAGAAGCGATAGATCATCAAGGCTGAACACTCCGCATCCGCAGATAATTCCTGCGCCATACATCATATTATTCAGGAATCTTCTCTTATTGTTAAAATAATTCTGCTCAGCCTGAAAATCAGCACTTGTCAGCATTTTACCGGGGTAATAACGATTTCGTTCAAACGGATAGGTTTGGCTATTATTCATATGTGCTCCCCTCATCTACTTATAATTTTTGTTAGTTTCTTACAAAAACAACTTTTAATTATACCTCCGCATATTTTAACATAAACAGCCATTTTTTTCAAGAGACCATGTATTGTGGACTACGTCCATTTACTCATTTTTTCTCTTACCTTTCCAATTTTCCCTCCAGGGGACTATTTGTTTCTTTGCTGCTATTTCTCCCTGCTTCATAAGCCATGCCACAGCCAATGTGATTCCCACCTGCACGACATAGAACAGGAAAAACTGAGAAATATATTGCAGACACAGCTTCCGGGTATAGTAAAATATAGAAATGTGGCTCAGCCACATATAGGTAGCATAATTGCCTACAAAATAGCTGACCCCTGCCAGTACCTTCACCTGCTCCAGTACTAACAATACTCCTGTGACAAAGACCGGAACGATCACAAAATCATATCTTGCAAAAGAAGCCTCTGGTGTGATCTGTATCCGCAGTACCACCATAGCTGCGATCAGTCCCAGACCGATGATGAGCTTCAGCATGCCTGACAAACGTTCTATCTTCATTCTTTCATACACGGAAAATCTCGAAAACAGATATCCCATGAGAAAGATTGCCAGAAAACTTGGGCGCAGACCATGGATCAGTGCGTTGAACATTTCCGGGTTCTTTCCCCACAGGATGAATCCGATTGCTGCCGCTCCCACCAAAAGTACTCCGTAAAAAATGTGTTTTTTCTGTCTTTCTTTTTTTTCAAAGGGTTCCAACACCAGATGCATCAGCGGTGCCAACAGCATCATCAGTACATATTGCTGCATATACCACCACGTTCCGTTATAAGTCACCTTGATCGCAAAAAAGTTTTTCCAGAACTCCGCCGGATAAAACGTTTCTTTCCTGATGATAAAATCAATTCCTTTGAAGATCACAAGCACATACCAGTACTTTCCGAACACCCGCAGCATGCGCACAAATGTTTTCCGGTAATTTTCCCACAAAGTTGTGAAAAACTGCTCTCTTTTCAAAGCGGAAAACCCGAAAAACACTCCATATCCACTGACAAAAGCAAACATCCCGACACAGATTTTTCCAAACCAGGCCGTATATTTTACCTGTTCTATATTGCCATAGGAAAGTGCCAGTTCTGACGGATCTAAGAAAAAATGATGATACATCATCAGAAGGACCGCAATTCCCTGTATCATGACCGATTGTTTTTTGGTTATCATCGGTTCGTTATACTCCTCTCAGTTCATACATTTCCAGACAGATCTTCTTTCCTGACTCTGTCCGGAAAATATTTCGGTATGCATTCTGTATTGCTTCTGCGGATAATTCATCTTCATACATATTTACCAGGAAATCCGCTTCCACCAGGATCTGATAATCAATTCCATCGATATTCTGGTACGTATGATGATGGGCGATCAGGTACTGTACTCTCTCAGAAACCCCTTCCGAAAAGTCAAGCTCTGCCAGCAGCTTTTGTGCAATGGCAGGTCCCTCTTTCTCCTGCAGTTTTCCGTTACTGTTCCCATATTTTTCCTCACACAGATGAATCCCGATGTCATGGGTCAATGCTGCCGTTTCCAAAACAAATAATGTCTCCGCATCCACATTTTCCATCTCTGCGATCAGCTTTGCGTAGCTGTGTACCTTACAAAAATGCTGGATGCGCTTTGCATCCCCATGGTAAAGTCCGATCATTGCCATATGTAATTTGTTGATCATTATTATGGTTTCCTCCGTTTTTCCTTCATACCGGCTGCCATCTTCCATTCATTTCATGTTTTCATTTTATCCGGCATCTTACTGTAGATAGTGTTTTTGCGAAATCCTCTTGAAAATCTACTACTGAATGGTGGATACAATACCTTCTTCTGTCAATGTCTGCAGGCATTCCTGTGCATCCTCGTCATGCATCATCTGCCACACCTGTTCCATCCCCGGCGCCAGCGGTTTTTTCAGGAATTCTTCTCCAAGGATCCAGTAGACCTTTCCCTCTTCGGAAGAGATCAGTTCTCCCTCATACTCGGTTGTTTTATACAAAAAACCTACATTCCGTATGTCCCCCGTCATCCAGTGATAGATGCCTGTCAGCTTTGGATTCCGGATCATAAGTCCGGTCTCTTCATAGATTTCCCGGATTACCGATTCCTTGAAGGTCTCGCCCGGTTCCACATGTCCGCCGGGAAAAGTTGTTCCCGAATATCCCTTTCCCACCTTGTCCAGTGCCAGCACATTGCCCTCTTTATCATAGACCATACACATATTCATAAAAATCACTTTTTCGGTTTCCGCCACTGTATGCCCTCCGCTTTGTAGTCATTTCTTCTTAAAAGTAATTTTAATATACCATAATCTGATTATGGCAGCAAATTATGTTAGTGTAAATGGAAAGTTAATTAAATAGTTGTTCTATAATCCACGCAGAAAGGGCTGCCCACCCCGGACTCGGATGCTAGCTACAACTGTGGATTTTCTAAAGGAAAGTGGCCAAGTGTTTCTCATCATGACGGGGCCGCCTTTACGCTGCCATCCATGTCGCTTACCGGCTAACGCGAACATCGTGTTCGCGTTGCCCCTGCGGCTCAACCACTTTCCAAGAAAATCTCACAGTCTCCGCCGCATCTACGCCCGGGGTAGCAGTCCTTTTCTGCTGGTTTATGAAAAACATCCCAATTATTTAGGTAGAGCATTTTAGAATACATGTGCGGAAGAGTCAAGTTCTGCATTTTCATAAAAATTGTTATAATTGTTGCTTTTATGAAAAATAACCCCATTTTTTATATTTCAAAACTAATAAATTTCATAAAATTCGAGATATTATAGAATTTATGAAAAAAGGAAATGTATTTTAAGAATTTTTTTCATAAAATTAGTAAAATAAGTATTTTTATGAAAATAATAGCCCTTGGCAGAGCTACTGGTTTTTGAAAGGTTTTCAAAACGCAGAAAGCCCACGGTGGACGGAATGTCACGCCGCGATGTCTGTCGGAGGGTGTTGATATTTTCTTG
>CAKSAM010000048.1 GCA_934436245.1 uncultured Acetatifactor sp.
CTGCTGACCAGAATAAAATCATAATTTCCGTACTTCTTTTTCAGCTGCTCATAGTACTTCGCCGCCTTCTCCGACAGTTCCGGCTGACCGATGGTCCCGCCGTAATTCCCAGTCGTTCCCTTCGTCTGTTTCGCTTCAGAAGTGCCGGCCGTGCCTGCAGCATTCGTTGTATCCTGCGTTGTCTTGTTTTTCGTATTCTTGCTGTAATCACTCTGCGCAGCATATGCAGCGATGCTGCTTACCCCTATCTCTGTCATACTTATCTCCTCCTTGAAAATAGATGCCAAATCCGTTTGTTTTCACAGTTATCTTACTATGTATATCGTCTTCTTTTCTGAATACATTGATAGTAATAATGCCAAAAGACCACATTTCCGATCCTTGTCATCGATCAGAAATGCGGTCTTTATATTATATTTTTTCTTACTGATTCAAATTGTTGATCGTATGAGATAACTGTCCGAGAATCTTCTTGATCGCTTCACTGGAAGCTGCCATATCTCTCGCCAGCTTCTGGACCTCCGTTGCTACCACGGCGAAGCCCCTGCCTTGATCTCCGGCTCTTGCTGCCTCAATCGAAGCATTCAGTGCCAGAATCTGCTGTCTCTTGCTGTAACCATCGATTTCCTTGGTCTTGTCCGTTGCTTCCTCGATCTGCTGTGCAGCATCTGCAATACCGCCTTTTAATTCTCCTACCAGATTTGTATTTCTACGATGAGCATAGCTTGATCTCACAAACATATTGATGACATCGCCTAAAAGCTCAGCAGATGCGTCGATCTGTTCCTTGGTCTTCACATTTACCTTTTTCAGAGCCTTAATATATTTATCCTCATCAATACCCAGTTCTCTCGCTGTCTGACGGAACTTCTCCTCATCCGGATTCTCCGGCAGCACCTGTCCTCCGATAATACTGCCCAGCACGGTTCCATCCTCCAGTGTGATCGGAATACCGAAATCCACCAGTCCCGCATGACAGGGATATACACCATGGCCTTCTCTGTCACACTGCTCGCAGCGCTTTTTTCCCTCTGCGCTTCCTCTCGTCAGATCAATACAGAATTCTGTAAAATTATAACAGTCACTGATGTATTTTCCGTCTGCACCCACAGCCACGGTTGCCAGGCCTGTGCTGCTTGCCCAATTCTTCATGATCTGCTCAAATTTGTTCATGTCACAAAAATCCTGAATTTTCATATAACTTCCTACTTTCCCGGTTATCTTAACCGCTGAACGCATCAAAGCCGGAAATTTTTGATCCCGGCATCATCTTAGATTTACACAAAAATTATACCACAAATTGCAATTTTTTTCGCCCTTTTTGCCATTTTTACCGATATTTTTCCGACACCATCTGCCTGAATGCAAGCATTCGCAATACGCAGTTTCGCATGCCTCTGAATAGTTACCAGAATAGGTGAAATGTAGCTCCCTCTATAGTATAATTACCTGGATACAAATATTGAAGCGGATCAAGGGAAAAAGGAGGTACCGTTAATTGAGGAAAACGAAGCTATTCATAAGAATAATATGTGTTCTCGTTCTGATATTATCTACAGCCCTGCTCAGTGCCTGCTCTGCCAGCACCTCCGATAGTACAGGAAAATACGTTGTCCTGATCGGTGAAGATTCTGAAATCACAGAAAAACTTTCTGACATGGATCTGCTTGTCATAGATGCGGAATATTTTTCCCAAAATGACATTGCCCGTTTAAGAGAAAATGGTGTCCGTGAAATCTACTCCTATATCAATATCGGATCGATCGAAAGCTTCCGATCCTATGATACAGACTTTGAGAAATATACACTGGGCGCTTATGAGAACTGGCCGGAGGAAAAATGGATCGATGTCTCGGCTCCGGAATGGCAGGCGTATACAGCTTCCAGAGCAGACTCCCTTGTACAGAAAGGTGTGGACGGCTTTTTTGTCGATAACACGGATGTATACTATAACTATCCGCAGGAATGCATCTATGACGGAATTCTTACGATTCTGGACTATATGGACCATACCGGCAGAAAGATCCTGATCAACGGCGGGGACTGTTTTGTAAAAAAATATCTTACAACAGAAAAAAACGTTCTCATCGATGGGGTAAACCAGGAGAACGTTTTTACTGCGTATGATTTTTCAAAGGATGTCTATACCAAAAATGACCAAAGCACGCGTGAATACTATACTGAGTATCTGGATCTGGCTATGTCACACGGCTGTGCCGCCTACACCCTGGAATACGCAACGGATCCCGCCATCCGCAGACAGGCAGCCGCCTACGCCGGGAAGCATGGGTATATCTGTTACATTTCTGATAATATTGGATTATGTCTGGGAAGATAACATATTCCTCTCAACCGCCATCACAGAAATGTAATCATACAAGTCTCCAGATGCTTTTGTTTTGTCTGCTCATCTGCATCAGCAGCCGTGCACAGATCACAATGATAGCATAGATTGTAGCCTCCCTGACTTCTGGTATCTTCTGTCACAGCAAAATATCCTGCTTTTAATTTCACGGTCTGCCCGTTTAGAAAATGAATTTCCCTCTGCATATAATCCGCAGGGCTATTTTGTACGGTAGGTACCATGGAATTATACTTTCCTGTAGTAATATAATCCAACTGGATTTCCGTAAAATAGTTCTTCAGATTTTCCTGGTCTGCAGCTACTTTTGCCTTATGTATATAAGACAGATACTGCGGTGCCAGTACTCCCACCAGCACTGCCATGATAGCTATTACAATGATCAGCTCTACTAATGAAAATCCCCCGTTTCCCCTCTTTCCTGTTGATTTTTTCATGACTTTTCTCTCCATTACATTACAATACATCCCGCAGGCATCGGGCCTGCAGCTTTTTTTCTCCGCCATATTTTATCATTTCAAAAATAAATGTCAATAAAGTAATTATTAAATATATATGATGCCAGGGTCAAAAGGTCTAAGCCCACATGAGCTTGCTCATAAGTGGGTGAAAGACCTTATGACCCGCCCCGATATGAGCATAAAAGTGGGATGATAATCCCACGATATGCGAATATTGGGTAGGATTGTGAGAGTGCGTAGCACGGAACAATCCGTAGGCATCAAAGTCGGGGGCTTTTGACCCCGACATCATATATAAGAAAGACCCGCATGGTCTCCCAGGCAGGTCTTTCTTCCGGTCATATATTCAGTTTTATCAGTGCTTTATTATTCGCAAAGCTTGGAAAATGCATCCGCTACGAACTGAACCTTAGGTCCGATGATTACCTGAACGGAGGTCTTACCGGGTTTCATGACACCGGCTACGCCTGCAGATTTGATCACCTTATCATTCACTGCGGTAATGTCTTTTACTTCCAGTCTCAGTCTTGTGATGCAGTTGTCAATGCTTGCAATGTTGTCCTTGCCGCCGCAGCCTTCCAGAATGGTTGCTGCGATTGCTGCGAAATCATCATTTGCCAGCTCGATCTTCTTCTCTGCTTCTACATCATCATCTTCTCTACCGGGGGTCTTCAGATCCCATTTCTTGATAGCGAAGAGGAATACGAAGTAGAATACAGCAAATGCTGCGATACCCAGAGGGATGATCAGCCAGATTCTGGCTGCTGCAGGCAGGGAGGATGAGAACAGCAGATCCATCGCACCTGCGGAGAAGCTGAAGCCTGCACGGAAGCCAAGAGCTACAGTGATCATGGTGAAGATGCCGTACAGTGCTGCGTAGATCACATACAGTCCGGGAGCTAAGAACATGAATGCAAACTCAAAGGGCTCGGTAACGCCGCAGATGAAGGAACAGATTGCTGCGGAAGCTACCAGACCGATCGCTGCCTTTTTCTTGGCGGGCTTTGCACATTTTACCATTGCCAGAGCCGCACCGGGGATACCGAACATCATACAAGGGAAGAAGCCGGACATATACATTCCAAGGCTCCAGGATACATCAGCGCTTGTCTCACCTTTCCAGAAGTGCTGCAGATCTCCAAGTCCAATGGTATCGAACCAGAATACGTTGTTCAGTGCGTGATGTAATCCGGTAGGGATCAGCAGACGATTCAGGAAAGCATAAATACCTGCGCCGACTACATCCAGACCTACGATAGCTTCACCGAGAGCTACCAGACCGCCGAACAGTAAAGGCCATACGAACAGCAGTACAACAGATGCCAGAATAGATACCACACCTGCTACGATAGCTACGCAGCGCTTACCACTGAAGAAGGACAGCCAGTCAGGAAGCTTGGTATCCTTGAACTTGTTGTAGCACATGGAACCGATAATACCGGCAATAATACCGATAAAGGGATTCGCGATCTTATTGAATGCCAGTGTCTTGGTAGCATCCTCAGCGATGGAGGGCATAATGGTCGTAACAAATCCGGTAGACAGAAGTGTTGTGAGCATCAGCCAGGAAGCCAGAGCTGCGATGCCTCCGGTACCGTCATTTTTCTCTGACATACCGACACCTACACCAATTGCGAACAGGATCGCCATGTTGTCGATCAAAGCACCACCTGCTTTTACGAGGAACAGACCGATCAGATTTGCTACACCCTGGATCTCACCACCCTGCATCGTTGCCGGGCACAACCAGTAACCAATACCCATGAGGATACCGCAGATCGGCAGAACCGCTACGGGAAGCATTAACGCTTTACCCAGTTTTTGAAGAAACTTCATACATTTCTCCTCCTTTACATTATACTAAACCGGAACAGTTCCGGTCAGTTTCGTTAGTTGATACGGACGTACCGCTCTTAAGAGATCTGGAGCACGTCCTCGCCGGGAGATACCTCTCCCTCTTTCAGAATACTGATCTTGTTATATTCATCGGTATTGCAGACCAGAACCGGAGTGATGATATGCAGTCCGGCTTCCTGAATCTTCTCCAGATCCGCATCCAGCAGAAGATCGCCCTTTTTAACATGGTCTCCGGCAGCAACATGTGCTGTGAAGGGGGCTCCCTTGAGTGTCACGGTGTCCAGTCCGATGTGGATCAGAAGCTCCGCTCCCTGATCCGTTGTCATGGTGATCGCATGGAGCGTATCAAATACCACGGTCACCTCTCCGTCTGCGGGAGCATATATTTTCCCCTCAGAGGGGATCACTGCAAATCCGTCTCCCAATATCTTCTCGGAAAATGTAGGATCCGGTACCTCCGTAAGCGCAACTGCCTTCCCCTTACAGGGAGATCCGATACAATTACCTTTTCGCTTACCTTTCAAAAAATCTAACATGTGAACTCCTTTCCGTCGATATATACCGCTGCAATGTTCAGTTCCTGATCCAGGAGTACGAAATCTGCCCTCTTACCAACGGATATACTGCCCACTTCATTGAAAATGCCGATCTCCTTCGCCGGATTCTCCGTGGCACACATCACTGCCGTCTCTAACGGGAGACCTACGGTTTTTACTACAAACCGCATACAATCCATCAGATTCGTCGCCGATCCGGCGATCGTGCCGTCATGCAGGGTAGCCAGATTGCCTCTGACGGTAACCGGCTGTCCTCCCAGAGTATATTCACCATCCTCCAGGCCTGTTGCACGCATACTGTCACTGATCAGGATCATGCGGTCAGCGCCAAACATTGCAAACGTTGCACGGATCACTGACGGATGAATGTGTACACCATCACAGATCAGCTCCGGATGACATTTCTCTGAATCTCTCACTGCTCCGATCACGCCGGGCTCCCTGTGGTTCAGCGGCGGCATTGCATTATATAAATGTGTCGCATGAGATGCTCCATGTTCAATGGCTTCCTTTGCGGTATCATAACCGGAAGCTGTATGCGCCAGTGAAATGACCACTTCTCCTTTGGCTCTGTCGATAAATTCCATCGCTCCCGGCTCCTCCGGTGCGATATCTACCAGTTTGATCAGTCCGTTCGCCGCTTTCTGCAGCTGACTGAAATATTCATAATCGCAGTGCATGATATTTTCTGCTGCCTGAGCACCCTTTTTCGCCGGACTGATAAAAGGTCCTTCCATATTGATGCCCACCAGGTGAGATCCACCGGAATACTCATAGCTGCCGGCATTTTTCATGACCTCCAGCAATTCATCCTTAGGGATCGTCATGGTAGCCGGGCAGACACTTGTCACACCGACAGAAGCTTCATATGATGTGATGACATCCAGTGCTTCCTTCGTGCCGTCACACATATCTGCGCCCTTACAACCATGGAAATGAATATCCACCAGTCCCGGTATCAGATACATGCCTTCCGCATCCACAACAGCTTCCTCACCCGGCGGATCCCCGGTACAGCTTACGAACCTGCCGTTCTCCACGGCTGCATCTCCTCTGACAAACCGATGCTCCTCTGTATATATATTTGCATTTCTGATTCTCATGACCTATCAGCTTCCCCTTTCTTATTCAGAAAGCTTACTGAGCGCTGCTTCGTCTGCCACCAGCGTTACATCATTATGAAGCTGTAATACCGATGCCGGCACCTGCGGTGTGATGGGTCCGAAGAAAGCTTTCTGTACGATCTCCGCCTTGTCTTCGCCGCTGGCTACGATCAATATTTTCTTCGCCTGCATAATGGTCTTGATCCCCATGGTGTATGCCTGCTTCGGGACATCCTCCGCCGATGCGAAGAATCTCTTGTTGGCTTCGATCGTAGACTCTGTCAGGTTCACGCAATGTACCTGCTTGTCAAAGCTCTCTCCCGGTTCGTTGAAACCGATGTGCCCGTTATGTCCGATTCCCAAAAGCTGCAGGTCCACACCGCCCAGTGACTGGATCAGATCCGTATATCTACGGCATTCTTTCTCCGAATCCGGCTCCATTCCGTTTGGCAGATGTGTATTTTCCACCGGGATATTCACATGGTCAAACAGATTCTGGTGCATAAAATAGTAATAACTCTGATCATTTTCCCGGCTCAAACCTTTATATTCATCCAAGTTCACCGTCATAACCTCAGAAAAGTCCAGGTCTCCCTTGCGGAACCATTCCACCAGCTGTTTATACAGACCGATGGGAGTGGATCCTGTAGCCAGTCCGAGAACACAGTTCGGTTTCATGATAACCTGTGCCGATACAATATTTGCAGCCTTTCTGCTCATATCTGCATAATCTTTCGCTTTGTATATTCTCATGAATCTCTCACTCCATTTCGCATATTTTACTACGGACATTCAGTACCATGGACGGTGCCACACTGAGCTCATCAATGCCCATCTGTACAAATCGTGTGGTCAGTGTCGTATCCGCTCCCAGTTCTCCGCAGATGCCGACCCATTTTCCATGCTTATGTGCTCCGTCAACAGTCATCTGTATCATACGCAGGACTGCCTCATGATGTGGATTATAGAATCTGTCCAGTCTGTTGTTCTGCCTGTCGATAGCCAGAGTATACTGTGTCAGATCATTCGTGCCGATACTGAAGAAATCAACATGCTCCGCCAGCTCCTCACTCATCATGACAGCCGCAGGAGTCTCGATCATAATTCCCTGTTCCGGAATTGCGTAAGGAAGCTTTTCTTCCTCCAGCTCCTTAGCCACCTCAGCTACGATTTTCTGAATATCCAGCACTTCCTGCACGGAAATGATCATCGGATACATAATGGCCAGTGTTCCGTATTTTGCCGCCCTGAGAAGTGCTCTCAGCTGCGTCTTGAAGATCTCCGGCTGCTCCAGGCAGATCCGGATCGCACGGTATCCCATGGCAGGATTATCTTCCTTGCCCAGTCCGAGGTAATCTACGTTTTTGTCCGCACCGATATCAAGGGTACGGATGATGACCTTTTTCCCTGCCATCATCTGCAGCACCTGACGGTAAGCATTGAACTGTTCTGTCTCATCCGGAAGAGAATCCCTTCCGAGATATAAGAATTCACTGCGGAACAGGCCGATACCCTCCGCATCATTCTCCAGTACATATGCCACATCCGATACGCTGCCGATATTTGCATATACATTGACCTTGCGTCCGCTCTTTGTCACGGATTCACGTCCCTTGTAATCCGCTAACAGGCTTCTTAGTCTCTGTTCCGTCTGCTGTGCCGCTTCTGCCCGTCGGATCTGCTCTTCCTCCGGATCCAGGTAAAATACTGCTTCCCTGCCGTCCACAATAGCGCGGGTTCCGTTATGGATTTTCTCCAGTTCCAATGGTACCCCTATCAGTGCCGGAATATTCATCATACGTGCCAGGATCGCAGTATGGGAATTCGTAGAACCATGTACTGTGACAAATGCCAGGATCTTACTCTTATCCATCTGTACCGTCTCACTGGGTGTCAGATCATCTGCCACAATGATCGACGGTTCCATGGTACTCCAGTCAATCTGCTCCTCTCCGGACAGATTACGGACGAGCCGGTTGGAAATATCCCTGACATCCGCAGAGCGGGCCTGCATATATTCATCATCCATGTTGGCGAACATCTCTGCAAAATTATCACCGGTCACTGCCACCGCATACTCTGCATTCACTTCTTCGTTCTGAATCATGCTGTGTATGGCATCCTGATAATCGTCATCCTCGAGCATCATCTGATGCACCTCGAAAATGGCTGCATTGACTTCTCCGACCTCCTGCAGAGCCTTCTCGTATAACTGCCCCAGCTGCGTCATCGTACGTTCCTTAGCCGCATCCAGCCGTTTCAGTTCTTCCGCTGTGTTGTCGATATGGATCCTCTTAACGAGACTATCCTTTTTCTTCAAAACACTGACAGGTCCGATCGCTGTTCCCTTATATACGGATTTTCCAATATATTTTTCCATTTTCTACCTTCCAAACTCTGTCGTACAGTCTTCTCCTAGAGGTTCTCGCGGAAAAACTTCTGAAGCTCTGCTGCTGCGGTATCTTCATCCGCTCCTTCTATCGTGACTTCCACATTGTCTCCGCGTTTCACGCCCATTCCCATGATCGCCATCAGCTTGACTGCTGCAGCTGATTTTCCATTGCAGGATATTGTCACTGCGCTCTGATACTTTTTCGCTTCCTTGGTCAGCATTCCCGCAGGACGCGCATGCAGACCATTTTCATCCTTAATAATATAGCTGAACTGTTTCATCGGCAACATTCCTCCCTATTTTATATTTCTTGCTTTATTTATGTAGCATATTGTACAGTCTTACTGCCCTCTCGGCTGATTATATATACATATTACCCATTTTTTTATTGTTTGTCTACATCACTTTTGATATATTGTATATTTTTGAACATTATCGTAAAATTTTGTAAACTTTTTAATAAAAAATTTATAGAAAAAGGATGCCTGCTTATCTGGCACCCTTTCTCGGATCATTCTTCCTGTTTTGTTATTTGCTTTAGTCAGCTCCATTTTCTATTCGACCGCTACCTCCACGTATCATTTTACAAATATAGGTTACCTATTTTACAGGACTTTGTCAATTAAGGAACGAGACTGCTGATCGCAAGAGATTCCATCTGATGCCTGTGTCATCTTCCTGTACTCATACCGGGGAAGAAAAGCATTCCTGCCGTAGGCATCATAATAATTTGTGAATATCCGCTGTAAAATACCCGGGATATACGATTCTTCTGCTTCCACCAGTATGATCAGGTGCTGGAGAGAGCTGTATCGGGTGCATATATCGTTCTTCCGGATATTCTGCCGGATTGCTTTCTCCATGCACTCCATTGCTTTATCGATATGATCAATGTACATCGTCTGATCTGATTTTGCATCCATAGTGACCAGCACCAGATAACAGCGGTGCCGGTATCTTTCTCCCAGACTGCTTACATATTGATACAGTCTGGTGAACTCACGATAGTCAAGATCTAACGCTCCTGTATAGCTTCCGCTCTCCAGCAATGCTCCGGCGATTATCTCCAGGTCATTTTTTCTGGTCTGCGCATCCGGCTGCTGTTCCTCCAGCTCCTCATAAAACCGGTAACTGTTCTTACCATTCTGTTTGACATAATACAATGCCTTATCCGCTTTTATATAATATTCTTCAAAGTTTCCTCCCTGTCTGCACATACACAGACCGCAGGACAAGGATGCCGGTGAAGTCTCCGCCGTGACATTTTTTGCCGCACCAAAGCTATCAAACAGCTTTCTCATCCGCATGTTCATCTCTGCTTCTGATGCCTCCGGCAGATAGAACAGGAACTCATCTCCTCCCAGCCGACAGACCACCGCATTCTCCATGCACTCTGTGAGCATTGCTCCTACCAGTCTGAGAGCACGATCCCCCGCTTTATGTCCATAGACATCATTGATCTTCTTCAGATTATCCATATCGACAAATCCCAGATAGCCATCCTGCTTCTGCATTTTCTCAAGGATCAGTGCCTCACCCTTATGACGCATGGGAAGGCCAGTCAGATAATCCAGACTTTCCCTTGCCTCTCTCTGTCTGGCCAGCTCCAGTTCGCGGATGCGGTCCATTGTCTGGATCAGCGTAACGACCAGCAGAACCACCAGTCCGGTTGCGATAAAGATCCCGGACAGTGACACCACTCGATACACCGCTGTCACCTCCAGCATGACTGCGATCATGGCAGCTACCAGTCCGATCAGCGGAAGCTTGTAATGTTTCGCCGTTCCCTTGATGAGATCCCGGCAAATGGTGATAAATATTGTCAGGAACGTTCCTGCGATCACCAGATGGGACAAGAACATTGTCGAGATAAAATCTGCAATATTCAGTACCTGTAAGATCGTGCATAGTACAAAATTCACACAGGTGATGCACTCTGCCACATGATAGACCTTCCGGTACCTTCCCTGCTGCACACTATCAATATAGAACATGATCGGAACCGGGCAGATCATCACAACGAAAAAGCACATATTCGACAGAATAGAAGCATTGGGAACGAACAGCTGGCGCAGCTTCGATTCTCCCAGCATCCACACTGCTCCCAGGATCATGCACCATCCCAGGTACTCCAGATCAAATCTCGTCTTATATATAATATCTAGCACCAGACTGATGATCAGCACGACCAGTCCGGCAAACAGCATGGCGCAGGCGATCAGAGTTACCATAAAATAGCAGTGGAACATATATGCCCAGATATCTGATTTGTCCCCACAATATACCGTGTTGACGACACCGGAATACTTGTCGGTAAAGGACTGCAGTTCGATCCGCACTTCCTGCCCCACATCCTCGCCGGATGTTTCGCAGAACACATACCCACTGGCAGAATTTTTCCCAAAAGGTCTGGTATTCTCCGTATCATACACCGCCCTCAGTTCCCCACCGATGTAAATACGCACATTCTCCAGAGAGGACCTGATGGCAATCGTATTTTCATGATAATCCTGTGGAAGCACTGACCGGATGACCAGAGACTCTCCGGCAGGCACATCACACCTGCCCGGAACCGGGATCTCTTCTTCCGTTCCGTCTGCCAGCTCCCGGTAAAAGGTTCCGGTATAAGTAATGCTTTCCTCCGTGACCGTTTTCCTTTCCCTTGGGTAAATATATTGTCCCAAAAGGAATGCCGCAAGCAGCACACATATCACCACATAAAATAAAATTCTTTTATACTTTCGGATCGTATATTTCTCTTCTGTCAACTTTTCTACCTCATTAAATGATACCGGGACAGCCCGGCTTTTATGTCCTTATCGGGGTTCTGTCCATAATCTTTCACCCACTTATCAACAAGTTTATCACAAGCAGCTGAAAAAGTAACTATCTATTTTACCCCGTAAAATGTTTATGGAAAATTCATTCGACAAATCATGCTTTCCGAACTAAAATAGGAATGCGATATGATAATTTCATGATCCTATGAAAGGAGACGACATGATATGAAGATTAAAAAATATTCCATCGTTTATAGCAGCTTAACAGGTAATACCAAAATGCTGGCTGATGCGATCCACGAGGCATTACCTCAGGAGGAATGTGAGTATTTCGGTGTGTCCGACACCCTGATCCCTTCTTCCGAACTGCTCTACATCGGATTTTGGACAGACAAGGGGAATGCAGATACCAAGACATTACAGCTATTATCGCAGTTAAAGAATAAACAGATTTTTCTGTTCGGAACTGCAGGCTTTGGTGGCAGTGATATCTATTTCCGGAAAATCCTGAATCAGGTTAAGCAGTTCATCGATGCAAGTAATGTTATCGTCGGAGAGTATATGTGTCAGGGCAGAATGCCGCAGTCTGTCCGGGAACGCTACCTGAAAATGAAGGAAGCTCCCGATCATCCTGCAAATCTTGATGTATTGATCCAGAATTTTGACTGTGCATTGTCTCACCCTGATGCCAATGACCTGGAAAAACTGAAAGAAGCCGTTATGGATCCATCCTTCTGATAAGACCATAAAATAAGGCAGCCCCACATAGCTGAGTCTGCCTTACTCTCTTTATTTAACGTTGATGCCACTGGCATATTGCTGCAGAAACTGTTTCTTTCCGCATGGTCTTCCAAAATAATATCCCTGCAGATAATCAACCTTCATTTCTTTCATTTTCAGAAGCCATTCTTTTTCCTCGATGCCTTCTGCGCATATCCTGACGTTAATACTATGTACCATGGGGATGATATTTTTATATAATTCATAATCCCTGTCACTGTTCATCGCCTTGGCAGTAAAATCCCTATCCATTTTCACGTAACTTGGATTCATATCACGGATACAATGAAGATTCGAATATCCTGTTCCAAAATCATCGATCACAAAGGGAATCCCGTTCTTGTCCAGAGTTTTACGGAATTTACAGAACGAAGGTGTCATATCCATAAATCCGCTTTCTGTCATTTCAACACATAAGCATTCCGGCTGTAATGAATATTTTTGAATTGCATCCAGAATATCTCGCTCCACATTGCCCTGCAGGATCTGAACATAAGAAACATTTACATTCATCCGGAAGTCCGGAATATATTTCTGCATTTCACGACACATTGCTGCGGCTTCGTTCAAAATATATCTTCCGGCAGGAATGATCAAACCAGTCTCTTCCAACAGAGGGATAAACTCCATCGGTGAAACAAACTCCCGTCCTTCTTCCGTTATCATGGAAAAACGCATCAGCGCCTCTGCTCCAATGATCCGCTCGGACTGACAGTCCACGATCGGCTGATAATTGACTTCAAAGCCATCATAATGGTTCACAATAGCATTACGAAGTGCTGCTATGATTCTTCCTTTTCGCAAAAAGACCTCATAGTCATCCTGGTCAAAAATATAGAATCCATTTTTACCCATGCTTTTTGCCTGTTTCAAGGCAAATTCAAACTTTTTGCGGCACTCCTCGGTTCCCTCACAAAATGTTGCTGCATCTATAACACCAATAGAAATAGAAAATATAGCTTCATAATTTTCGGCTATTATGAAATTATGAAGTTTATCTGTGATCTTTTCTTTCAGTGCCACAGCATCTTCTGCGGAGGAAGCGTCCAGATCCACGATCACATACTGATCCGCTACCAGATGGTAAATTCTCTGCTTGTCTGAAAGGCATTCCTTCATACAAGTGGCTACGCCTTTCAGGATATAATTACCATAATCCGCTCCCCTGGAGCTATTGATCGCTCCAAAATCATCAATGCCTACATGCATCAAAAAGCCCTTGGAAATAGGTTCCTTTTGTGAACACAGGTAATCAAGGAATTCCGGACCACCAAGCAGTCCTGTGACATTATCGGCTCTTCTCCTGTTGCCGGTCTCATTCATACACCCGACCAGATACTCCGCATTTCCCTGCTGATCATTGATCACGATACCACGGCAGTTGATCCAGATCGGCATACCTTCTTTATCAAGCCACCTGTAATGAAGATTATGTACCTTTTCTCTTCCTTCACATATGTCCGCAAGATGCTTTGCAAGCATCTCACGGTCTTCTTCATATACTAGCTTCATGACTTCATTTGCAGCATCTGTCAGGACATTTTTCGATATATTAAACCGCTCCACAGCAAACGGTGAGATCTCAAAGGTATTATTCTGCAGATCAAATATATACAGATAATCATCCATACATTCTGTAATGATCTCAAATAAGATTTCTGCCGTCTGCTCTCCAAACACATTAAATATATCATTAATCACAACGAGAACCTTCCTTCCGACAACTTCACTCTATTCCTGCCATTTTTCTAGAATAGCTTAAAGATATTCACGCGTTCACGCATCTTGGCTGCTCCATCTGCCAGATTAATACTGATCGCAGTATTCTCTTCTGAGGATGCAGCATTGCCCTGTACTACGCCGGACAGCTGTTCAATTCCCTGCCCGATCTGCTCCAGGGACTCTGCCTGGGAGTTGGCTTTCTCCATGGTGTTCTGTGCAATCTCTGCAAAGGACTCCATGTCAGCAATGATCTGGTTAAATGCGTCTGCTGTTGTTCTTGTAATGTTATTGCCCTTTTCGATTTCCACTAAGGTCTTATCAATCAGATCTCTCGTATTTACAGCGGATTTTGCACTGTCTGCTGCCAGCTTACCGATCTGATCTGCCACTACTGCAAAGCCTCTTCCTGCTTCTCCTGCTCTGGCAGCTTCAATGGAAGCATTCAGGGATAACAGGTTGGTCTGGGATGCAATATCCTCGATATCTGTGATAATATTACCGATCTCCTTGGAGATTTCTGTAATGTGCTCCATTTCCAGCAGCAGATCGTTCATTTTTTCTTTTTCTTCGTTCGCTTTATTTGCAGAGGCCTTTACACGTGCAGATGCGCTCTGTGTTTCCTTCGCTGTATCTGCAGCCAGATCCACGACCGTATCAATCGTAGCATTCAATTCCTCGATGACTCCTGCCTGCTCTGTTGCACCGTCCGCCAGGGATTTTGATGCATTTTCCACCTCGGATGCATTCGATGATACCTGTTCTGCCAGATTGCTGATCTCGGTCAGGGTACTGTTAAACCGTTTCAGAATATACAGCAGTGATGTCTTCAACTCTGAGAAATCGCCCAGGAAATCTGTAATATCATCACCGTTTCTGGTCAGGTCACCCTGCGCGATTGCCTTTACTTCCACAGAGATCTCTCTGACATAATCTGAGAGGATACCCATGGCTTCTTTCAGATTTCTGATGGTAACACCAAGCTCATCCTCAGACTCATAGGTAAGCATTTCTACATTAGACAGTTCGCCCTTACGCAGGCTGGCAACTGCTGCCTCTATCTGTTCTACCGGCTCGGTAATGGAATTGGTAATGATCCCTCCGATCAGTGTCGTCACTACAGCAATCGCCAGACCCGCTGCAATGATCACAATAAATATGATTATGGTGCAGATATTAGCCACGGTCTTTGCCTGATCTAATTCTACCTGGAACTCTTCACGCAATGTAGATAATTTCTCAGTAAATGACTTATACTCTTCATACACCTCTCCGGTCATCAGCGCTGATGCTTCCTGCTGTTTCCCCTCACGGCTCAACTTCAGGATTTCATCTGAAGCAGCCATGTATTCTTCCCATGCAGAGCTTGCCACTTCATAATCAGCTTGTCCTTTTTGAGCATCACTGTCTGCGGACATGATTGCCTCCAGATTCGCATCGGTATCCTGGATCTGACTCTCCAGCTTCTGAATTTCTTCTTCGCAGGAGTTCATAGCTGCATCATCTGATTCTACCAGATGCTGATACTGTTTGATTCTGTATTTCGCAGTCATTGTTTCTAATTCCTGCAGATATTCCAATGACGGAGACCAGACCTCTGTGATCTTCTCTATATTTGAACGGATCACTAATGTCGAGATCAGTGCCACTAACACTAAAAATAATGTCATAACAAG
>CAKSAM010000049.1 GCA_934436245.1 uncultured Acetatifactor sp.
TTTAGAATACATGTGCGGAAGAGTCAAGTTCTGCATTTTCATAAAAACTGTTATAAATGTTGTTTTTATGAAAAATAACCCCATCTTTTATATTTCAAAACTAATAAATTTCATAAAATTCGAGATATTATAGAATTTATGAAAAAAAGGAATGTATTTTAAGAATTTTTTTCATAAAATTTAGTAAAATAAGTATTTTTATGAAACTAATAGCCCTTGCCAGGGCTACTGGTGTTTTTGAAAGCTTTTCAAAACGCAGAACGCCCACGGCGGACGGAATGTCATGCCGCGATGTCTGTCGGAGGGTGTTGATATTTTCTTGAAAAGTGCTGAAAGACAGGGGGAAAGCGGACACGATGTCCGCGTCAGCCGATCCGCGCCATGGATGGCGCGTGTAGGCGGCCCCGTCATAATGAGAACCGCTGTATCACTTTTCATTAGAAAATTCACACCTGGAGACGCGACATCAAGGCGTGATGTTCCGTTCGCCGTGGGCGTTCGTGGATTTGCTTAACTAACTTTCAATTTAGTAAGAGAAGTATATTACTGCTCAAGCAGTAATATACTTCTTAATTGTCGTTCCACTTACAAATATTTCTTCAACAGATCCACCTTATCCAGTTTCTCCCAGGGCAGATCCACATCAGTACGTCCAAAGTGACCATAAGAAGAAGTCTGCTTATAGATAGGTCTGCGCAGGTCTAACATCTTGATGATACCGGCGGGTCTTAAGTCAAAATTCTCACGGATGATCTCTACCAGTTTGTCGTCATGCAGCTTGCCTGTACCAAAAGTATCTACCATGATGGAAGTAGGCTGTGCCACACCGATCGCATAAGACAGCTGAATTTCACACTTCTCAGCCAGTCCTGCCGCTACGATATTCTTCGCAACATAACGGGCTGCGTAAGCGGCGCTTCTGTCCACCTTGGTGCAGTCCTTACCGGAGAATGCGCCACCGCCGTGGCGTGCATATCCACCGTAGGTGTCTACGATGATCTTACGGCCGGTCAGACCGCTGTCGCCATTAGGTCCGCCGATGACGAAACGTCCGGTAGGATTGATGAAGAACTTGGTGTCTGCATCGATCATATCTGCAGGCAGAACCGGATCGAATACATACTTCTTGATATCTTCATGAATCTGCTCCTGAGACACATATTCATCATGCTGTGTGGAAAGTACGACCGCCTCCAGACGGAAAGGCTTGCCATTTTCATCATATTCTACAGATACCTGGCTCTTTCCATCGGGTCTTAAATAAGAAAGTGTGCCATCCTTACGAACCTTGGTCAGCTGTCTGGTCAGCTTATGTGCCAGAGAGATGGGATACGGCATATACTCCGGAGTCTCATCAGTAGCAAAACCGAACATCATACCCTGATCTCCTGCGCCGATAGCGTCCAGCTGCTCATCCGTCATGTGGCTTTCTCTTGCTTCCAGAGCTTTGTCTACACCCATGGCGATATCAGCGGACTGCTTGTCCAGAGATACCATGACTGCACAAGTGTTGCCATCGAATCCCTTTTCGGAAGAATCATAACCAATCTCAGTTACAGTCTTGCGCACAATTGCAGGAATATCAATATTGGCTTTTGTGGTGATCTCACCCATTACCAGCACAAAACCGGTATTGGTGCAGGTCTCACATGCAACACGGCTGAACGGATCCTGTTCCATCAACGCATCCAGTACCGCATCTGATACCGCATCACAGATTTTATCGGGATGTCCCTCGGTTACGGACTCCGATGTAAATAAACGTTTTTCCATTTGTCCTCCATTCTGCTTCCTTACAGGAAGAGTGTAAATTGTGTATAAGTTACAAAAGTTCCTGTTATTCAGGGCCTCATTTACAAAACGGCATCTTCAATACCGGACGCTCTGAATGAATCAAAAAAGTCCGCTTCTATAAGCGGACTGATTTATCGTTTGATCAAATCCTCTTATTGTTCGACAATTGCTCGCTCAGGTGGGCACCTTCCGCATCTCACTATGCGGGGTTGCCGTGGCTTCCTTGATCCTATGTATCTCCACCACTCTGAATAAGGGAAAGTCTATATGAACTTTTCTACGCTAATTAACTTACTATGAGTTACCTGTTTTGTCAACAGACATTTTATTCAAAATGTTATTCTGTTGAGATTTATGAGAATTCCACTCATTATCCGATCTTCAGCTTGAACTTCTGTAAATCTCTCTCCGTCTCAATCAGCTCGATCTGTGCTCCCAGTCCCTGTAATTTCAGGTGGAAGTCCTCATAGCCTCTCTCAATATAACGGATATCATCTACGGTAGAAAAACCTTCCGCAGACATGGCTGCCAACACCAGTGCTGCACCGGCCCGTAGATCCGGTGCGGAGATATTGGCTCCGGTATATCTGGATACGCCGTCAATGATAGCGGTGTTGCCCTCTACCTTGATACTGGCTCCCATTCTGGTCAGTTCATCCACATATTTGAAACGATTCTCGAAAATGCTCTCTGTCACAATGCTGGTTCCCTGGGACAATCCCAGTGCCACGGTGATCTGGGGCTGCATATCTGTCGGAAATCCGGGATACGGCAATGTCTTCACCTGGGTATGCTGCAACGGTTTGGATGCCACCACACGGATACAGTCATCCGCTTCCTCTACTTCACAGCCGATTTCCAGAAGCTTTGCCGTAATAGACTCCAGATGCTTGGGAATCACATTTTTCACCGTCACATCGCCTTTGGTAACTGCCGCTGCGAACATAAAGGTACCTGCCTCGATCTGGTCGGGAATCACCGCATACTCCGTACCATGCAGACGGGAAACACCTTTGATTCGAATCACATCGGTACCTGCGCCTTTGATATTAGCTCCCATACTATTCAGGAAATTCGCAAGATCTACCACATGGGGTTCTTTTGCAGAATTCTCAATGATGGTAGTTCCTTCCGCCATAACTGCCGCCATCATGATATTGATGGTAGCTCCTACGCTGACCACATCCATATAGATATGACTGCCGCAGAGATGTTCTGCATGGGTCTTGATCAGGCCATGCTCAATCTTAACATCCGCACCCAGGGCTCGAAAGCCTTTAATATGCTGGTCAATGGCACGGCAGCCGATATCACAGCCGCCGGGAAGTGCCACCTCCGCATGCTTATATTTTCCTAAAAGAGCTCCGATCAGATAATAGGAAGCTCTGATTTTTTTAATATTTTCATCTTCTACTACAAGTTCACTGATATTGGATGCATTGAGCGTCACCTTATGACGATCCGTGCGCTTTACGATCACGCCAATGTTCTCCATAGCGCACAAAAGAACGTTCGTATCTCTTACATCCGGCATATTTTCTATATAAACAGTCTCATCCGTCATTACGGAAGCAGCAAGAATAGGAAGTGCCGCATTCTTGGCACCCCCTATTTCTACTTCTCCGACTAATGGATTACCGCCTTTAATTGCGTATTGTTCCATTGTTTCTTACCTCTGTCATTCTCAGATCAGAAAACCTTCTTATGCACTTATACCACATTTTCACGCATTTGTAAATACAGCGCCCTAATTCAGGTACTTAAGCGGGTTCACCTGACTGCCGTTAATCAGGATCTCAAAGTGAAGATGAGGTCCCGTACTTATGCCGGTATTACCGCTCAGTGCAATACGTTCTCCCTGTTTTACCGTCTGGCCGACCTTGACAAGCACCTTGCTCAGATGTCCGTATCGGGTCTGCCTGCCGTCCTCATGGTTAATATAGACGCAATAACCGTATCCGCTTCCCCATCCGGCTCTGGCTACAGTACCACCGCAGGATGCAAATACCGCAGTTCCGGTAGGAACCGACCAGTCCACACCTTTATGATAGCTGCTGGCGCCCTTGGTAGGTGACTTTCTGCGTCCGAAATTGGAACTCAGACGTCCACCGGAAATAGGTTTGATATAGGTCGGAGGAATCTTGGTGCCTCGTTCCACGATCTTGGGAACTGCCTCCATGACCACTTCTTCTTTTAAAATATCTCTGGACACTTCCTTGTCATTCAGATAGGAAACATCCGCAACAATCCGGCGGAATCCAGCGGAGGGCTGCTGTAATATCTTGGTCTGAGTCGTATACCAGGAATCATTATCCACATAAATTACGTCGGCATCATAAATCTCTTCATAGTAGTTCTGTTCCATGCGCTCCACGGATAGTTCCGGTTCCGGCACAGTAATGATCAGCTTGTCACCCACACGTATTGTAGAATTCTCATCCGTCAGAGTCTCGCTGTTCATGGCAATGATCTGGTCCATCGGAATATTAACCTTGATAGAAATCTCCGACAGAGTATCTCCGCTGACTACTTCATATTCTCCGGGAGTCTCCTGCTCCTTGATCACATCCTCGACCGCCTGATCTAAGGGCGTCAGCATACTTTCTGGAAGATAGGTCTCCACGATTTCCACTTTTTCTGCGAAATCCATGGTCAGCAGACCCAGATCGTAATCCTCAAAATCCTTCTCGCCCTCTGCTTCCGCCTGAGAGCCGGCCTGATCCAAAGCAGACTGTACACCTCCAGCATAAATAGCCTCTTCCTTCTGCTCTTCCTGCTGAGTCAGCTCCTGTCTGTTCACGACCTCTGTCGTAAGAACATTAAATTCCTTCTGGGCATCATGGGTCAGTTCCACACTGAATTTTTCTTCGCTGTCATACTTGTCCACGGCTGCCTGCAGCAGGGATTTCACCTCGTCCACACTTGCCAGGTTGACCATGTACTCGTTTACCTTCATGGTATAGGATCTGTGGGAAGTCTCCCGAATGCTGCTTTCCAGTTCCTTCTGCATTGCTGTCAGCATAGTATCCTCGTCAGACAAAGTTCCCCACAATACTTCTTCTCCGACCAGTTTCAGATCTGCATCCATAAAAACCATCTCATCACTCCCGGATGCAATATTCTTTCTGGCTTCCTGTAACAGTTGTTCCGCTGTGTCCGCCTCGCCAACCGTTCCGATCTCATTGCCATTTAAGAATACATGAAAGTAGTTCTCTCCGGTCTTTTCAAACGCAGCATAGCCCCTTAAGAAAAAGAGACTCACAAAAAGTGTTGCCAGCGTTGTTTTCACATATGTATATTTTACTCTTTTAGAGTAAGATGTCAGTTTTCTCATGAATTCCTTCTCAATCTATTGTATCTGCCAACAGTATGTCCCATCGGGACATTCTGTATACTTATCTTATAGCAGTTTCGTCTGACGTATTCTGCGCCATCTTTACGGTACCATCCGTCAGATGCCAAAATCCGCCAACTGCCGTAATAACTTTGTAACATATAGATTCTAACAGCAATTATACGCCTTGTAAAGGAAGAATATCTGTTCGATTTTTTGTTTCCAATCCCCTCAATCCATGCTATAATGAATTCGCACATTTATACTCTGCGGACACAAGAACCCACACAGGAAAGGAGTCCTTCCATGAAGGAATCAATTATTTTTCATATTGATGTGAATTCCGCCTTTTTAAGCTGGACGGCCCTGGCCAGGCTGGAGCAGGGGGATCCTGTGGATCTACGCACCATTCCGGCCATTGTGGGCGGCGATACTTCCACCAGACACGGTGTGGTACTGGCCAAATCTATTCTCGCCAAAGCCTACGGCATCACCACCGGAGAACCTGTCGTCAACGCCCTGCGCAAATGTCCGGGACTGGTCATGGCTTCTCCTAATCACAACATGTACCGCCAGAAGAGCCGCCTGCTCATGGAGCACCTCTCCGATATCTGCCCCGATATCGAACAGGTCAGCATTGATGAATGTTACATGGATTACACCCCCATTGCATCAAAATACAATACGCCCGAAGAAGCTGCCGCTTTGATCCGCCGTTCTGTGTTTGAAAAATTCAAGTTTACTGTAAATGTGGGAATTTCCGATCGAAAGGTTCTGGCCAAAATGGCCTCTGATTTTGAAAAGCCTGATAAGACGCATACGCTGTATTACCGGGAAATCCAGCAGAAGATGTGGCCGCTTCCTGTTTCCGATCTGTTTACCTGCGGTCACTCCAGTGTTGAAACTTTGCATAAACTGGGGATTCTCACAATAGGTGACCTGGCGCAGACCGATCCTGCCATCCTGGAAGCGCATTTGAAAAGCCATGGGCGAAACCTCTGGCAGTATGCCAACGGTATCGATGATTCTACTGTAGTGCTGGAGCCTTCCAAGGCCAAGGGAATCGGCAATTCCACTACCTTAAGCAATGATGCCCTGACAAAAGAGGAAGCCTGCAAAGTGCTGTTGTCCCTGTGTGAATCCGTGGGTGCCCGTCTGCGTGCATCACATCAGCTGGCTGGACAGATATGTACAGAGATCCGCTACAGTGATTTCCGGAATGTTTCGCACCAGATGCCCCTGGAGGTTCCCACTGCTTCAGTAAATCTTCTCTATGAAAATGCCTGTGCGCTGTTTGACGAGCTATGGGATTCTTCTCCCATACGGCTGTTAGGTGTCCGTACTTCCAAACTGGTGCCGGAAGATGAGCCCATCCAGCTCAGCCTGTTCGACTATGCGGCTCCCCGGTCCGAAAAACAACAGAAACTGGAATCCGCTCTGGACGATATTCGCACAAAATATGGAAAGGATGCCATCAAACGGGGAAGTTTTCTCTAGTGCTGTGTTGTGATGATCATGTTAAGCACCGCTTTCGTTTCACCGATGTTACGATAGCTATGCTTTCTGTCACTGGCAAAATAGAGTGAGCTTCCCGTTTTCACCAGAAAACTGCCATCTTCCAGGATCAGTTCAATCTCTCCGGATACCACAGTCAGATATTCCCAGGTCTGTTCCCCATGGGATTCGCTCTCCATCCGGGCATTCCTTGCCAGCTCTCCCTGATAGATTTCAAAATTCCTGCCTGCATCATAAGGAAGCATTACATAAATCCGGTATTCTCCTTCTTTCGCCTTGAACACCGGCGCTTCCTCCAGGGAAGGCATTACCATGATTTCTTTTCTGTTATAAATCAGCTGTTCGAAGGGCACCTTCAGTCCTTCCACAATTTTTCCTATGGTAGACACCGTAGGGTTGGACTCACCTCTCTCGATCTGTCCCAGCATGCTTTTGCTGACGCCGGTCCGTTCTGCCAGCATATCCAGGCTCATATTTTTGGATTTGCGGATTCGTTTTAAATTGAATGCTATATTCTTATCTATCTGTGTCATATGTACCACCCGGACTTTCCCAGATTCTGCATCTGCTTTTCCTGAAATCAAAAATAGCACCAGACACTTTGTCTGATGCTACCTCTTCGTAGTAAATGTTTCTATTTATGATACCTTATCATACCGAACCTGGGAAAAAACGTCAAGCTATTTTTTGCGTTTCTTCTCACGTTTCTTTACACTGTACCCAAAGGTTCCCAACAGTTCTCCACAGCCAAAATAAGAACCGTGGGAATAAATGATGGGATCCGCCTTTTCTAAATGGAATTTGTGATTCTCGTCCATATATTTTTCGTCTGCATGCACCGCAACCACATCTGCCAGGAACATATCGTGAGATCCCAGCGGAAGTATCTGTCGTACTTTGCATTCGATATTTACGGGGCTCTCTGCAATCATAGGAGCCTTTACTTCGGAGGCGAGAATAGGTGTCAGGTTCATTTCTTTGAATTTATCCACGTCCCGACCGCTTTTCACCCCACAATAATCCGTGGCAAAAGCCAGTTCTTTGGTGGTGAGGTTGATCACAAACTCTCCCGTTTCCTTTAAAATAGGATAAGAATATCTCTCCGGTCGTACCGAAATCGATACCATAGGCGGATTCGTACATACTGTCCCCACCCAAGCAAGGGTAATGATATTCGGACGTCCATCCTTGTCTGCCAGGCTCACCATGACCACCGGCAGGGGATACAGCATATTTCCCGGCTTCCAAAGTTCTTTTCCCATCTGTCTGTCACCTCATTTCTATTCTCTGTCACATAGCACCCTACCCACTATTCGCATATCGTGGGATTATCATCCCACTTTTATGCTCATATCGGGGCGGGTCCTAAGGTCTTTCACCCACTTATGAGCAAGCTCATATGGGCTTAGACCTTTTGACCCTGGCATCTTAGAATATGTGTAACATATTTAATACATGAAGTACAATATCAGCCACTCCCACAACCAGCGCTGCAACAGAAATGCCCAATACCACGTTAAGTTTTCCAGACAGGCTTTCCTTGATCTTTGCCGCAATTGCATCTGTCTGTTTCTCATTTTCCTCAACTACAGCAGCCTGTACATTGCGGTATACTTTTACGCATTCCTTATGTACGCTTTCGTCGTTGCCTGTCAGCTTTTCATCCAGATGACTCTTCAGCTCTTCCAATGCCTCAGTGCTCTGCTGAATCTCCTCCAGCTTTGCCGTATATTCCTGGCACAGCTTCTCTATCTTTGCGGCGTTTTCCTGCTGCAGTTCCTGCAGTTTTGCAGCACTCTCCTGCTGCAGCTTGTCAAAAGCAGCCGCACCTTCTTCGGAAAGTCTGGTCACTTCCGGCGTGATCGTCTCTGCCATCAGCTTTTCCATCTCATGATTGATAGCCTTCAGTTCCTTATTGACCTGCTGCATCTGTGCCAGACATTCGTCATATTCACGCAGCTGGCTCTTCAGCTGATCCATTTCTTCGGCATCCGCAGCGGAATTTGCCTTGATCATTTCCTGCGCATTGAGCTTTTGTGCAAGTTTATCCATAAAAGTATCCATCCATCTTCCTCCAAACATACTCGTCCCTCATGTGAACTGTTTCTACTCTGACCCTTACTTCTTCGTACTGTGTTTCAATTCCCGCTCCAAAAAAGGAACGCCCTAACCAAATCACACCAATATACGTACGTTTATTTTATCATGTTTGCCTCGCAGATACAACCAAAACCCCTGTAATACTGTATTTTCGAAGCTCTGCCATTTTTATGCAATTTGTATAATTTCTTTTTGTGTTTCTATACTTTTTCGTAAAATTCACCAAGTCTTCACATCGTGTTCATAATTTGTTCATAATTCATTGGTATACTTTAATCACAGTCAAGGAAGTGATAAAGCTTCCACCTAACAAAGCATATAAGATAAATTTTTTCATAATAGCCCAGGCGCCGAAAGGTGTCTGGGCACTCCTCATTTTATGTCCCTCTTACTCTTGTGGAAACCACGGTTGTCAACGGCACCATGGCAATTTTTACTTCTCCGTCCGGTCTGTGGGTGATCAGCGTTGCGCCACGCTGGATATATTGCTTCGCAATTCCGGAATATCCCAGATAGTCGATGGACATTCCATAGGTCATGCGGATTCCCCGATAGGTCAGCGACAGGGTGTTCAGATGATCATGTCCACAGAAGATCCATTTTAACCAGCCGTTATCCACTGCTTTTTCAAAAAAGCAAGGTTTCTGGCTCGATATCCCGAAATACTCATTCTTTTCTCCGACACTGCCGTGTTCATAGATCACGCTGTGATCACCCAATTTCATCTTCTCGTAGGCTTCCTTGAACTCCGCAGGCGGCATATGGAAAAATGCCATAGCCGGTACTTTTCTCTCGTTCAATTTCTCCATACACCAGTCCGTCTGATCCTCATGGATGCAGTCGAAACCGCTAAAAAACCAGCCGTCACCGTACATGTTAGAGTCCAGGTGGATGAGCGGCAGGAGAACTCTGCCTTCCCCATCGATCAGATCCAGCACGAAATTCCCTACGCCGGCAATAGGGTTCTGCGGACTGTGTTCATATCTTCCCTTTGTGAAAATCGCATATTTCCCCACGGCAAAGATGTCTGCCAGCTGTTCCTTATTGCAGGCGGAGCCCATCTCACAGTCATGGTTACCGAAGACCAGAGTATAGGGAATCTGAAAGCCATCCAGAAATGCCAACAGCTTTTCTGCCTGCTTCCTGTTGTTCATCGTGCCGCTTTTCGGAAAAAACGGGAACACCGAATCTCCGGTAAACACCATAAGATCCGGCTGCGTCCGTTGGATCAGTTCCGTCACCGCTGCCATGGCCAGTTTGTCCTTTTTTCCGGAAAGGAAACCGAAGCCAAGGTGCAGGTCTGTCAGCTGCAATATTTTATAATCTCTGTCCGTCGGGATGCGAAGGGAAAAAGTCTCTTCGTCCCGGATTTGAAAGTTTTGGGAAGTATACATATTAATCTCTTTTCTATTGCTTAATCTATGTTCTTATTGCGCTTTTTGTTTTCTGAAATCAGCTCAACGGGATCAATGCACCGATTGCAGACAGCAGCGTAGACAGCACCATCAGCACCTGAAACGGTACTGTGCCGATCACGCCGCAGATAGGACTGCTGCCCGCCTTTTTTCTGGATTTTCCATACGTCAGCACCAGCATGATGCTCACCAGTACCACAACGCCACTCATGATCCGTGTCAGCACGATAAAGCTGTTCACGCCAAACACGGCAAACAGAATGCAGGGAATCGTTGCGATCAGCCAGCTGATGCGGTTGCCGCTGCCAATCTGCTCGTGAACCACATCTCGGAGGGCGAGAGTATTGCTCCAGAACGTCGTAAGCAAAGCAAACAGAGAAAATACGCCTGCCAGGATCATTGCCCATGTACCGATACTTTCTCCCAACTGCATGTATGCCAGTTCTTTTTCCAGTGCTCCCTTGGTTCCCAGGAGAACCGTGCCGGTCACGATCAGGACAAACACTGAGGAAAGTCCAAAACCGATGAAGATGGAGCGGCGGATCTGTTTTGCGTTGCCATCCAGACCTTTCACCACCTGGATCACCGCCTGATTGGCGGAAGTGGCGAATACCACCATGCTGTACAGTGCCAGCAGATTGTTCCAGTGGAACTCTGCCCGTTGCAGGGAATTCAGCGGATGTAGGAACGTGCCTACCGTCATCACTGCCACAATTCCCATGAGGACAATGACTGCGTATTTCTGCGCAATGCCTACGGCTTTCATGCCGATAAACACCACAACTCCGGCGATCACATAGTACAAAACCTGTGCCGCCACGAAAGGCATTCCAAACCAGTTCACGAAAATCTGTGCTCCACCGTTGATGTTGCCGCTGACACCGATCATAATTGCCAGCCCATAGACAATAAATACGGTCCAGCTGAAGATCTGCTTCATTTTCCCATAAAACAGCTCTCCTTCAAAGCTTTTCACCAGCTGGACACCACCGTTATTGTAAGACAACTCGGCAATGATCAGGTGCAGGATCACGTTCACACAATAGGCGATCAATACCATCCACACGACATCCAGCATGCTGTTCTTCGTGGCAAGATACGGAACGGCGATGATGCCCGTGCCGATGCTGTTGCCGACGATCATGCTGATGGCTTCAAAGGTCGTGAGATGGGCTTCGGATTGGATGGGTTGGGACATAGGGGACCTCCTTTGTATAGTTTCTTTTCGCTATGCGATATATGCCTTTCGATATTCGTCCGTGTCTGCCTGAATGGATACAAGAATATCTGTTGTTAAATGTGAAAAATCTATCTTAGGCGTAGACCGCATTGGCGAATACTTTTTACACACAAATAACTTATTAAGCATTGTATCCTGCATCAGTATCGTTTTTCCTGTTTCTCCCGATTTCAACGCTCTAACAAACTCATACTTCCTATTTGTAGGGAAATCAACAATCTCCCCTTCTTTAAATTCCGAAATAAACTTTGGCATCTTTATACCTCTTTTTACAAATTAATTATTTACGCCACTGCGTTTGCATTAATCTTATCTATTACACTCTTTATCCCCATCCACACTGACATATCTGTGAAAATATCCACAATACTTCCCTGATCTGTAAACGGAGATTCTTGAAGAACTGACAAATCTTTCATCATGCCATTATGAACAATATACTCCACAATCTGATTAACAAAATATATCTGTCTGCTATCCAAATTCGCATTATCAAGATATTCAGAGAACGCCTCTTTTGCGGCATTCATATCCAATCCCACAATCTCTCTGACAAATTCACCTAGCGGCTTTTCTCCATACTCGGCTTCATAATCTTTTTTTGTTCCAATTTCTTTCCAAAGGATTTCTTCCAAAGTATCTACATCCGTGGTGGTCAACGGTTTATTTGTCTTTAACTTTGCAATGACAATATTATCCTGATGCTGACGAATATAATATTCTGCCTTTGCCTTATAATTCTTTAACTGATCGTCTTCCAATTCCGATTCATTCCACTCAATTGTTAGTATATCATCCTCAAAATTAGTATCATAGCGTATCGCAGTTTTAGGAATATACTTCATTAAACTACGCAGTTCTTCACGTATCTTTTCAAACTCAGCAATTCCCGCACGTTCCACGTAATCAGTATGCAGTATCTTATTAATTAAATCTGTTTTCGTCTGTATTTCAGGAATATTAGCTACACCTGCAATGCCACTGACTTTTTTAATCAGGTCTCCTCTTGCTCTGGTATACTTTTCTCCGAGTAGGTATGCTAATTCAATCCCATACATAAGTGCATCAAAACGAATTGCACTCACTTCCTCCTTCTCAGGAAGTATCAAAGGCGCAACCTCTTCTTTTACAGTTAATGTATCTTCAAACGTCAGTGTCTGGTAATTGTCTTCAATGGAATACAGTTCCACATATTTTAGATGCTGTTTTACAGCAAAATTATCCCTTGGCAGTTCACAGACTTTTTCCACCATTTGACCTACTAATCGTTTTCTATATGCTATCAAACGTTCCTTTTGAAATTCGGCTGCCTGCAGTTTATAAACTATTTCGAATTGTAAATTGAAAATGGCCCCTTGTAATGCTATCATATTCGCTGAGGGTTTCCCCTTGTTTATGCGGAAAAATTCAAAATTGCCACAAAAATCCAATATATAAAACTTTGACTTATCCTCCCCATCTAATAATCCCGGACATAGTCTGGTTCCGCGCCCAATCATCTGACGAAATTTTGCCTTACTTAATACTTTTTTGAAAAATACGAGGTTCAGTACTTCCGGTACATCTATTCCTGTATCTAGCATATCTACGGATATTGCAATCTGCGGCAATTTCTTAGCATCCGAGAATTCGTCTATAGCTCCCTGTGCATATGACATGCGATTATCTATTACCATTGCATATCCTGTAAGATTAGGATATTCCTTCTCAAACACTTCAAGAATCTTTTCTGCATGTGCGTGGTTTTTGGCAAAAATGATTGTTTTCCCTATTTTTTGTCCATAATTAATTTTAATACCCTCTGTCATAAGAATATTCAACACTCGACGTATGGTATCTTCATTAAAGATCCATGTATTCAACGCCGAAGCCTCTATGCTCTCTGGCATTGCTCCATCATCTGTTGCAAAATTTTCTTCATATTCTTCTTTATCTGCTTCCGATAAATCATCATAAACGATTCCCTGTGTTAAAAATTTCAATTCTGTTTCGACAGAGATATAATCCACCAAATAACCATCTTTTACCGCCTGGGCAAGATCATAGCCATAGGTAGGAACACCATTTTCCAATTCAAAAATCCCATAGGTATTCTTATCTATTTCGTCTTTGGGTGTTGCTGTTAATCCAACCAAAGGAGCATCAAAATAATCAAATATATCTCTATATTTGTTGTAAATAGATCTATGCGCTTCATCGCAAATCAGCAAATCAAAATGTCCACAAGTAAATAATTTACCTTCGTTATCACTTACTGTATCAATGCATTTCATCATTGTCTGATAAGTAGAAAATACACAATGGGCAGAATAATTATCTTTTTCTTCCACCAAATTAGTACATGATAAATCCGGTAAGAGATTTACAAAACTTCGCTTAGCCTGTGTAATCAACGCAGTCCGATCTGCAAGAAAAAGAATATTCTTCACCCAACCCGCTTTTAATAAGACATCACATAAAGCAATAACCGTTCTTGTTTTACCACTTCCAGTAGCCATTACCAACAATGCTTTTCTGCGATTCTTTTTGCCAAAGCTTTCACATACTCTTTTAATAGCTTCTTCCTGATAATACCGACCCGCAATTTCTTTATTTACGGAAATGTGATCTAATCCTGTCTTCATCGACTGCAGATTAAACCATTTCTCCAAATCCCTCTTGGAATAAATTCCAGAACATTTTCGTTCGGGATACTGCCCATCAATAATATGCGTTTCAAAACCATTTGTCAGAAAAATCACTGGTCTGTGATGATATTCTTTTTCCAGTGCATCAGCATACAATTTTGCCTGATAGCGTCCTTCCTCTACGCCCCTACCAGTTGATTTAGCTTCAATAATCGCTAACGGTCTATTCCTGTCATCATAAAGAACGTAATCAGCCCTACCATTTCCTGATCTGCTCGGTATTCCCGGAATTGGTACTTCATTTATCCAGTCCTTTCCTTCTTTCCATCCGGCATCTATCAGCATAGCATCTATGTATAGTTTTCGTGTATCATATTCTGATAGATCCAACGGCTTCGGAATATAACTTGTCTTTTTCTCCTGTCTTCTTGCAGAAAGTTCTTCCTTCAAAGATTCATTTTCTTTTATCAGTTTTTGAAGATTAATCTCTTTCTGTTCCAGTTCGCATTGATTTTTCTCAAATTTTTCTTTAAGTTCTACTGCTTCTTTTTGGGAGTGCTTTACTTTTTCAATTCTACATGTTATCAGTTCTTTCTTAAAACTCTGCTCTTGATAATTATCCGAATAACAATATGCAACATAGTCTAAAAAAATGAAAAGATTCTCCAGACAAAGCATAGCTTCGTCCCGTCCCATTTTTTTCGTAGTATGTGCTACATTATTTCCACAGCACCGGATATAATCCATACGTTTCCAAATATCTTGTCCGACTATTTGACGGTATTCTTCTGCATTTATGAGGCTTTGCAAATTATCCTGATATGGCATTTGCAATTCATTGTCAACGGAATACATCCATTTCACTGCAAATTCCATTGCTCGACGGCAGTTAATAATGCATGCCGCCGGATCTAGCAAAATGGTCTTTTCTGCGGATATAGCAGTATCTGCAAATGCTGAAAATTTAGGTTCTTGCTTTAGGTAATCAAAGTTGGTCGTCATAGAATCCCCCTTACAAAGATCAAACAAACGATAGAAACGACGTATTTTATATATTTTAGATAATTATACTATATTTTTATAACAGTATACTTAATTTGCCAAATTTTGATTTGTC
>CAKSAM010000050.1 GCA_934436245.1 uncultured Acetatifactor sp.
CAGGGATTTATGATTTTCCCGGGGCAGATCAATACTTACATTGCCGATGAACAGCTTCCATGGGAATATATGTGGATCGAATTTGACGGCTTACGTGTAAAAGAGGCTTTAAGTGTCACAGATTTGTGCAAAGACGCGCCCGTTTATCATTCCCATTCCAAAGAATTACGGAAAAAACTTGCCGATGAAATGCTTTATATCGTCAATCATCCGCAGGAATCCTCCTTCCATCTGATCGGGCATCTGTATCTGTTTTTGGATTATCTGCTGCAGTCGGCAAAGTCAGCAACGCTGATCTCCAGTGGGCGCATGAGTGATTATTATATAAAAGAAGCGATCAATTATATGGAACAGAATTTTCAGAATACTATTTCGATTGAAGATATCGCTGCGGTATGTGGCATCAACCGGAGTTATTTCGGAAAAATCTTCCGCAACTCGACCGGTCGCTCCCCACAGGAATTTCTTATGAACTACCGCATGGTAAAGGCTACGGAATTATTAAAGCTGACTTCCTTATCCATTGCAGATGTCGGCTCTGCTGTCGGATACGAAAATCAGCTTCATTTTTCCCGTGCTTTTAAAAATATTTATGGTGTTTCTCCGCGGGAATGGAGAAACCAGAACAAGTAACAATAGATAAGATAGATATCATTCCTATCAGTCTTAATATCTCTCAGTATCATTACCTTGTCCATTGAACACTTCCATATCAGCAAAAAGGACATCCCCTGACCTGTAAAATCTACAGTTCTGGAATGTCCTTTTTCCCATATTTCACTATATTTTCAACACATAATGCTGCTTATCCACAATCTATATAATTCCAAAATGCCTAAACGCCTGCATAATCGCATCTTCCTTCTCCGGTGTACACTGTGGCTGTCTCGTATTCTCTGATTTAGTCAGATTGAAATTCTCACCGACATCCAGTCCACACTTCTTCTTAATCTGTGCGATATACAGTGATGAAACCTTAAGTCCTGTCTGCTCCAATACATATGCTTTTATCTGCTCATAAGTCGCTTGTCTCCGCTCCGCTTCGGTCCGCGCTAGACAAAAGTCCCCCGGACCTTTAGCGCCCTTTGAATTCAGATAAATCCATATCCTCCAGAGAGAAGTCCACCTTCACTTTTCTTGTATCGACCATTCTCCGTTCCACTTCGGTCCGCGCTGAGCAAAGGTCCACCGGACCTTTAGCGCCCTTGGAAAGTAAGACAACCGTCTCAACATGCACAGTCATCCCAAACTGGTCCACGCCCCGGACCTTCCGGATCTCATATCCACCATCACAGAGGATCTTCAGGTCTCTGGCAAGGGTGGCGGAGTCGCAGCTGACATATACGATGCGTTCGGGCTGCATGCGGAGCATGGTGTTTAAGCAGGCATCATCACAGCCTTTTCGGGGTGGATCGACAACGATGACATCCGGATGGAGCATTTCATCGGCAGATGCTTCTGTAGTTGCCTTTTCGTAGAATTCCGGCAGGACTTCCTCTGCTTTGCCCACGAAAAACTCAGCATTTTCTATATGATTTCTCTTTGCATTCTCTCTGGCATCGTCGATGGCCTGGGGGATAATCTCCACACCACATACCTTTTTGGCTTTGCTCGCCAGGAAGAGAGAGATGGTTCCGATACCACAATAGAGATCCCAAACAGTCTCTTTTCCGGTCAGTCCCGCATATTCCAGTGCCAGGCTGTAAAGCTTCTCGGTCTGCACAGGATTCACCTGATAAAAAGAAAGAGGAGATATCTTGAAGGTCAGTGCATCCCCGGTATAAGGGTAATTTTCTTTCTGCATATCTCTTACATGAATGGTATCTTCAATGGTACTTTCCCCCCAGAGATTGTGAATCTCGGTACCCATGATCACATTGGTTTTCTCGGTATTGATACTGGCTGACACACTTGTCATACCTTGGATTTCTGCCAGTGCAGCCAGTAATTCTCCCTGATTTGGTAAAAACTCATTCGTATTCTTCTGTACTCCGGCAGTAGGGTATGACATTTTTGTCATTTTCTTATTAATGACCAGACATACCATCAACTGTCCGCTGGTAAACCCTTTCCGGATCAACACGTGGCGCACCAGCCCTTTGCCGGTGGTTTCGTCATAAGCAGTCACTTTATTTTTCCGCATGTAAGAAAGTATGGTTTCGAGGATCTGCTGATTCTCAGAAGCACCGAGGGCGCAGTCCGTATTGGCGATAATTGTATGGGTGTGTCCGGCATAGAAACCGGTGATGACATTACCGTCTTTATCAGTTCCTATGGGGTACTGCGCTTTATTACGATAGTGGAAGGGTTCCTCCATGCCTACAATAGGCTGCATGCGTTCATCAATGTATTCCGCATCGAACCCACCGATCCGGATCAGATTATTGCGGATCTTCTGTTCCTTGAAATGTAGCTGCTCGGAGTAGGAGAGTGCCTGCAGCTGGCAGCCGCCGCACTGTCTGTGGTATGCACATTTCGGTTCCACACGAAAAGGAGAAGGCTGTAACACCTTCTCTAATCTGGCATAAGCGTAGTGCTTTTTACTTTTTATGATCTTGGCTTCCACCTGATCGCCGATAACGGCATCTTTGATAAAGAGGGTAAAACCGTCTACTTTACCAATTCCTTCTCCGTCACTTCCCATATCCTCTATGGTTACCGTTACACGATCGTTCTTTTTAAATTCCATAAATATCCTTATGCCTTTCCGTAACCTGCAAACCTTTTTGTACTTTAGTGCCATATTCTAAAATAGCTTACGCAGGCTCATATTTGCGTGTGAAAAATTTTCTCAGCAAAGTTCCTCAGCGAGTTTCCCGATCTCACCCTTGTTCTGCTCATTCATGGCAGATTTGATGCTTACCGTAGTCTCAGTAAATGTCAGATTCTTGCTTTTTTCAAACATTCCAAGGATCAGTTTGCCTGCCATGGGTGCCCAGGTGCCGTTCTCAATGATTGCCACCTTACGATTCTGGTAATTACGCTCGGTCAGACCTTCGATAAAACTGCGCATGCAGGGGAAGAGGTCTCCATTATAAGTAATACCCACCAGCACCAGTCTGTCATAGCGGAAAGCATCGGCAACAGCTTTTGCCTTATCGCATCTTGCCAGATCATACAGTACTGTTTTCTGTCCTTTTTCCTGTAAAACATCCGCCAGATACTCCGCAGCATTTCTGGTATTGCCGTAGACAGAAGCATAGGCAATCACCACTCCGGATTCTTCCGGCTGATAGGAAGACCACTTATCATATTTTTCCAGATAGAATCCCAGATTCTCCTTAAGTACCGGACCGTGAAGAGAGCAGATAGTCTGAATGTCCAGTCCTGCCGCTTTTTTCAGTACTGCCTGTACCTGCGGACCGTATTTTCCGACGATGCCGATATAGTAACGCCGTGCCTCGTCCGCCCATTCTTCCTCTACGTCCAGAGCACCGAATTTACCGAAACCATCTGCTGCAAACAGTATTTTCTCTGTTGCTTCATATGTCATCATGACTTCCGGCCAATGCACCATGGGAGCATAGACAAAATGCAGGCTGTGCTGTCCCAGCTCCAGAACACCGTCATTTGCCGCAACGATCCGTTGTTCCGCAGGTAATCCCTGATCAGCGAAAAACTCCGGGAAAAACTGTTCCATGAACTGGAATCCCTTCGCTGTGGATACCACTGTGGCTTTGGGATATTTTTTCAGAAAAGCCGGAATACTGGCGGAATGATCCGGTTCCATATGCTGTATAATGAGATAATCCGGCATTTTCCCGTCAAGAACCTGTTCTACATTGTTCAGCCATTCTTCGGTGAAGAAGCCATCCACTGTGTCCATAACGGCGATTTTGTCATCCAGTATCACATAGGAATTGTAAGACATTCCGTTCGGAACCTTATACTGCCCCTCAAACAGATCTACCTGATGATCGTTTACACCCACATATTTTACACATGCACTGATTTCCATATGTTTCCTCTCTTTCCTGCCAGTTCATATAATTTGTAGTATTTATTCTGTTATTTACTCCATTCTGGTAGCGCGCAGATTGGATTCAAACAATCTGTTGTAACCCAGCCAGCCACTGTTTTCACTGTTATTTTCCAGAATTTCCTTAAAGGTCTCCATTTTGGCATCCGTATCATCCGCATAATTCAGAGCCACCGCCTCGATCAGCGCCGGCACCTTGGGGGAGCCATATTCCAGCTTGCCGTGATGTGCCAGAATGCAATGCTGTAATTCTGCCAGCAGATTGTGAGGGAATCCGTCAATCTTAGCGGCACGTTCCCCAACCATCTGTGCTCCCATCACGATATGTCCCAACAACTGTCCGTCATCGGTATAGTCATTTACCGGAAATGCGGAAATCTCTTTTACTTTTCCAATATCATGGCACATAGCTACTGTCAGAAGCAGATCTCTCTGCAAAATAGGATAAGCCGAACAGTAGTAGTCACACAGCCTGGTAACTCCTAAGGTATGCTCCAGCAGTCCACCCACAAAACCATGATGCACAGTCTTAGCAGCAGAAGAATTACAGAACCTCTTCACAAAATCCGTATCTTCTATAAACAAATCCTGCAACAGCTGATGCAGATAGGTGTTCTTAATACTTCCGATCAGAGTCTTTAATTCATTGTACATAGTATCAATGCCCTTGGAGCTCACCGGCAGATAATCGGCAGGATTATATTCTCCCTCATGACAGACACGGATACGCTTCACGCTGATCTGTAACTGTCCCTGAAAATTCGTCACATCACCGTATACCTCTATGTAATCCAGATCATCATAATCACCAATTCCCGGATTGTTCGGCTCCCATACCTTAGCATCAATGGTTCCCGTCTTATCCTGCAGAATCACGCTTTCATATGGTTTTCCGTTTTTGGTTACTGCCTCCTGTTTATGCTTGCAGAGATAAATATCAAATACTCTGTCGCCTTCTTTTAATTCTTTAATGAATTTCATGTTGTTGTCCAAACCTTTCTGTCAATCTATTTCAACACCGTCAATGTGATGTCGAATTTCATTTCTTTATATTCCTGCTGAGACTGCCGCATAACGGTCAGTTCCACACTGTCTCCGGGCTTCATACTGAGAAGCGAGTTCGTATATTCGTCAAAGCTTATGATCTCACGCTCTCCGAATCTCGTTACTACGTCTCCCTGCTGGATTCCTGCCAACATCGCAGGCGAATCCATTTCCACTTCTGTAATATATGCCCCATAAGGAACTCCCAGTTCACTGTTGGCTTCTTCTGTAACATCTACGCCCTTCAATCCCAGATATGCGAACTTTTCTCCATTCGACATTTTCTCGATATGACGCTTCAATTCCGTAATGCCGTAGGCGCACACCATATTTTTCATATCTGTGGCAGACTTTCCATTGGTAATGATACCGATCACCTGCCCCTGCAGATTGAACAATACACCGCCCGCATTCTGACTGCCCACGATATTTGTCTGCAGGATCCGGTAAGTCGTATCCGATGCCGCTGACTCACTGGCGGAGGAAGTAATAATACCATAGCCTACAGAGCCGTTGGTACCCATGGGACGTCCCAGTGCTACCACCGGAAGTCCGGCAATCTCCCTGATATTAGAAGACCCCAGGGTCACAATCGTAATATTATTTTTCAAGAACTCCTCATTTAGTTCATCCAGTTCCACTGCAAGTACAGCCAGACCTGTGGTCTCATCCTTTTCTTTCAGAGATGCATCTGCCTGCGTCCCTTCATTAAAAGTGACAATAATATCATCTGCCTGTTTGACCGGAGAATAATCTGTCAGGATCAATAGCTGCTTTCCATTTTGGGCAATGATTACCCCGGATGACTGATTTTTGTTTTCTTTTATATTATTAAACCAGTCAACAGCAGATGACACTCCTGTCACAGTAACCATGGAACGATTCATCTCTGCCACATACTGAGAGAGCGCACTGTAAATCTGCTTATAATTATCCAGATCCAATATAATTCCCGACAAAAGTTCACGAATCTGTTCCTGTTCCATTACTTCACCGGAATCTGATGTAGTCTGATTATTCTGATTTTCCTGCTGCATATTTTCTGCAAGCATCTCTTCTGGAGACATTTCATTCTGATCCTCAGGAAATACCACTACCTGGGGATCTTCCTCCGGATACAGCCAATTACTGATCACAGGCTCCAGCACCAGGAAAGTAAAGCATGCCACCAGACCAAAAATCACTGCCATGGACGCAGTGATCAGGGTTCGACGCAAAAGCTTCTTCTTATTCACCGGACGGTCTTTGATCTTTTCTATCATGAAATTCTTATCAGAAGTATCCTTCCGTTCATTCTGCTTGCTTTCTTGTGAATCCGCCATAATATGCCTCCTCTGCTGCCTACAGATACTTCGGCTTCTTTCCAGGACCCTAACATCTCAATTATACAAAACTGTACCCAAAAACGCAACTCAATGGTATAATGAATATAATAAGCTCACCCATAGAATCCTGCGTGACTGCTCGCAGGCAAAGCAGGATTTCTATGAGGGGAGCAAACAGACATGAGCAAGTAGGGCAATAGCCCGGATTGCGAATGTCTGTAACGATTTCGAGAGTGCGCAGCACGGAGAAATCGTGTTATTATGTGAATCAGCATTGAGCAGTACCAAAATCGAGAGATGACAATTCGACTGCTTGCAGGCGTAATTGGCAGATCCGATTTTGATAGGGCGATAGCCCGACAGCGAAGAAATGCGAAGCATTTTCGAGCTTGTACTGCATGTTAATAATCAGTACCAAAATCGAGAGATGGCAATTCGACTGCTTGCAGGCGTAATTGACAGATCCGATTTCGAGCTTGTACTGCGAATTTTAATAACTATTAAGGAGCCCCACATGAACACGAAAGTACTCACTACTTTAGAATATACGAAGATCATCGACCTTCTTATTGAAAAGGCCGATTCCGAACCGGGAAAAAAGCTTTGCAGAGAACTGGTACCGTCCACAGACCTTTCTGCTATCAGGACCGCGCAGCGGGAGACCAAAGACGCTTTAGCCCGTCTCTTCCGCATCGGAAGTACCTCTTTCGGCAACAACAGAGACTTAGGTTTCTCCATCCGCTCCCTGGAAATCGGCAGTTCTCTGTCCATGTCCGAACTATTGAAGCTGGCATCTTTCCTTGATAACGTGGGAAGGATCAAAACCTATGGGAAGAAAGAACGGGAAGACCTGCAGGGTGACAGTCTGGATGCTTATTTTGAAGGCCTCACCCCTCTGACACAGCTGGCAAACGAGATCAACCGCTGTATCCTGTCAGAAGAAGAGATGGCCGATGATGCCAGTCCCAGATTAAAAAGCATCCGCCGTTCCAAATTAAATACCAACGAAAAAATCCACAGTCAGTTGACTTCCATTGTGAACGGCTCTTACCGCACCTTTTTGCAGGATGCCGTCATCACCATGCGTGACAACCGCTACTGTATTCCCGTTAAGGCAGAATACAAAAGTCAGGTCAGTGGAATGGTACATGACCAGTCTTCCACCGGTTCCACCTTTTTCATCGAGCCGGCCGCTGTCGTGAACCTGAACAACCAGTTAAAAGAATTAGACCTGCAGGAGCAGGAAGAAATCGAAGTGATCCTGGCGGATCTTTGCAGCCAGGCTGCTGTGCATACTTCCGAACTGGCTGCCAATCAGAAGATCATGACCTCGCTGGACTTTATCTTTGCCAAGGCAAAGCTTGCCATGGAACAGAATGCTACAGAGCCTATTTTCAATACCGATCATTATATTCAGATCCGTAAAGGCCGTCATCCCCTGTTGGATAAGAAAAAGGCGGTTCCCATTGATGTGCAGCTAGGTAAAGATTTTGACCTTCTGGTCATCACCGGTCCCAACACCGGCGGTAAAACCGTTTCCCTGAAAACGGTGGGGCTTTTTACCCTCATGGGACAGGCGGGCCTGCATATTCCGGCGCTGGACCGCTCCGAACTGTCCATTTTCTCAGAGGTATATGCTGACATCGGTGATGAGCAGAGCATTGAACAGAGTCTGTCCACATTCTCCTCCCATATGACGAGAGTTGTCCACATTTTACAGCATGCAGATGCGGATTCCCTGTGTCTGTTCGACGAACTGGGAGCAGGAACAGATCCTACCGAGGGCGCCGCACTGGCCATTGCCATCCTGAATTACCTGCATGACCGTGGGATCCGCACCATGGCTACCACACATTACAGCGAACTGAAAATTTATGCTCTCTCTACTGATTTCGTGGAAAATGCCTGCTGTGAGTTCGATGTGGAGACCCTTCGCCCTACCTACCGCCTGCTGATCGGTATTCCCGGCAAAAGTAATGCTTTCGCTATTTCCTCCAAGCTAGGTCTGTCTGATGAGATCATCAATGCTGCCAGACAACAGATCAGCAAAGAAGACGAAAGCTTCGAAGATGTCATTGCCGACCTGGAACAGAGCCGCATAACCATCGAAAAAGAACAGCGGGAAATCGAAGAATACAAAGAACGCATCCGCACATTACAAGAACAGTTACAACGTAAAAACGAAAAAATTGATCAGGCTAAAGATAAAATCCTCCGGGATGCCAATGAAAAAGCAAGAGCTATTCTTCAGGAGGCAAAAGATGTCGCCGACGAAACCATCCGTGACTTTAATAAAATAGGAGCCTCCGCCGATATCAAGGAACTGGAGAAAAAGAGACAGAAGGTCCGTGACAAGATCAACGAAAAGAACGGAAAGCTGGCCCTTGGCAATGCGCAGAAGAAACCTGCCAACCAGAAGACCGTAGATCCGAAGAAGCTTAAAAAGGGTGATTCCGTGAAGATCATTTCCATGAATCTCAAGGGAATCGTAAACACTCTGCCGGATGCCAAAGGCAACCTGTTCGTACAGTGCGGAATCATGCGTATGCAGACCAACGTAAACGACCTCATGCCGATAAAAGATGAGACCATCACGGCTCCTGCTCTGCAGCGTACTAATACCGGCAAACTGAAAATGTCCAAATCCTTCTCCGTGTCCTCCGAGATCAATCTCTTAGGATGTACGGTGGACGAAGCCATTGCAAAACTGGATAAATATCTGGACGATGCCTATCTTGCCCATCTGCCAAGTGTCCGCGTCGTTCACGGAAAAGGCACCGGTGCTCTGCGCAGTGCTGTACAGTCCCACTTAAAACGCCTGAAATACGTCAAAGAATACCGGCTGGGTGAATACGGTGAGGGCGATGCAGGTGTAACCATTGTCACTTTTAAATAAAAACAGGAGGCTGATACTACATGGTAAGTAAACAGAAAATTCTCATTGTAGACGATGATAATAATATTGCAGAACTGATTTCCCTGTATCTGACAAAAGAATGCTTTGAGACCATGATCGTAAATGACGGGGAGTCCGTAATGCCCGCCATGGAGACCTTTGCTCCGAATCTGATCCTTCTGGATCTGATGCTCCCCGGCATTGACGGCTATCAGGTATGCAGAGAAGTCCGTGCACAATACTCCGTGCCTATTATCATGCTCTCTGCAAAAGGAGAAGTCTTCGATAAGGTCCTGGGCCTGGAGCTCGGCGCTGATGACTATATGGAAAAGCCTTTTGATTCCAAGGAACTGGTAGCCCGGGCCAAAGCAGTCCTCAGACGTTACAAGCCCACCAGTACCCCCACCGAGAATCCCAATGATAAATGTGTAGAATATGCGGATCTCACCATCAACCTGACCAACTACTCCGTAGTCTACATGGGACATACCGTGGAAATGCCTCCAAAAGAACTGGAACTGCTCTACTTCCTGGCTTCTTCCCCGAACCACGTGTTTACCAGGGAACAGCTTCTGGATCAGATCTGGGGATATGAATATATCGGTGATACCCGTACCGTAGATGTGCACATCAAGCGTCTTCGTGAAAAGATCAAGGATCACGCCAATTGGAAGATCAGTACCATCTGGGGCATCGGATATAAATTTGAAGTTCGTAATTAATACGATACAAAGCAGGTTCTCTTATGAAAAAAACACTTTATCTAAAATTTATACTGGCTTATTTTATTTTTGGTGTATTCGGATTTATCATCGTCACCACCTTTGTTCCCAATATGACCAAAGAACATTTAGTCCGGGAAAAAGCAGAAAGTCTCTATTCCGAAGCAACGCTGATAGCCGGGACCTATGCCGGCGGTCTGTACACCAGTGAAACCACTCTGGAAACCGTAAAAACACAGCTGGATTCTCTGGCGGTTTACCTGAATTCCGAGATCCGCATCATCAATCCCTCCGGCAGGCTGGTATTGGATACCAATACACCGCTGGATGTGGAAAATGTTGTGGTGATCGAAAATTTTGATTCGACCGTAACCAGTGGCTCTTATTACATTGTTGGTGATTTCTTCGGTAATTTTGATTCGGATGTACTTACTGTATTTGCTCCCATTACCTCCAACTACAAGGTAAAAGGCTATGTAGTCATTCATACCGATATGAATGATATTCAGAAATCCTGTAACAGCCTGCTGAATATTTCCTATATCACCCTGGCGATCCTGTTCCTGTTATCCCTGATCATTCTGATCTTTTTCACCGAGATCGTATATATTCCTCTGCGGAAGATCACTCATGCCACAGAGCAGTATGCCGCCGGCAATATGCACTATGAATTTCAGGTGGATAGTGAGGATGAGATCGGTTATCTCGCTTCCTGCCTGAACTATATGGCAAGCGAGATTGCCCGTTCCGAGGATGACCAGAAGAAGTTCGTAGCCAATGTCTCCCATGATTTCCGTTCTCCTCTGACTTCAATCCGGGGGTATCTGGAAGCCATGCTGGACGGTACGATTCCGCCGGAGATGCATGAAAAATACATCAATATCGTACTGAATGAGACCGAACGGCTGACGAAGCTGACCAACAGTCTGTTGACTCTGAATAATCTGAATACCAAAGGAATGCTCTTAGACAAAACGGATTTCGATATCAATCAGGTCATCCGCAATACTGCGGCTTCCTTTGAAGGCACCTGCCACAAAAAATCCATTGCCATCGAAATGATCCTGACCGGCAATGAAATGTACGTCCATGCAGATATGGGAAAGATTCAGCAGGTTCTGTATAACCTCATGGACAATGCCATAAAGTTTAGTCACCATGATTCCGTGATCCACATTGAGACCTCAGAGAAGAAAAACAAACTTTTTGTTTCCGTAAAGGACACGGGAATCGGTATTCCCAAAGAAGACCTCAAGCTGATCTGGGATCGTTTTTACAAATCAGACCTGTCCCGTGGTAAAGACAAAAAGGGAACCGGCCTGGGACTTTCTATTGTAAAAGAAATCATTAATGCCCACAATGAACATATTAATGTCATCAGTACACCGGGTGTCGGCAGTGAATTTATCTTTTCCCTGCCAAAATCCCATCAGGAAGACGAAGAGGACTGAAGCCGCAAACTTCAGTCCTCTTATTTTTCCACTACCCGATATAAATAACTGTTTCCCTGTTTTCCCACACGTTCCACAGTTCCCATTTCAAACAAAATATTCAATACCGTCTGTGCCAGAGAAAGGGGAATATGCGCCGCCTTTGCAAAATCTTTACTGTGAAAAGGCTCTTCCAGCTCATAGGGTACAAATTGCATATAATCCTCCGGCTGCCGGATCTCCACCTCTTCCACCAGTTCCGTGGGGATTCTGTCATACCGCACAGATCCCTTTTTCTTATCACGGCTCCACCCGTTCAGCAAGCGATATTCTTCCATATTTACCAGAATAAATTTGAAACGGATATTCGGATCCTTTAAAAACATTTTTATCTTATATAATTCCTTGAAAGCCTGATAGGCAGAACCTTTTTTCGGAGATTTCCGCTTCTTGCTCAACTCTCCGCTGTCTTCATCGACCCAGATCAGCCATTTTTCATAAGGGATCGGATATACAATCGTCACAGGATAGAGCGGCAGAAAGGTCGTAAGCTTTCCCCGCATCCGGTTAAACTGCCTTGTCTGAATCTCAATGATCTCCCCATCTTTATAAATATCCGCCACGTAATTCTCTATAGGAATCTCCTGATGATCCTCATCCGGCTCACAATAATCCTTAAAAATAGCGTGAACCGTCTTCTCTGAGAGTGTTCCGATTCCCAGTCTTTGACGATCCACACCTATGATTTTTTTCTTAGCATCTTCAAAACGCTTCTGATCCATCATTTATTCTTCGGCCACTCCGGCTACTTTGCTGTGTTTATGGCGCTTACGGACTTCCCTTGCATGATCTCTGCGGGCTGTAATGGCATCTGCATCTTCTTTGGAAATGAATTTCGTCGTCTTGACGATATACACCCCACCGTCATAAGCCTTCCTCACCCGGATCTTACCCTTGAGATATCCATGTTTTTCACAATAAGCCACACAATAATAATGTCTGCCATTTGCACTGAACCATTTGATCCGTTTTCGCAGATTCTTATGGCAAAGATAGCACTTACTGGACACCACTTCCTTATCCGCAAAAGCCTCTGTTTTATCCTTAAATTCTCTGGAAATATATTTTACATACGTATCAAACTGTGTTTTTACCTCACTTTTCCGATCCTTCGGAGGACAAAAAGTATCATAAGACAGATTTACCTGCACTTCCGGATGCTCTTCCAATATCCGGATCAGAATTTTTGCCGTATAATATGCATCACTGAACGCCCGGTGGAATGGAATATCTTTTTCAATCTTCAGAAAATCAATGGCATATTCCAGATTTCTGCGGATCTTACGCTCCTCGTAGGCAATGGCAAATAACTTCTGCACATCCAGAAACGGCAACGGTCCGTCAGCTAAAAGGGGCATCTCATAATATGCCATATTACGCTGCAATTCTGTCAGATCCAAAGTTCCCCAGGTACAGAACAGATGATCCTCCTGTCCGCACCATCTGACAAAATCTCCTCCAACCTCAGGGAATGGTCTCCCACGCTCCAGCTCCTGCATCTGTATATGGATCAGTTTGCTGGTGATCTTGTGCATCTCATGGTAGACCTGCGGTTTGACCAGTTCGTTGAATTCACTGACCATAACACGTTCATTATTCAGTTTGATGGCACCGATCTCAATGATTTCAAAAGGGAGCTTCTCCACAGCATCCTCTTTGCCGGTGTTACTCTGATTCCATTCCAGATCCAGAACGATATATTCCATACGTTCCTCCATATTTTGTAACTATTAACAGGGGTTATAAATATCTTACAGTCTTGGCAGTGCGATATCCAATACCTCTTCATGCCAGCAGTGGTCTCCCTCTCTGACATCGTGGATCGGATATTCCTCTTTTCCGTGCAGGCCGTAAGCCTTCCGCACAATATCTAACTGCTCCGTCACATTCACCAGTCCTCTGGGACCGTTCAGATGGTCATCCCGGCAGGACTGGACTGCCAGCGGTCTCGGCGCAATGAGAGATGCAATATCTCCCATATCAAAGTGTTCCCACAGATGGGGAACATAATTACAGCTGCAATTTCCGTTGAGCAATAACAACGCGTCGCGATACCCATAGAGATATCCGCTGATAATACATTTTTTCACACGGTCATCCAAAGCAGAGATCCACAGTGTCTGCATACCACCGCCGGAAAATCCCACGACGCCTAAATCGTCAGTATCCCATTCGCCCCGTTCGTATACATAATCGATCAACCGGGACGCGTCCCAGGTGCACATACCTGCCACGGTCTCTCCCAAGGGCTCCGCCATATGTGCCAGATGAAAACAGGTACTGGTCAGGAAGGATTTCTCATCCGTTCCTTTCTGCAATGCCTCATCCCTGCGTTCTCCAAACCCTCTGCAATCCGGACAGATTGCCACATAACCACGCTTCGCCAGCTGCATGCCGTAATCATAATGGTAGAATTCGATCATCCGTTTTACCGCGGGAATATCATCGCGTCCTGCCACGCTGAATTTACCTGCACCCTGATGCCCCGGAAGAGCAAGAAAACATTTCTGCTTCCCTTCGTCCTGCTTCGGCGGGATCAGGATATACATGGGCATATACACTTTCGGCTCTACCTGAATGATCACTTTTTCCCGACGAATACCGTTCTCCAGCTCCACAACTTCTTCCACGCGGGGGGCCAGATCACAGGTCTCCATGTATTTCCACCCCAGGAGGTCTTTTAATGTCTCTCTGGA
>CAKSAM010000051.1 GCA_934436245.1 uncultured Acetatifactor sp.
GTTCGACTCTGGCGATTCCTTTCAGTCCTTCAATGGTGTTCTGTAAAATCTGATTTGATATCATCTTCTGCTCCTTCAGTCCCCAACCATAATTTTCTTTTGCGATAACCCCGGAATGATATGAGGAATCTGCGATCCCTCATGTTTATTAAGGTCTCAAATTCCAAAGCCTTATCATGCAGGCATGAAAGCTTTGACAAATTGATCCCTCATATCATACATAATACAAATTTACAAAAAATCTAGTAAAAATGCAATAGTTTTTTATGCACTTTTTAGTAAAAATGCCATTTTCTTTAGAAAAAAGAGTCCGGAAAATGTTTTCTCCGAACTCTTTTCGTTATAGCGTGTATTCTGTTATCTCTTCATAGTGTATTAAAGCCGCAGATCAATATTGCCACCCAGCTGAGGAGTTACACTTCTCTCCATTGCTGCGGAGTCGATCAGTTCAACCACTGCCTGTCCCTGTGCCTCCTGGGTATCCATGGCCTTACTAAGCACCGCCATTCCCACCTTCGTCTGTAAATTATTTGAAGCCATTGACATTGATAATCCTGCAATATCCATTGTAATTCACGTTCCTTTCATAGCCTGCAAGCATTGAACCTGTTTCTATATCCACTATAGCACACTTGTTCCGTTTTTTCTATATATTATCTGCGGACTCTGCGGATATTTTTTTCTGTGATCTGGATCTTACCCTCTTTTAACAGGTGTCCCACGGCACGTTTGAACTCGTTCTTGCTCATGCCGGTCTCATGGGTAATGACCTCCGGGGCTGCCTTATCGTTAAAAGGCAGGGAGCCTTCATAGCTGTCCAGCAGTTTTTCGATTTTTTCCGCATCCTTCTGGATCTGCAGATAAGCTTTTTCCCGGATACTCAGCGTCAGTTTACCATCTTCCAGCACTTTTGCCACTCTGGCTGTCACCTGATCCCCGATCTTTAATTCCGCTCCGAATAACTCTTTTTTGGGGATCAATGCGGAAAAGCAGTCATCTACCGCCACAAACGCACCGAAATTCTTGCTGATTTCATAAACTCTTCCGGTTACTTTATCATCCTTTTTATACGGGCTGTCCATGCGCAGCTGTTCATAGACATTCATGGTGGCACAAAGTCTTTCACTCTTGTCAATGTAAAGCGCAGCCAACACCTGATCTCCTGCTTTCACCTTACATGTCTGCTGTTTAAATGGCAGGAACAAATCTTTTTCCAGCCCCCAGTCCAGAAATGCACCTACTTTTCCAACCTGTACTACGGTCAGCAAGGCTGTCTGTCCCATGAGTAGTTTCGGTGTCCGGATTGTTGCGATCAGGCGGTCACTGGAATCCCGATACAGGAAAACCTCCAGTTCATCCCCCTGCTTTGTTCCCTCTGGCACCTGTTTTGCCGGCAACAATACTTTGTCATCCGGTGCACCTTTGGGCGCCAGATATACGCCGAATTCCACTTTTTTCACTACTGTAAGCGTCTGTTTTTCGCCTAATTTTAGTTCCACGTTTTCTCCTGTTCTGACTGTTTCACAGCTTTTGTCTGAGTTATCGGTTCCTTTTCATTCTGTTATTATCACTACTATCGTTATTGTAGAAATTCTACAGATACATAGGGTCTGCCTTCCTCATCCTGCAGGCAGATGATATATCCGTTCACTGTCTGCACTACATAAGGATGCAGCACATCATCCAGAAATGCCTGTTTTTTATATTCCGCACGCATCTGACGGATCACAAAATCATCCGGCAGATATTCCATGGCAATATTCACATATTGCCCGTTATTCACGTGATAGTTGGTATCGAGATGATGTTTTTTCACCACGATAGGTTCCAGCAGTTCTCCACCCTTCGGTACGGTGATCTTGCGGGGGGCATAATCCATGTCCAGCTTTTCATCTGCTGCATAGCCTTTCCGCATCGCTTCATTTACGATCACAGGTTTGCCCGTGGCAACGTCCAGAAGGCTCCATAGGGAGTTAGCCTTTGCGATATATTCACCCTTTTCATCCAGCATAGCAAAATTACGGTATCCCAGAAATGCTTTTAGTTCATAGGGTAATGTCACGATCCTGACTTTTTCCCCTAATTGCGGATAACGGTTCACAACGATCTGCCAGGCAGAAAGCACCCAGACCTGACCGATCTCCTTCATATAGCTGATTCCAAGCCCCACATCTTCCGAATGGAAGGTAGAGCAATCCTGAAAATAATTCAGCAGGGCATCCAGCGTCAGTTTCCCCTCGCTGTCTGTCTCACTGTAACGTATTCTGCTGTCAAATGCGTACATGTATCTTATCTCCTTCGTCTGCCTGCCACTGTCAGTCCCTGCGGAATGTATTTACATGGACAGCGGAGAGATTCCCAACAGCATCTGCACGATCTCCGGGAACATCTGGACGATGATCATAATGAACCAAAAAATACAATAGCAGAGCATTCCGGGATTGCAGATGACGGTTTTGAATCTCTGTCCCTTTGCAATCTGTCCCGGCTCTACTGCAAACCTCTTACGAAATACAATAAACAGAACAATTCCTGTAATTACCATGGCAAAAATGAACAATACGTAGATCATATAGCCGATCCAGCCCGGCAGGTACTTCATCATGAAATCCATAATTGCCTGAGAATCACCACCGTTCATGACGATCTCCTGATATTCTTCCAGATGGATTGCCTTTAGCAGCAAAACGCTTACCACAGCTCCCATAAAATTGATGCACATATGTAAGCCAATGGTCACCCTCAGATCTCCGGTTTTCACATACATAAATGCCAGGAATATCCCCAGCAAAAAAGCATATGCGAATTGATTCAGATTGCCATGGAACAGTCCAAACATCAGGCCTGATAAGACAATAGCCACTCCCTGTCCATATTTCACAGTACGATCCACGATCAGCTTGCGGAAAATATATTCCTCCAGAATCGGTGCACAGATCACCATATAGAGAAAGGTAACCATCATGTTGGACTCTGTGGCATAGGTCATCAGTGCATTGTCCACGGCAGAGCCCTTCAGTGCTCCCACTATTGTAGTGATCAGCGTACCTGCCAGGTTCCCACAGTACATCAGTGCATAGCACATAATCAATGCCACAACAAACTGCCCCGGTCTGATACTTTTCTTCGCAGGTGCTTCCCCGGGCATCTGCTTTACCAGTGCGATCAAAGCCGGCATTCCGACAAGATACAGCGGCATCACTGCCAGTATCAGATTAATAGTGGTGTTCTCCAGCCATTCCGGTTTCACCGCTCCTACAATACCCATGGTCAGGAACTGCACTGCATAGATGATCAATGTCCCGATCAGGAATCTCCAGCCAAGGCTGGAAAAATTTTTCTTCAAACTTTTTTCTTCCATTTTTAGTTTTCTCTCCCTCATGTCCGTTTACTCTTCTCACAGGAAACAATCTCAGCCTGTATGTGATCAGGCTTATTTTCTGCGGATTGGCTCCTTCCATCATAGCATAAATCCTTTGACTACGAAACTATTATTTTCCCCGACAGACAGTTTTCAATCATAGGAAAAGGCTGCGCATTCTGAATATGCACAGCCTCTGTGATCTTCCTCTATCCTGATCCCGTTATTCTCCCAGTCCGTTCTCCACAGCTTCTACCAGGGTCTTCAGCGCTTCTGCCTCGTCTTCGCCCTCACATACGAATTCGATCTCATCTCCACACTTTACGCAGGCTCCCAATACACTGAGCACACTCTTGGCATTTGCGGTATTCTCACGGAATTTAAAGGTGATCAGAGACTTGAACTGCATTGCCTCTTTGCACAGAATTCCGGCAGGGCGCAGATGCAAACCCGTAGGATTCTTGATTACGACTTTCTGACTTACCATATAATAAACCCTCCACAATCTATATTATTCTGCATTATTTTCTTCCAGTAGGTTAGAAATTTACTTTCCATTTACATTTCTATCATAGCATGAATGAAAAGCAATCACAAGGGCTTTTACCAGACAAACTTCGGAATCTGTTTTCTAAAACATAATATCCTGGATCAGGTTGGCAAGTTTCTGTGCTTCCTCCTGAATTACCTGCTGGTCTTTTCCTTCGATCATAACACGTACCAAAGGCTCTGTTCCCGAAGGACGGATCAATACACGGCCTTCTCCGGCAAATTGTGCTTCCAGTTTCTGAATTGCTTCTGCGATTTCCGGATATTCCATATATTTTTCTTTTTTATGATTGGCTACCTTTGCATTTACCAGTGCCTGAGGCAGTACTTCCATTATCTGTGCCAGTTCGGACAGGGGTTTGCCGGTCTCTACCATTACCTGAAGCAGATGCAGTGCACTGAGCAATCCATCTCCTGTAGTATTCTCATCCAGAAAAATAATATGACCGGATTGTTCTCCGCCAAGGCTTGCGCCGATCTCTTTCATGCGCTCCAGCACATAACGGTCACCTACTTTGGTTTTTTCCATAGTAATACCGTTTTTCTCAGCCATCAGGAAAAATCCCAGATTACTCATAACCGTCGCCACAATCGTATCCTTTTTCAGGGTACCTTTGCCCTTCATAAAATTGCCTACGATTGCCATGATCTGGTCACCGTCTACGATCTTGCCGTTCTCATCCACAGCCAGCAATCTGTCTGCATCACCATCGAATGCCAGGCCTACATTTGCCTTTTCATATACAACCCTTGCCTGCAGTTCTTCCATATGGGTAGATCCGCAATTGGCATTGATATTGGTTCCGTCCGGATTGTTATGGATCGCCACTACACTGCCGCCCAATTCCTTCAGGCATTCTACGGAAGTATAGAAAGAAGCTCCTTCTGCACAGTCTACCACGATCTTCAATCCTGTTAGATCTACATTTACCGCTCTCATTGCATGGTTGATGTATTCTTCTCTGGCATCAGTGCGATATTTGATCTTGCCTACACCGGGTCCGATGGGGAATTTAATACCTGGCATATTTTCTCTGATCAGCGCTTCAATCTCATCTTCCAGTGCATCCGGAAGCTTATAACCATTACCGTCAAAAAATTTGATTCCATTAAATTCTACCGGATTATGGGATGCAGAGATAACAACTCCGGCGTCTACTTTATATTTCTTGGTCAGATAAGCTACTGCGGGGGTAGGGATCACACCGACATAAATGCAGTTTGCACCTACAGAGCAGGCTCCTGCCATTAATGCATTTGCCAACATGTCACCGGAAATACGTGTATCACAGCCCACCATGATCGTAGGCTTATGTTCATTTTCCTTGGTAAGCACATAAGCGCCTGCCTGCCCCAGCTGCATTGCCAGCATCGGGGTCAGTTCCTCATTGGCAATACCGCGTACTCCATCTGTTCCAAACATTCTAGCCATTATAAAAGCCCTCTCATTCTTTATTTTTCAATTTTATATGGATATTAACATCATTTTCCACTGTAACATCCTCCGGCAGATTGAATGTCACAGGAATTGTATAGTTGCCGGATGTCATTTCCTCAGCACCATTGTCCTCCATCCATTTCTGCAGATCCAGAACTCCTGTCACTGTGTTCTCACGCAGAACACTGACGTCTCTATCCAGTCCGGATACTGTAATGTCATAGGTATCTGCCAATGTCACGATCTCCGCTTCCATTCCTTCGGGTTCACCGCTAATGGTAATATTCTCCGCAGGTATCGACAACTCCTTGGTCTCAACCGGCTCAATATATACCGTTGCAGAAATCTTGCCATCAAAACTCTTATCCGCCAGTCTCACATTGGAAGGAAGATACTCTTTCAGGTTGATAATATCCACAAGATTACCGGACTGTCCGGTAATGTTCATACGATCTTCCGGTACCGTAATTGCAGAGATTCCCGCCAGTGTGGATGCCGTTCCGGCAATTTTGACTGTGGGTTTGCTGCTCTCCACCTCACCGGTAGCCATATATCCATCCTCCGGCACACCCATATATTTGATTTCCACAGGTACTTCCTTTGTCGCCAGCACTTCAACTGTCATATGCGCCGAATCTACATTTTTCATAACATTCCCATAGCTGAGTTCTTTGCCATCTGCATCATATAGCTTGATATCTACATTTGCCGACAGACTGCTGGTAGAGTCCGCCACATTGATATCCACTCCCGCATGGTCAATCTGCACGATTGCAGATTTCGGTCCGGTCACTTCAATATTCGTCTGATCCAGTGTTACATTGCCGATCATATAACCGGATGCCACTTCTCCGATCGTCGTGCTCTCCAGTTTGATCCATTTACTGGCCTTATCTTCCACATTCAGCCTCACAGAATCATGGTTCCCTTTGATTTCCACGGAATCATTACTGACATTTTCACAATAATAAGTAATTGCGATGGTATTGATATCTGTCAGTTTGCTCATATCCGCTTCTGCCACAATATCACTTCTGCGCAGTTCTGACTTTACAATACTCTGCGGACCCGTCACCGTCACTCTTACCAGATTACTGTTATCCAGCACTTCATATACTTTTCCTTCTTGATCCAAAAGATCTGTGTTGATCAGCTTTACCTGAATATTGTTGAAGGTCACTGTATCCTTCGGGTCATAGATCTGCGCTACCAGGAACCACAACACAAAAGCCAGCACCAGAGAAGCAAGTTTTAGTCCAAGATTATGTGTCAGTGATTTTTTCATTTCTTCTCACGGCTCCTTCCCTTCCAGATTCGCAGATTCTTATGTTCCTCTCCGGTATTGTTCAGGATCTTGTGCATTCTGTCCCGAAGAGAGTCCGCATCCAGATTCCGTTCTAATTCACCTTCGTATGCCACACTGATCTTGCCAGTCTCCTCGGATACGATCACGGTCAGTGAATCTGTCACTTCGGAAATGCCTACGCCGGCACGATGTCTCGTTCCCAGCTCCTTGCTCAGTCCCAGATTGTCAGATAAGGGAAGATAACAGGTTGCAGATGCCACTCTGTTGCCGCGTACGATAACCGCTCCATCGTGAAGCGGCGTATTATGTTCAAAAATATTGATCAGCAGCTGGCTGGTGACAATACCGTCTACATCAATTCCTGTTCTCTCATAATCCCGCAACGAAACTTTCTGCTCAATGACAATCAGAGCACCTGTCTTCACTTTGCCCATCTCTACGCAGGCCTTTGTGATCTCATTGATCGTTTTCTCTGAAAATCCCTCATCTACCCTCTGATTATTATCAAAAGGCAGCACAGAACTGATAATATTCTTCTTGCCAAGTTCCTCCAACGCTTTTCGCAATTCCGGCTGCAGCACCACTATAAGAGCTGTCACCGCAAAGCTCAGAACATTCTGTGCCATCCACAGAATCGTTGTCATCCGGAAGAAATAAGCCAACAGCAAAAAAACGAGAATGACAATCAGACCCTTGAGCAATACCCAGGCCCGGGTCGTTTTCATCCACACTAACGTATAATATAGCAGCACCGCAATAATCAGAATCTCCGCCACATCACCAAAATCCATGGTCGTGCGATAACTGCTGAAATTTTTAACATATTCTGCAAGCTTATCCCCTAACTGCATTTTCCTTTATTCCCTTCAGAACAATTCTTCATAATCATCAGAGTCGTCCTGTCCTGCCATATGGTCACCGCTGATGGTGACACTTCTGCCACCGGACATTTCTCGTCCGCGATAAGCATTCTGCTGTCCATTAGCTGCTCCGTTTCTGGCTGGAGTGCGCTCTGTAACTACGCTTCTGACCGCTGCTTCCGTGGTTCTGCCGGCAGTGCCCACAGGTCTGGAAGTCTGACCCGAAGGTCTGCTGCCCTGTCCGGCAGATCTGGACGTCTGACTGGCCGGGCGCCTCTGTGTATTAATCTTTTTTACTGTGTTTGTCGGTGCTGCGACGGTCATCTTCGGCACCGCTTTTACATAATAATAATATTCATCGTCTTCAAATTGCACCTTTTCCGTCCGGCTGTAATCCAGGCAAAATCGGAAAAACTCTATGATCTTACATGCAAGTACTGTAACAACAGCTCCAAGAAGTGCGCTGACAATAGAGAGATTCGTATCATACATAAGATCTCCCACCAGCAGGATCAGTACTTCGATTATAGCACCTGCAATCATAGCAATCGTCCAGGAATGATCGATACTCATCCTTCTGATCAGATATACCACGACCACGGTAATGGCAAATGCTGCGATCGTCACTACCATAGCTTTATTGCCCAGCATTCCATCAATCAGCAGGCGCAGCTTTGCTGTTGCTTCTTCTGCTCCCATGGAATTAATCGTAGCTGCATTGGAAATCACGGTCTGGATCAGGTAATATACCACAACGCCGCAGCCCACAGATACACAGGAGACCGGGGTTCCGATCAATCCCATAGCCACCGGCATCACATAGGGAAGCTTCAGCATACATAAAATCGGTGTCAGCACTACCACCAGTGCTTCTTTCGCCGTAAACCTGAGGAACAGCAGATAAAGCAGCAAAAATACCACCAGTCCTACAGCCGCTGTTTCTAAAGATAATGCATACATATGCAGCAATGAAAATACCATTGCAAAAAATACCATAAATCCGGTCGGCAGGAAAGAACACATCAGTGATACGATCAGCACGATTGCCATATTATCCAGCTTTGTCATGTAGCCAAGCCTGTCATTTATGATGCCCAGCACAAGCAAGCTGAGTAAAAATTTGATCACCGGCAGAATAAAAGCTTCGTTTCTGCTATAGATCTTCTTCAGATTTTCTCTTAATTCCAGTAAAGCAGTCATATTTCCTCCAGGTCAATCTGTGTAGGCCGTTTATTCATTGTAAATGGAATTCAACTTCTTCAGATTGTTATAATAGCATTTCAGGCTTTTTTTTGCCTTAGCGTATCGAATAGAGCAGATCAGGCCGGATGCAGCTGCATAGACAACTACCGTTACTCCATAATACATCAGAACATTCTTTGCGAATCCGATCAGATCTATTTTATAAATGTCCTGCATAAAAGTCTCAAAATCATAGAAAATAAACAGTGCAAAACATACTGCAAAGGCAATCGTCGCACATAATATGGATTTCAGTACCTGTATTGCAATATAGTCACTGCGGAAATAACGGCCGATCGCCATATTCTTTTTGCCTTCATTCTCTTCATAAGACGCCATTTGCGTCATAAGTATCACTTTTTCTTCGTTCAGCATAAATCCTCCGCCTGTAAAAACTTACAGGAAGCGCATTCTCTCTCCGTCTCTGGATGTTCTGGGTGCCTGTTTCGATGCTGACTGTTTCTTCGGCAGTACACTCTGCAGATCCATGGACATATCGTATTTACATTTTTCACAGAATCTTCCACTGCGGATCGGTGCTCCGCATTTTTCACAGCTCAGCATAATGCTGGAGCCCTCTGTCAATTCCAGTCTCTCTTCTCTCAGCCATTGCTGGATCTGGGACGGCTCAACATCACAGTTCTCTGACACATCCTGAATACCCACACCGGGATTATCACGAATATACTCTTTTACTTCCTGGAATTTGGCTTCCATCTTTTCACGACAATGAGGGCACAGAAACGGTCCTGCCACATAATTAAAGATATGTCCACACATTCTGCAATTTCTTATGTTCATAGTATTCTCACACCTTCCTGATCATAATCCTGACCCACAGGCCAAAGTAACGCAGTATACTTCGGATACACCATTCTCTATCAACAGTGCTGCGATTTCGTCCAGGGTCGTACCTGTTGTGTAAATATCATCGACCAGAACAATCCGGTCATATAATTTTACATCATTTCTGCCCATAATAAAAGCCTTTTTCAAATTATTTTGCCGTTCCGTGGGATTTAACAGTTTCATCGGTACTGTATTTTTCTCCCGTTTTACCAGTTTTTCATCTACCGGAAGGCACAGGTTCCTCCCCAGTGCCCTCGCAAGACATGCTGCCTGATTATATCCGCGCATCCGGAGCTTTCTGCGATGGAGCGGTACCGGCACCAGGACATCCGGTTGTACTCTCCTGATAAAATCCCCCAGGAAACGCCCCATTTCCTCCCCGAAGAAATCTCCGTATTCCTGTCTGTTGCTGTATTTAAAGCGATATATGGATGCGGATGCACTGCGATATTCATATAATGTCCGGGCTCTGTCATACTTATGTTGTCTGCCCATGCAGTCTCTACAAAATTCCCGTTCTTCTGACAGTTTTTTCCCACACCTCATACACCATGGAGCAGTGACCACCTTTAATCGGGGCAGACATTCCAGGCAGATCTTTTCACCAAAAGGACGTACGATTCCGTCACAGACAGGGCATCTTCTGGGAAACAGTAATTGCAAAGCCGTTTCCCTTGCTTTTCTCATATTTTTTATAATCCTTTTCCCCAATCATAGCCTCCTGTTTTCATTTACTCACAGTGTTTCACCATCCGGCAGACAGCAAATCTCCCGGATCCGTTGTTCCAATGCCGTGTACCTGCGATTCTCACTTACATTTTCAATCATATTACGTACCGTTTCATTGCTTCCTAAAATAGTAACACAGCTTCTCGCCCTCGTAATTCCCGTATATAAAAGATTTCTGTTGAACAACATTCTCGGGCCTCCAAGGAGCGGCAGAATTACAGCCGGATACTCACTTCCCTGAGATTTATGTATCGTTATGGCATAAGATAATTCCAACTCCTCCAGTGCAGAAAACGGATAATTCACCCGTCTGCCATCATCGAATTCCACAAGCAGGGCCGACATTGTCTCATTAATTTCCCGGACTCTCCCCATATCTCCATTGAACACGCCCATCCCCTTATCAATGGGGATGTTGTAGTTTCCCACAATTTCCCACTCCAGCTGATAATTGTTTTTTACCTGCATGACCTTATCACCCTCACGGAATACCATGTTGCCGTAAGCATGTTCTTTTTTCCGGGGATCTGACGGATTAAGATATCTCTGCAGAATCTCATTCAGTGTTTCACATCCCAGGCTCCCCTTGCGCATAGGCGTCAATACCTGAATATCAAAAGAGGTTGCCCCCACATATTTGGGCAGCATATCCTGAATCAGCTGGATCATATGTTTGTATATGACATTTACGTCATTTCGTTCCAGCAGGAAAAAATCTTTCGATTTATTATCAAGCCTGATCTGTTCTCCACGGTTAATACGGTGCGCATTGACAACAATATCACTTTGGCCGGCCTGACGGAAGATTTTCTCCAGCGTGACCATTGGAAAAGCCTTGCTGTTCATGAGGTCTCTCAACACCTGTCCTGGTCCTACGCTGGGAAGCTGATCCACATCTCCTACCAGAATCAGTCTGGTTCCCGGAAGGATTGCTTTTAAAAGTGCCTGAAACAGTTGAATGTCTACCATAGACATTTCATCAATAATGACAACATCCGCCTCCAGTGGATTTTCCTGATTCCGCTCAAAATCAGCCTTTCTGGTATCGTCATCTGACAGTGCACTGCTTAATTCCAGAAGACGGTGAATCGTTTTTGCTTCAAATCCGGTTGCCTCTGTCATTCTTTTGGCTGCCCGCCCCGTGGGCGCTGCCAGAAAAATATCCATGCCCTCCGATTCAAAGAAACGGATAATCATATTGATTGTGGTCGTTTTTCCGGTACCCGGGCCACCGGACAAAATAAACAATCCATTTTTTATGCTTTCTTCTACAGCCTTCAGCTGCAGTTCATCCAGTTCCATGGACAGATTTTCCGCCATGCGTTCCAGGCGTTTCCGGATGGCCATATCCTGCGAGGGGAGATTTTCCGCCTCCACCATGGGGATGTTCAGGTTCCGCAGCATATTGGCACAATTCAGCTCAGCATAGTAATAAGATGCGGCAAATACAGCTTCTCCTTTTGCCACAAGCTTTCGATCCATGATCAGGTTATCCACCTGGGGGCGGATATTCTCCTCCGATACTCCCAGTAGTTCCGCTGCTCTATGCAACAAAAGCTGAAGCGGCAGATAGCAGTGTCCCTCCCCGACTGCCTGCAGAAGTGTATACAGAATCCCACTGCGGATGCGGTAATCAGAGTCTGTGTGAATGCCGATCTTACTCGCAATTTCATCCGCAATACGAAATCCCACACCATTGACGTCCTCGGCCAGCCGGTAAGGATTTTCTCTCATAACACTGTACATTTCCGTGCCATAGGTATTATATATTTTTACCGCCAGAGTGTTGCTGATTCCATATTGCTGTAAATACACCAGCGCCTTTCTGAGATCTTTTTTTTCTTCCATCTGCACAGCAATCTCCTGTGCCTTTCGTTCGCTGATGCCCTTGATCTCAGCCAGTCGTTCCGGTTCTTCCTCAATGATCCGAAACGTATCATCTCCGAATTTATTAACAATTCTGGCAGCCAGTGCTTCTCCAATGCCACGAATGGCTCCTGACCCCAGATATCTTTCCATTCCCACACGGTCTGTGGGTGCCACAGTCTCATATTTGTGTATTTTAAACTGATGTCCATATACCGGATGCTCGATATATTCGCCCTCCGCAGAGATGTTTTCGCCTTGCGTCAGTCCTTTACACATGCCGACGCAGGTGATTTCTTCTCCTTGTGCCGACAGAATCAATACCGTATATCCATTTTCCTTGTTTTGAAAGACAATATGATCTACAAATCCTGTAACTGTTTCCATTTTATATTCATTCCTCATGTTTTGATATCTTTGATTGGTTGTAAGGCTGTTCTCTCCGGAAGCGGAAAGATAACCGCAATGGCGGTCAGAGAAAAAATCAGGGCTGCCGGAATGACAGCCCGAAATAACTACTCAAGATTATAATTCCGTTTCATCTGTTCATAGAGCATCTGTGCCAGTCCCAGACTGTTCTGCTCTGTAGAATCTGATGCAATCTGCTGTACCATTTCATCCTTATAGTAATCCATAAGCTGGGAATTCGAAGAAGAAGTTCCTTCACTTTCCGGAATCGTCTTCATCATTTCCTTAAACATCTGCTCCAGAAAATACGATTCAAACTGTTTGCAGGCATCCATCAGTTCATCATCGGTTGCTTTTGCATAATCTGAACTATTTAATTTATCCTGCAATCTGGATGCTGTCTGATCCGCTGCATTGGTATACGCAGTGCTGTCCAGAGCAGAGCTGCCATACAAAGAAGAGATATCCATAATTGATCCTTTCTTACTTTCACGGTAATGAGCAATGCATCTCGTAAACGCTTTGCGTTTCCTTCGATGTCGGGCATTCGCCCTATCAAACC
>CAKSAM010000052.1 GCA_934436245.1 uncultured Acetatifactor sp.
GCCGATACGGTCTACCCGTGGAAAATGGTGGCAGCAGGTGTGAGTGAGACGGCAGATTTTATCCTGTGGGGATACAATGGTGTGGACACCTATCGCCTGGACGAGACGGAATTCATCCGAGTGCAGGAGAGCTGGGAGATGCCCTGCGGCACGGAAGGCACTTGTGCGGTCCTCGTATCGGACGGTCGCATTCTCTACATCGGCGCATCCGGCGGCTTCCAGGGAACGACGGCGGACGGTGTGGAGATCAGCGGAAAAGCTCCTGCGCAGATAGTGTTCTATTATGAGCCACTTGCAAAATAGAGTGACAATAAACTGGCGACACCGGGAAACCGATGCCGCCAGTTTTAAAGCTCCAGACTGTTATTTTTTAGCAGGAAATCTTTCAGTCCAATGATTAGAATTCCAAGTTCGTTGTGCCAGGGAACAATGTTATCTTTTACGACAATAATTTTTTTGAAAAAATCGTTGGTGTAGATGAGGGAACGTTGTTCTTGTTCTGCTTTTTCCTGATCAGGCATGGAAAAGGCAGATTGAATATAATAACGTTGATTTCCACGATTACAGACAAAATCAATTTCATATTTTTTTGTTTTGCGTTTTCCGTCGGAATCCGATTCCACATGTTCAACAATACCAACATCTACATTAAAACCACGGACCAGCAGCTCGTTATAAATAATATTTTCCATGATATGAGTCTCTTCCTGCTGGCGGAAATTCAGCCGGGCATTTCTGAGTCCAATGTCGGTAAAATAGTATTTGTAGGGAGAAGAAATATATTTTTTCCCTTTTACATCGTAACGTTCTGCCCGGGAGATCAGAAAAGAATCCATGAGATAATCAATGTAGGAACTGATGGTTTTATCGGAAATATTCCCCATTCCATTGCTGGTAAATGTATTTGCCAGCTTGCTGGGATTGGTAAGGGAACCAATACTGGAAGCTAAAATATTTACCAGATTTTCCATGATAGTACTGCCGCGAAGCTGATTACGCTCAATAATGTCGTCCAGATAAACTTTTTGCATGAGATCCGTCAGATATTTCGATTTCTGCTCCGGAGTTTTTCGGGTTAAAATAAGCGGAAGACCGCCATAAGTGGCATATTGATACCATGCCTCTTCTACAGAGCCATCGTAGGCAGATACAAATTCGGAGAAGCTTAGAGGGTATACCCGTACCTCATCTCCCCGACCTCGGAATTCGGTGAGAATATCGGAGGACAGGAACTTTGAATTGCTTCCGGTAACGTAAATGTCCAGATTCTCCAAGCGGTTCAGACCGTTTAATACTTTTTCAAAACTGTCCACAAATTGCACTTCATCCAGAAAAATATAGTAAGTGCTGTCATCTTGAATCAGACTTTTGATATAGGTGCTTAATGCCTTTCGGTCCAACAACTCTTCATGCTCATCATCATCCAGAGCAATCCGGATAATATGATCATCCGGGATATTGTGCTCCAATAAATAATTGTAGAACAGATGAAACAGGAGATAAGACTTTCCGCAACGTCGTAATCCGGTGATCACTTTGATCGATCGATTTTCCATACGATCGATTAGTTTATTTAAGTAAGTATCTCGCTTGATCTCCATAATGCCTCCTATTACGAAAAATGACTACATATACAATGATTTTCGTATTTATTTTAACTTATTTGCAAAAAGTAGTCAATATATCTACTATTATATTACGAAAAAACTATACATATACATAAGAATTCGTAATAGAATAACAATTGTCATAAGTTCCCATCTGCTCAATTGTGTATTTGCAGCGGTTATGTTATAAAAAGACCAGAAACAACAAAAAACGGTCGTTTGGGTGAAAATTAAGGGAATCAGATTTCTTACTTGACAGATAGGTCGGTAGAATGTAGACTATAATTACAATGAGTCTATAAAACATCGACTATGCCTTGCCGGGGGGCAGGACAGGAGGGGCTTATGGGTGAGAATATCTACAGAATATTTGACGGTGTATGGAACTTAAGTCTGGTGGGAGGATACTGCGTGCTGCTGGTGCTCCTCGCCAGACTTTTGTTGCAAAAAGCACCAAAATGGTGCTCCTATCTGTTATGGGGAATTGTGTTCGTACGGTTGTGCTGTCCGGTATTACCGGAGACGGGAATCAGCCTGATCCCGGAGAGGTTGTTGTCGGTGGGGACAGAGATGACGTCAGGGCAGCAGACAGTCGGTCCGGGCAGTCATGGTTATGCAGAGACCAACGATACGAAGGATAACGGAGATGCCCTGCGGCGGGAGTATGATGCGGTGGAAGCATTGGACAACCAGTCGGCAGGAAATACGATGGTTGTTGGAAATGACAATGCTGTTATGAACGCCGACGACACGCAGGATTTTTCCCTGGGAACTGCGAGAACAGAAAGTGGAGCTACGGTCGCAGGGGTGGCAGCCAGTGGAACAGATGCAGTGATTTCGGGAACATCTGCCGGAACGGGTTCTGACGCCCACGCATGGACATACCCGGTGTGGTTCCGTGTATTATCCCTGGTATGGCTGGCAGGAATGCTTGGCTTCCTGGGATATCATGCTTATTCTTATCTGCGCATGCTCCATCGGATCCGTAGACTTGACAGTGATGTCAGACAGGTAGAACCCGGGATCTGTGAGATCGACGGTGGGCATTTGTCCTTTGTCATGGGACTGATCCATCCGGTGATCTATCTGTCTTCCGGACTGGATCCTGAGAGTAGAAAAGTTGTTCTGTGCCATGAACGGGTGCACTTACAGCGCAGAGATTATCTGTGGAAACCGCTAGCGTTGGTAATCTGCTGCGTCCACTGGTTCAATCCGCTGGTGTGGCTGGCATTTTATCTGATGAATATGGACTGCGAGATGTCCTGTGATGAAAAAGTGGTGAAGCTCCTCGGGGAGGAGAGCAAGAAAATCTATTCCTATACGCTTCTGGAAGAGGCTTCCGGCGGCGAATGGAAACGCTATCGTGGCGGTTCCATCTGCGCACTGCTTTCTTTTGGTGAGGATCATGTGAAGAACCGTATCCGTCATGTGTTGGACTACCGCAAGCCGCCATTCTGGATGCTGGTTGGTGCGGCAGCAGTGATCGTGATACTGGTGGTGTGTTTGTGCAGCGATCCGGGTGGCAAAGCAGATATGACAGATGGCTCAGATCCCGGCACCACGACAGAGACGGCAGACTCCGGTGCAGAGACAGGACCGGAGGAAAACGGTGAGGGCAGTGTGGTGACGCTGGAAGAGTTTGCCGGCATAACGATTCACAACAGAGAAGAATTCGGCAACATTTTTTCTCTGAAAACCATAGAAGCACAGCGGACTTTTCAATGGGATAACACAGCACATGATTTGGTGTGGGCAGAGAATAACGGAGATTATGTGTATGGGATATTCAAGGCTTTATTAGACGGAAATACTTCACAGGAATACATGAAATACACAGATCCGGTGACTTCTGCGGTGGCACTTCTTCATCTGGGGGAAGGAAGCGGGATCGTGACGGAGACACTTTACAAGGCAAAACAGCAGTTTGATTTCAGTGACGCTCCGGGAGAAGGTTCTGTGGTCAATGTGAGGTATACGTTTGCGGCAGACGCTTCTTTCATAGATATCCCCATGGTAATGGCAGAGGAGACACAGCATCTGTGGTTTTTATCCTTCGGGGATCTGAGCAGCAGTGGTGATCCGGACAAAACCTACGGACCGTTAGAGGGAGATATCTGCACACGGAATGTGTATGCGGAATATGAACTTAGTGACGCCGGGCAGTATTCATTCCCGGAAGGCAGTTATACCGGAGAAGACAACATCGGAGAAAGACAGCATATTCAGGTGTCTTCCTATGGAATCTATCTGATGGATGAGGAGGACAATTCTTTTGACTGTATTCATACGGAGCGGATTCCGGTGAAGGTTCCCGCGGATGTGACCTCTGTGCCGATAGCATACCGGACTTCAGTATCAGGAGTCTATAATGGGTATCGGGCGGACCGGGGACTGACGGATGATAGCGATATTAAGGTCTATTACCTGACAGATTCCGATGAGTCGCATTTTGGAACGGATGCCTGGATGCCTACGGTGTTGCGGGAATACGACTTGGGCACAGGGACCATAACCGACAGGGCACTGCCGGAGAATTTACAAATTGGGAATGGATTGTGGGTAGGTGAAGGCTACTACTATATAGAAAATAGCAGCAATCCGGCGATCACAATCCGACTGCCGTTGACCGGGGTTGACAGCTTGTATGGAAGCTATGCAGCCGCACGGGGAGCCGATACTCTGGCTTATCCGGGAGTAGTATTTGATGTGTCGAATCGAACGGAGGATGAGACCTTTGCCCTGTTGGACCTGGATGGCGACGGGATATCGGAGAAAATCTCGATACATCCTGCGGAACCGGTAAAGGGATATTCCCTGGAGGAATATACGAAATATGTGAATATGGGACTAAGTGAAATGAATTGCTATGACCTGAGTGATGCAGTGCTGGAAGTAAACGGTCAGGCGACGGAGATTTATACGGAGAATATGAGCAATTCTATCTTCGCGTTCAGTCCGGATGGGGAACAGATCCTGATCGCATTGTATGAAGATGGCCCCAGTGCGGATCCATTGACCAGACTCTATCATTATGAAAATGGGAAACTGGTGGAGACCGGACAGATAAAACAGGATATTCGACGCATCCAAATCTCGCACGGGCAGATGCAGGTCCACGAACCCTACAACGTAATGACAATAGATTCTATCGAGAGAATCTATTATGTGACAAAAAACGGACATCTTCAGGAACTAACGCAGGAGGAGTATTGGTTGAGCGGCTATGCAGAGGTGGAACTTCTGCAGGATATGACGCTGTACCGTACACCGAATGGTGAGACCTTCATACTGTCGGCAGGAAGCAAGGTACGCATGACGAAGCTGGATGCAACGCAGAACTGGATCTGCCTGCAGGCGGAAGACAATACGCAGGGGTGGTTCAGTCTGGAAGCCGGTATCAACTATGATGATTATTTTGGCGGATTAAATCACGCCGGTTAAAAAGGGAGGGTTAATATGATACAGCAGTTGAAATTCAGTCCGGTGGAAAATGTACTGGTCGTGTTATTCGTAGTAGTAATCCTGGGATATTTATTATATCTGCTTGATCGGAGCCTTCAGAATAAACAGAGAGGCAAACATACCGTGAGCAGGGCAAAAGTCGTCAGCAAAGAGCAGTCCACAGCGGTGGGGCAGCCGGTGTACCTGGCAGATGGTATGGTAAATTCCGGGATAACGGAGACAGAAAATGTCAAGAGTGTTATCTTTGAAAATCTGGAGAAAGTGGGAGAACGGATCACGCTGGAAGTCTCTGACAGAATTTATAGAGAATTGCAGGAAGGCGATTGCGCAAGCCTAAGCTACCGGGACGGGAAATTAATAAGCTTCGGAGCGTTACAGAACAGGGATGACAGAGAGCGGAGCTTCCGGGGATAGTGTAGGAGGGGCTTATGAGTGAAGGCATCTACAGGATCTTTGACAGCATATGGCGGCTGAGCCTGGTGGGAGGTTATTGCATCCTGCTGGTGATCTGCTGTGTCCACTGGTTTAATCCGCTGGTGTGGCTGGCATTTTATCTGATGAATATGGACTGCGAGATGTCCTGTGATGAAAAAGTGGTGAAGCTCCTCGGGGAGGAAAGTAAGAAAATCTATTCCTATACGCTTCTGGAAGAGGCTTCCGGTGGCGAATGGAAACGCTATTGGGGCGGCTCCATCTGCGGTACCTGGATGGCAGCAGACAGTGGCTCTGCGTGGAGAACGAGAATGGTGTCACCGGGTGGCTTAAGCTAGCGGATTACACTGCCGAGGAGGCTTGGGCAACTTTTAACGACCTGATGCCATATGGTGGGTGATAAAACTTATACTAGAAACAATTGATAAAAATAAAAAAAGTTTCCAGTATAAGAGAAACTTTTACCTTAGCAGATAAAAAATAGGCATTGACAGAAATGGTTTACATGATGTAACATAAAAGCGTTACAACTTGTAAACCAATTTGCGTTATAAGACATCATAGATACAGAGAGAACAAAAAAGGGAGGAATTGCAATGTCGGAATATACCATGGGTGCTGTTGAGATGCGGTTTGCGGAGATTATCTGGGAGCATGAGCCGGTCTCCTCCGGGGAACTGGTGAAGCTGTGCGAGCAGGAGTTAAACTGGAAGAAATCCACGACCTATACAGTCCTGCGGCGCCTTTGCCAGAAGGGGATATTTATCAGTGAGAACGGTGTCGTTACTTCGCTGCTGTCGAAGCAGATGTTCCAAGCGAGACAGAGCGAGGAGATCATTGAGGAATCTTTCGCAGGATCTTTGCCGGATTTCGTAGCGGCATTTACTTCCCGGAAAAAGCTGTCTAAGAAAGAGATCAAGGAGCTGAAGAAAATCATCGAAAATAATGGGGGAGCAAAGGAATGACAGTAATGGCAATGATGCAGATACTGGTCAGAATGAGTCTTCAGGGAAGTATTATCATAGGGATCGTGCTGCTTCTGCGGATGGTATTCCGGGGATTGCGGATATCCTACCGGTATTGTGTGCTACTGTGGGGAATTGCCTTTTTCTATCTCATATTTCCCTGGAAGATCGAGAATGCGCATGGATTCTGGCGGGCGCAGCAGGAGTCGATGGTAGTGGCGGTGAGTGCGGACGGACCGACGGTGGTAACGGGACTGGGAACGAGCATTGTGCCGGGGCAGAATACCTTACCGGAGCAGGGCACTATGACAGGGCAGAGTACTCTGCCAGAGAATAATGCTGTGCATGGACAGACAACTGTAGGAACGGATGCAACGATAGAACAGAGTACGAATCGCAGATCGGAATCGAGCGCACTGCCGGTACCGGATGTACAGTCCACCGGCACAGCAGCCGCGCTTTTCACATCGACAGCTTTTTTGCGGGTGACATTTGCAATCAGATGTCTGTGGCTGGCAGGAATCCCCTGCTTTCTCGCGTATTTTATTTTTTCGTATATAAGAATGAAACGCCGTCTGGCGGAATGCCTCCCCGGAGAGGAGGGCGTACGTTACGTGGACGGGATCCGCACACCGATGGTATTCGGGATCCTGCGACCGCAGATCTATCTGCCGGTGGAGATGAATCCGGAATTCTATGACTGCGTGCTGCAGCATGAGCGGATTCACCTGCGCCGTCTGGATTATCTGTGGAAAATACTGGCATATCTGATCAGCATCGTGCATTGGGTGAACCCGGTGGTCTGGCTGGCGTATTACCTGCTGTGCTGTGATATGGAAAAAGCCTGCGACGAGGCGGTGACGGAGCATCTCGAGCAGGAGGATAGACAAGAGTATGCCGAAGCGTTGTTGGCTATGGCGACCGATACAACTGCGCGCAGAGTATTTGCGGCACCGGTGTGCTTCGATGAAGGCGACATCAAGGGCAGGATCCGACATGTTTTAAAATGCCGTAAGACCGCGGGGAAGCTGGCGGCGCTGGCGGTGGAACTGTGTGCTGTGGTGGCACTGATATTGTTGACACAGAGAAGTGCGGTGACGGTACAGGATTCGGAAGCCGCAGGAGATACGGCAGACACCACAGAGAATGTGACGGCGGAGAGTGATGCGGAGGAAGCGGATCTGCCAGTATTCTATATCCGTCGGGCGGAGGATCTGCAGATAAGCAGCCCGCTTCGGATCGTGGAGCAGTATATCACCGACCGTGCCACAGCATGGAATCACTATTATATTGATGCAGACGGTGTCCTCTGGGGCAGCGGTTATAATCAAAACGGACAGCTGGGAAACGGCAGCTACGAGACGGATCTGGACCTGGGGAAAATGGATGCGGTTCGGATCGCGGATCATGTGGTCTCTGTGGACGCTAACCTGAATAACAATTTCTGCATCTATCTGACGGACGATGGAAAGCTATACGGAATGGGGCTGAATATGGCAGGACTCCTGTTAGGGAAAGACTCTGTGAAACAGGTGTACAGCGATGACGATAATGACCGTGTGTGCACACCGGTGCTGCTGATGGAAAATGTGAGATATGCCAGAGCCGGCAGAGAAGCCATCGTTGCATTACAAGAGGACGGAAGCGTCTACTGGTGGGGACAGATGCGGACGACGACCAGCACCTACGGCAGCGATTACGATGCTTACTGGACAGTGGAGGAGAATCCGGACAATCCGGTGAAAATGATGTACCTGGAGCCACATAAGGTATTGGATCACTGTGTCTATGTGGATATCAGTGCCTGGAACGGTGCGGCAATCACTGAGACCGGTGACTTATACATGTGGGGACTGAACATCTTCGGACAATGCGGTGTCGCGAAGAGTAAGAATGTCCATGACTTTGTCTGGGCACCGGAGAAGGTGCTGGAAAATGTCAGCATGGTATGGCTGGAGGCAATCCGGCAAAACGACGACGGAATCGATACGGAACTGGAGAACTTTAGCTGGGCAGTGCATTCATATACTTTTGATAACTTTGCGCTGCTGCAGGACGGAACCTTATTGGCAGCCGGGGAGAATCTGGGCAAAGATTCTGTGACGACAGTAGTGGACGGGGATCTGAATCAGGCGGGATCCCACCGGGCGTCTTTTGGTTTCGTGCCGGTGCGGGCGGTTGTCTATTCCACGGAGTATAATAGAGAGATCCTGGCTGAATTTACCTGGGGAATGTCCAGGGAAGATGTCCGGTCGCTGTGCACGCATGCGGGACTGCAATTTTTCCTCGGCGGAGAAGACGACGGAATCAATATCGAAGACAGTAGATATCGTTGCTATTTTGATGAAACAGGTGGACTGAGCGCGCTTACGATCCAGACCGGCAGCAGCCGTGATGAAAGATTTACTGTGGACAAGACTACTCTGGAGGAAGTACAGCAGATCGTTACCGGTGCCGGCGGCACGCTGACGCTGCTCACCCCCGCGGGAGATAATCCCTGGGAGATCTGGCAGTATGCAGACACCGCCCAGGGGACCCTCTACTGGTTCACGGTATACCAGGGGAAAGTCACAGTCATCACCGAGAAACGGCTGACAGCAGCAACTTTTGATGGACAACAGGAGTAGAAGAGCGTATTATTGATGGAAAATTAAGAACCTGAGTGGATAAGTGACAGAAGGAGACATTATGAAAAAACAATATAAATTAACAGCATTAGCGCTGACTGCCTGCCTGTTGACAGGATGTGGTACCTGGGAAACGAGTGCTTTGGAGAATGCGACGGCGGAGAAGCAGCCGACAGAGCCGGTGGCGGAGACTTTCACAGAGACAGCTTCTGTTACGACAGCAGTTCCGCAGGAAACCACAGCACAGGAACTTCCGGCTGCACCTAAAGAAATCTCCATAGACTTCACCGGAATCGCGGAATTTCACCCGGAGGGGATACCCACACAGCCTTATTCCCTGAAAATTCTGTCCGAGACGAACAACAATGTCACCATGGCGTATGAATGGTACAACTCAGCAGAGGAGATTTCTCTTCCCATGATCGGTGAGAGCTGGGACTGCTTCTATGACGAGAACTACACCTACCAGTGGGACGATGGGAAACTCAGTATTTTTGACGGCGAGAACTGCCTGTATGTGCTGGAATACCCCACAGACAAATGGTATGTCAACGGCAACAACGCCCGGCTTGAGAACGGGATCTTCTACGGGGCTTCGGTAATGAACGGCTATGCCCAGCCGGACACCTGTTTTATGTTTGCTTATGATCTGGAAAATGAGAAGCTGCTGTGGCGGAGCGCCGACCAGACCTACAACAGCATGAACTTCCTTGTAAAAGGAGATGTGATCTTCTGCGGCTATGGCTTTACCGCAGAGGATGATTACCTCTACCAGCTGGATAAAAACACCGGAGAAGTGATCGATCGTCTGCCCCTGAAAAAGATGCCGGACCTCATGGCAGAGAAGGATGGTCGGTTGTATGTGCATACCTATAGTTATGATTATGTGATTGGGGTATTTTAAATTGAAAATATCAAAATAATTGATATCGGTCGACTATTTTATCATTAAATATTGAATGTGCATTAAAAATATGCTATTTTAAAAATGTAACATAAAAAGAGTTACATTTTTAAAAATGGTGAATATATGAAGAGCTTTTTAGAAAAAACATTGCGTCAAAATGTGATAATAGAAGAAACTGAATATTTGAATGAGAAGCTGCCCCTAGCCTTTCGTGGAAGATACACTTTTTATAAGGTTGAAACAAACGGTTTACCATGGATAGCAATTCAGCCTAAGGCAGATGTTGGCTTGGCAGCGCTTAGAAAGGATTGGATTAAAATTGAAAAGGCAGCAGGTCTTAATTGCGCCATTTTTTTTGATTCTACATCATTTTATATTAAAGAAAAATTATTGGAAGAGGGAATTCCCTTTGTACTGAAAGATAAGCAGGTGTACTTGCCTTTTATCGGATATTTGCTGTCCAATGAGAATGAAAGGAAAATTTCTCCGGTTCATTTAATTTCATTTTTAACACAAAAAGTTATATTGGTTGCAATATATGAAAAATGGGAAAATGTTACTGCATCAAAAGCTGCAATAAGACTAGACGTTACGAAAATGTCTGCCAACAGGTGCTTTGATGAAATTGAATATCTGAATGTGGATATTTTGGGTATGAAGGGTAAATCAAGGGTGATAACTGTTCCGGTGGATATTCAGAAACTGTGGAATGATGTACGGGTCATATTGAGAAACCCTGTGATTGCAAGGTATGAACTAAAAGAGGATATTCAATTGGAAAAAAAGGCAGGAATTACTGCACTATGTGAGTACTCATTACTTTCGGATAATGAATATCCGACTTATGCAATTACCAAAAAAGAAATAACAGAATCCGGAATTAGAAAAATGAAGCAGGTGCGTTCCGGAGAAGAAATAGGATGCGTTGTTCTGGAACTGGGGTACTTTATTGATTTTAAGAATAAGAAACTGGAAGACCCATTAAGTGTGACATTGTCGCTTACAGAGAGCGAGAAACAGGATGAAAGAATTGGTATTTCTATAAAGAGGATGCTGGAGGAATACGTATGGTAAAAGGGCTGGATACTTTTAGAAGATATTTTCAGGAATATGAGAACCAATATGTACTGATAGGCGGTGCAGCCTGTGACATTGTATTTGAAAACAGCGAGACAGCGTTTAGAGCAACAAGAGATCTTGACATTGTTTTGATCGTAGAGGCATTGACTCCTAAGTTTGGAGAAAAATTTTGGAATTTTGTTCAAGATGGAAAGTACAGAAATAAGGCAACCAATGGAGAAAAACCGCAGTTCTATAGATTTGACAAGCCAGAGGATGAATCTTTTCCTAAAATGCTTGAATTATTTTGCAGAAATGATTTTGAATTACGAGAGATGACTGGAATCACCCCCATACACATTGATGATACGGTATCAAGTCTGTCGGCAATTCTGCTTAATGACGATTATTACAAGGTGTTGTTAGAAGGAAAAGTCAATGTAATAGGTCTTTCTGTTCTCCGACCGGAGTGTTTGATTTTGTTCAAGGCGAAAGCATACCTTGATTTGAGACAGAGGAAAGAAAGCGGTGAAACAGTAGATTCCGATGATATCAAAAAGCACAAAAAAGATATTCTTAGAATTGTAACAGAACTTATGCTGGAGAACACAGCAAATCTTCCTGCAACAGTGAAATCGGATATAGACACTTTCATAAAATTGTTGGATCAAGAGCCGTTTGATGAGAATTCCTTGAAAAATTATGGGATTGAAAATCAAGAGGTTGTTGCAGCACTTAGAAGAGTATTTGAATAAAAATAACGGAGAGGTGATCGACCGCTTGCTTCTGAAAAAAGATGCCGGATTTCATGGCAGAGAAGAATGATCGATTGTGTAAAAGGCTTTTGAAAAATCTTGTGGGAGGAGGATTCAGAAAAAGTATGTACAAAGCAAAGATAAGGTGTGTGGCATTATTAATAATTATGTTAAGCATGGTAAGCTGTGGGCAGAATAGACCGGAACAGAATGATACAGAACAGAATACTTCAGAAGTTACCGAGGAGATGACACCTAATACCATAACGACTACAGCTGTATCAAATGAAGAGACTGAACCGGTTGATTTATTGGAAGATTTCAGTTTGGAAAATTTAAAAGGGAAAACCGATCCGGAAGTAATCAGACAGGAATTATCCGTCCTTCCGTTAAATATAGATGAACTCAAAGATTATCCGGTGTATGTCTTGGATTGGCAGTCAAGGGAATGTAGCGGAGCAGAATTGCTGGACGAATTTTACGAGCAGACATCAGAGAATCAACCGGCGCAATTAGTGATTGTACACCATTTAGTGAGTGAGGAATTGGTTACAGCGAGTCAACTATGGAGTTTAAGTTATATAGAATTTGATGGAACGGATTATTTCATGTTTGAAAACGATTCGGAAGACGGCACCTGGAAAGATGATTACAGCGAGATGTATTTCCATTCCCTGAACATAATTAGAAAGCAGCCGGAACAAAGTGAAATTGAACTAATAATGATAGTATT
>CAKSAM010000053.1 GCA_934436245.1 uncultured Acetatifactor sp.
TCTGTCACCGTTAACGCCGGTTCTACGCTGTGCTTCGCCGCTTCCAGGTACATTGCGTCTCGCACAGGACTCCAAGGTAGGTTTCCGATCCTCTGTCATAAGGGGTTCCCAGCCGCACGTCACCGTGTCCTTCCCCTCTCTCTGGGATGCATTCCGATCGTACTGATCCTTTTCATCGTCATTGTCGTATGCAAATAATTGTAGTGCATATTTCCCGGATTTGTCAAGGTCTATCTGCTAATAAGAATACACCGGCCGGAGCCGCATAGAATAAAAGGAGATAATACCGCACCAGGGATATGGGACCTAAAAAGACGGTAATGCAGATTGTCAGAACCAGCAGCCAGCTATTCCATATCTCCGTTTTTCTCTTCCGGATACCATAGAAAAACAGAATCACCGCCAACCAGAAATAGGTGCCAATTGCAAATAACAGACGTATCACCGGAATCTTCTGGTAATAATATTCCAGCGATATTTTACGATAAAAATCCGTCAGCCGGGGACTTATCGTCTGCATTTCCAGTACATTTCTCCCCTCGAAATCAAAATAATAAATATCGCCGGCCGGATCATCTACTACAGACGTACCCGGATACCAGGCCTGATAAGTATTATCCAGAAAAGCTCCCAGATAACACCCGGGATACTGCCATCCCTTTCGAAGCCACAGTCGCAGATATTTTCCTTTATTTCGAAAAAGTTCTTCACTCCTCACATAATTCTTAATTTCGTCTGCCAGAAACGGATCATATTGTGACCACTGTTCCCGGTCCATAATCTGATCCAGCAATTGCAATTCCTCACTGTCAAATGCCGTTTCTCCCTTTTCTGTATATACTCTGGCAATCTGCTGGAGGGGTACGCACAGAGCCTCTACTGCAGAACCTTTTTCCGCATGGAGCAGAGTTTCCATTCCGAGAGACAACAGCATGGTCAGCAGGATTGTTCCCACAAACAGTGAAATGATCTTTCTTTTCTCTTTTTTACAAAAAAACGCACATAACACCAGATAAAGAAAAACTGCATAAATAACATTTTTCCGGTACAATGCTCCTACGATCAGGCTGCACGACAATGCTGCGATTTTCTCTTTCTTCCGAAAAAATTCTTCCGTATTCTCATACAGTTCATACACCAGGTGGAACGCAGTAAACAGCGCCAAAGAACACACCACATCCTTGGTCGTACTGATGGAAAACAAGGCAATCGTTGGCAGAAAAGCATAAAAGCAGAATCCGGGTATCAACAGCCATTTTCTATTCAATCGCCGGTACCAGAAATCCAGGCTGTAGGAAAAGGCCGCCGCACAAAGTGTCATTTGGAAACAGGAGTGCAAAAGTACTGCCTTCTCCATCGTCCCGAATATCCGGTATCCTAGTGTGATAACGCCTCCCATGACCAACGTGCTGAGTAACGAATGGTGTGTATTATACGGCACCTCCGGATACATCACCTGAGGCACCTGCCCATATATATCATAATTATAAAATCCGGGATCATTGGAAAGGAGCACCGGCAGCCAGGCTATCAACAATCCTGCAAAAATCAAAAATATTCTCTTTCCGATACCTTTCCCGATACCATCCTCCTGAGCTGCCCTATCTCTCCCTGCATGCACAAACAGCCATCGCAGCATCAGTACAAAAAGTAATGTCTCTACTATCCACCACAAAATCCAACCCACTGTGGGAAGCTGTTCCAGCTGGGGCTGCAGAATTCTATGTACGGAAGTATGATATCCTATACTGATCCAGCATCCCACTGTCTGACAGGTTGCAAGTAATATCGCCGGTATTCCTACAGCAAATCTGTCAGTCCAGTCCAAGTCTCTCCCGGATGCTGTCCGCTGCAATATTCCAGTCACCCATTTCTTTGTATGCCGCATCCATTTTCTCCTTTTCTATGGCAGCCCGTTCCGTATCGCCAGTCTGAAGAAATGCCTTATACATGGACGCCGCCTCAAAATACCTCGCCACACCATAGCATTCTTTTTTGGTTCCGGACAATATTCCGCCGTACATCATGTCCTCGTGATAATTTACCACTAAGTAGGCATAATTTTCATATTGCACATTATTCTCCATCCAGTTGGTCTTCGCAGGACGGGAAAAGGCGTAGTTTAATTGCTGGAACATATGAATGGTTCCCCAAAACAGTACCAGACACAGGACTATGATCACGATATTCATAACAAGCAGTGCGCCACTTTGTTTCTGTGTCTGTTTCAGCTTATTCTTCAGATTTACCATAACCCATCACCTCACCTTTTTCTTCCAGGAATACGATCTTTTGTGCATTTGACATCGTACCGAAATTCTCTGCCTCTTCCGGTGTCATGTCAAAATAGGTCTGCAGCAGTGCCTTCATATTTTCTTCCATCCGGAGAATGGCTTCCTTCTTCTCCTCCGGCAGTTCCCGATATTGTTCTGCCCTATACTCATTATTCACAGGATGCAGAATCTTTTCCAGCTGCTCGTAATAATCCGAAACATCTTCATACAGACCGGGAAGTATGGATATATTGCCGGAGCTGATGGTAACTGCCTTCATCAGGCTTTCATAAAAGTAACGGTACGCTCCGCTGGCTTCCATGAGTAGATTATATGTTTCATAATTTTTATTACTACTATAAGGCCGGATATAATGCCTGTCGCAAAAAGCTGAAAAACCTATGTAATCCTCATCTTCCAGATATTGTTCCATCTGTTTCATATAGCTGCCCTGCCGGATCCTGGAATCGAACTGCAGCAAGCCTCTGTGAATGCTCCAGCTACGGGCAGATACTACAAACACCACCACACACAGGATCACCAGCACTGTGATGATTACCGTATGTGACATGATCTCCGTATTTTTCTCCGCCACTTCATAGACATCACTTTTGGTATCCTCAAAGTTGCTCTTATAGTGCTCCATGTCTTTGACATGCTGCGCAGCTTCTTCATTCGGTCTTCCGCAATGCGGACAATATGCCTGCTCCAGTGTCAGATTGCCACCGCAATATTTACATTTCATCATTGCTTTTATGATCCTTTCCTATTCGTTATGCTTTTTAATATATTCCTCGCAATCCTCATATCTGGGATAACCGTAATTATTTTGCAGACTTTCCTCGAATTTTTTCTCTTCTTCTGCGGTAAACATATAACGGTCTGCCAGGCTGTTCAGGGTTGCTTCCACATAAGGACGGATGTATTCTCTGTCCTCCTCCGACATTCCTCCACTGTATTCCAGTCCCCGTAGGATCCAGTAATCATCCAAAAGCTGTATCTCCTGATACTCTCGAAGCACCTCTCCACTCTGTTCCAATGCCAGATATTCTCTCGCATTCCGGCAGCTCATGAGCCTCGTGAAAATACCGCTATGCTCCCATCTGTCTATCACTCTGTCCTCTATGACCGCCTGTTCATAAAATTCGGTCAGTCCTTCGAAATCCTGCTCCTGGTATAACCGGTCCAGAACCGGGAAATTTTCCTTTTCCCACAAATAATCCGCCCTGGCATCCCTGGGTTCTATATACCGCGCCCGGAATACAATTACCGCAAGAATCGCTGCCAACGCTGCCAATAAGATCAGAAGCTTAATCACAAATTTCTGTTTCTTTTTCAGTTTTTTCTTCAGTTCCTTCTCCGGTACCTGCTCTAACTGCTGCATATCCTGCCGCATGCCTTCCAGCTTTCCAAGATATTCCGCTTCGGCGCCCTTGTAATTCAGGCTTCCGCAATAGGGACACTTCGAAAGGGTATCCTCAAATTCCGCTCCGCAGGAACTACAAATGATCTTTTTTACTTCCGTATCTGCCATGATAGGATTCTCTCCTTGATCCGGGCTGATTGCCCTACTACTCATGTTCTTTATTTCTCGCAACATGTAAATTTATTTTATCATACAACACTAAAAAGCATCTCGCAATCCGGGAATCACTTTTTTACATATCTTGAGGTTTTCATCTCTTTCCTGTAAAATATACTCAATCGTAGGATATGCCTGAATGCAAGCATTCGCAGAACGCAGTTTTGCATGACTCTGAATAGTTACTAATTTGTAGGTTACTGAAAGGAATGACTATTGATATGTACGAGAACAGTTTTCTGGATCCGGCCTATATCACACCGGAGGAGCAACAGATTTTAGACGGCGACATTGCCGTTCAGAAGAATCTCTACACCAGCAAACAGGATTTTGTGGTGGAGAGCAATAAATTTTTAGAGCATTCCGAAGACGATATCACTCTGCGGCGCCATACCAGATTTGTGGATTTCCCGAAGCACACGCATGACTATGTGGAGATTTTCTATTGCCTCTCCGGTTCCGTCACGCATGTCATAAATGAAGAAGAGATCCGCCTGCGTCCGGGAGAGCTGTTATTCATGAACCAGCATATCGAGCATGCCGTCATGGTCTGCGGCAAAGAGGATCTGGGGATTAATATCATCATCCGGCCCGCCTATTTCCAGAATATCCTCACATTGATCAACAAGGACAACATTCTGGCGGACTTTATCATCAACGCCCTTGAAAGTGACAGTTGTGTCGGTCAGTATCTGTACTTTACGGTCTCCGACAATCCCTGCATCCAGAACCTAATCCACAACGCCGTCTTCCTGCTGTTGCAGCAGCCTCAGAACTGGCACAGGCTCTCAGAACATACCTTTGCCCTGCTATTCATGCATATCTTAAGCAATGCGGAAAATATTTTATTGGATCAGAAGGATGAACAGAGTAATGTCCTGATGGTGGTGGTACGCAGGTATCTCGCAGAGCACTATGACACCGGAACACTTCACGAACTGGCCGGTCAGGTTGGTTATACGCCGTCTTCCTTAAGCCGTATGATCAAAAAATATTCCGGCACTACTTTCAAGGAGATACAAACAAAGCAGCGCATGCGGGTCGCTATGAATCAGCTGTCCCACACGTCGCTGCCGGTGTCTGAAATTGCCCTGTCCGTAGGTTATGAGAATCAGAACTTTTTCTACAAACAGTTCAAAAAAATATATGACATGACGCCCAACGAGGCACGCTTAAAATCACGTCAATAGACCAATAGCATCACGTGTTTTATATCTGTAACGGTTCGAGACTCCTCTGCGTGTCCCTCGGATCGTTATTTTATTATTTCTCGTACAAGAACTCTTCGGGAAGGGTCACACCGAAGTCCTTTGCCAGATGACGGAAATCATCAGGGGTAATGGTCTGTCTCTTATCAGGCTGCATGGACAGCATCTTCACCAGGATTTCTGCGGACTTCTCTACAGTATGCATCAGACCGAAGGTCAGGTCGAAGTCCTTGCCTGCTGCAAAGGTACCATGATGTGCCCAGATTGCCAGGTCGTATTTTTTCATCAGTTCAGAAGTTGCTACTGCGATCTCTCTGCCACCCGGTACCATCCAGGGTACGACACCAACGCCATCCGGGAATACTACGGGACACTCGGTTGCCATCTCCCACAGCTCTCTGGTGAATACCTTATCCTCCAGAGGCAATACGAAAGTCAGTGCGATAATGTTGGTGGTATGTGCATGATATACCACGCGGTAGTCGGGATCCTGCAGCTTCTTCACTTCCAGATTCATCAGGTGGCTGGGAAGCTCAGAGGTAGGTCTGCCACCGTTTACCAGTCCCCATACGATACGATAGTTCTCACCCTTGTCGTCCAGCTCGATCATGCAGATGGAATCTTCCGGCTTAATGCTGACATTACGGAAATACTTGCCGCTGCCGGTCACCAGAAAGTACTCTCCTGCCAGTGCGGGTACTGTGGTGCCGATGGACTGGAACTCCTTCGGCTCGAAGTTCTCCTTTACCAGCTCTACTTCTTCCGGCTTTACACGGTAAGACAGGTTGCCGCCGTTACGCTCATGCCAGCCCTGCTGCCATCCGTCATCTGCCATTCTGATAAATCCCTGTACAAATTCTGCATCTAAAAATTTCATGATAATACCTAACCTTTCCATTGCCTGTGAACTCCGCCCACAGGCATATTGTTTTTAATCATAAACATTCGTAACTATTCCGAATTTCATTCGCAAAATCGGTTTTTCAGAGCTTGCTTTTTGCTCCTGCGGTTACTGCGCCATATTTACGCAAATGCCTTACCGTGTGATCACATCTACCGGTACGTTTAATATTTTAGCAACCTTAAGGATCGTGTCAATATGTCTTCCGGCTGCAGCTGCCATATGATGAGTAGGACCCGCCTCACTCCAACGGTTCACGAACTCCCGACAAGGAATTGAGAATTTAGTACGCATGTTGGTGTCGCCAAAGGTGAAGATCGGTCCTGGCTGGTTCTCACCCTCTGCCACTACGAACTTAAAGTTGCCATCCTTGTCCTGCGTGATAGCCAGATACGTCACAGGACCTACGGGAGGATAGAACTGTGTCAGATATCCGCCGCCTACCTTGCCGTGGAATACCTTCACGATCTTCATGGTAGGCTTATGTGCCAGCGAGATGTCCGCATCGCCGGATCCGGAATGACCGATGATACAGATGTCTTCGTTGAAATCAATGGAATACATCTCGGACAACTGTCCCATGCCGGAAATGGTCTTCAGAATGGACATTGCCATGGCAACCTTCATGTCACCTTCTACCGCACATGCGGTGCCCTGCTTGATCAGCATGGAAAATGCGGGGATCAGCATGGAATCCAGTTTACCGGCTACCCCCTGTGCCTTGCCGGCATAATGGGAAGCGATCATGCTCAGATCTTCGTCCTTCGCCCACTGCTCAAATGCAAGCACATGCTTTGCCATATCCATAATGTCTTCATCATCTGCGGCAGCGCCGCCTTCTACTTCAAAAGTATCGATGATATCCTGTGCCTTTGCCCTGATAGCTTCGGTATCTGTAATATCATCCGCAATGGCCCACATATCTTCCCAGTCGAACTGCTTGGTATACAGACCCATGCGGTTGTACAGGTTGGTCTCGTCGATATACAGGTCCATCATGCCGGGATACGGACGGCCGATCTGTGCGATATTGGTCTGACGGAAACGTCTGCGGACCTGTGCCGCCTTACACCAGTCTTCAATCTGTGCTGCCACCTCGGGGTCACCGCCTTCTACGACACCGGTGATCACGGCATGTCTCTTGCCTGCACGCTCTAAGTCAGCTACCGCCTCGCCTACAGCACCGCAGGCATACAGATCACCCAGCCAGATGGGAATATCTGTGTTCGCATAGTCCGGAGCCAGCTTCTTCTGTACGTTGATACATACTACAGGTACATCCAGATCACGGATGGCAGGAAGTACGTTATAGGAAGTTGCATAGGTCAGCAGCTGTAAAAATACCAGATCCACATCCGCTGCACGGAATTTATCACCGGCTGTCATAGCCTGTTCCTTGGTGGTCACCATGCCGCCGTCAATGATCTCTACGGTATCGGGAATTGTCTTCTTGAAATCCTCATACTGTGCCTCGAAATTGGGCACCAGCTGGGGGAACTGGGGCAGATATGCTCCCAGCGCAATGGAAAATACACCGATCTTTGCCTTTGTGTTTACTAACATTTATGATTTCCTCCTTTTTCTAACGTCATGTTTATGCTTCAGCCCACGCCATTCGCAGAGTCAGGTTATCACACTTTTCGTTGCCTGCGGCCACCTTTGCTCTTAAATTGGTGCTTTGGTCATGAACCTGTTCATTATTTTGCCGGAACAAATGTCTTGATCTCAAAAGACTCCCGGACACATTTTCTGGCACTCTTTAAGTCTGCCAGTTCCTTTGCATGAATCATCTGTGCCAGCAGGTTACCGATAGCGGTTGCCTCACCGGGACCTGCATATACGGTCTTGCCCGTAGCATCCGCTGTCAGCTGATTCAGATATGCGGCATTGGAACCACCACCGATGATATGAATGCTGTCGTAGGTCCTGCCTGCGATCTTCTCCAGACCGCTCACGGTCTCTCCGTAGGACTGTGCCAGGCTGCGGTATACCACCGATGCCAGTTCTCCCACGGTCTCCGGTACCGGCTGTCCGGTCTTGCGGCAATACTGTTTGATGGCTTCCACCATACTGTCCGGAGAAAGGAAGCTCTGATCGTTTACATCCACTCTGGAAGGAAACTCCTTACTTTCCTCCGCCATGTCACACAGCTGTGCAAAAGAGTACGCATCCTTATATTCGTGTCTTACAGACTGGATCATCCACAGTCCCATAATATTTTTCAGGAAACGGAACCGGTGATCGTAGCCGCCCTCATTGGTAAAGTTGGCTGCTGCCGCATCCTCGTTGATAATGGGCTTTAATGATTCAATTCCCATCAGCGACCAGGTTCCCGAACTGATGTAAATGCCATCTTCCTCTGTCTGAGGTACTGCCATCACGGCAGATGCGGTATCATGGCTTCCGCACAGCACCACTTCCAGGTCGAAGCCTACTTCCTTCTGAATCTCCGGAAGTAACTGCCCCACCTTCGTTCCGGGCATCTGTAACGGAAGGAAAATACTCTCCGGATAGCCCAGCTTTTGGATCAGATCCTTATCCCATTGGAAAGTTTCAGGATCTACCAACTGCGTGGTAGATCCGTTGGTGTATTCTGATAATTTATTGCCCGTCAGTCGGAATCCGAAATAATCCGGCAGCATGAGCAGTGTCTTCGCCTGATTTAAAAACTCTGGAGTCTGTTGTTTCACTGCCATCAACTGATAGATGGTGTTGAAAATCTGTTTCTGAATGCCGGTTCTCGCATACAGCTCTGTCTCCGACAGAATCTTTGCTGTCTCTAGATCCATGCCGTCCGTGCGGTGATCACGATAACCGTAAGTATCTCCCAGAATCCGGTCATTTTCATCTAATAACACATAATCCACCGCCCAGGTATCGATAGCCATACTCACCGGGATTTTCCCCAGTTCCTTGCATTTCTTCATTCCGGCAACAATCTCACCGAACAGGCGGTTCACATCCCACAGAAGCTTGCCGTCCTTATGATCCATACCGTTTTCGAAACGGTAGATTTCCTCTAACTCTATTTTGCCGTTCTCCAGATGTCCCAGAATGTGTCGTCCGCTGGAAGCACCAATATCCACGGCCAGATAATATTTTTCCATAAGATATCCACAAACCTCCCTTATCTGAAACTGAATACCTGTGTCAAAAGCGGCTGTGCGCCTGTAACAGGATCCTTCTCCATGATCAGAATGTCTTTCATATATTCATCCCATTTTTTCACCACGTCACTCTCCGCCTGTACCTTTGCTGCGTAATCTACGCCCTTTTCACATTCATAGTATCCGAACAATTCCTCGCCCTGCATCCAGATAGAATAGTTTACAATCCCGGCATTTGCCAGGACTTCTTTCATCTCCGGCCAGATATTGTCATGTCTCTTCTTGTATTCCTCCTGCATTCCCGGTACAATTTTACCCCGCCATGCGTATTTTTCCATACTTGCCACCATACCTTTCTTCATATTCCGGACGTTTTCTGTGTAGAGATAGACAGATCGCCCATTTCCGCTGATTCTGTCTTTATTGTAGCCTGTGAATCCTGATTCAGAAATGACATTATTTGCTCCGGGTACTGTCCGATTTTGCCCGAGTTAATAAAAAGCCTCGGCATTTCAGACGTGCAAACTCCAATTAAAGTATGTTATTATGAGTAATCATAGAGAAAGAGAGTTTTTCATGGAACGGACACTTACTTATACAACAGAAAATCTCATAACATCCCTTCCGGTCAGCCATTTTTTAAAGCAGAAGGGCTTCTCCTCCCAGAATCTGGTGCAGTTAAAAAAAGACCCCGATGCCGTACTGGCAAACGGGATTCCCTGTTTTATGAATCATGTGCTGCAGCCCGGCGATACCCTGACGCTGCGGATCCGGGAAGTGCGTTCTTCGGAGAAAATACCTCCGGTGGAGCTGCCCTTAAACATTGTCTACGAGGATGCAGATCTCATGGTGATCAACAAACCTGCGGGAATGCCCATCCACCCCTCCATGAACAATTATTACAATTCCATGGCCAATGCACTAGCGTATTATTTCGAGCAGCAGAACTGTCCTTTTGTCTTCCGCTGTATCAACCGTCTGGACCGGGATACCTCCGGCCTGACCATCGTGGCAAAGCATTATGTCAGTGCCGGAATGCTATCGACCATGATCGCCAATAAAGCGGCTTCCGGCATTATGCGTGAATACCTTGCTATTGTAAAAGGCTCGGTGCAGCCGTCTGAAGGAACTATCACCGCACCCTTGGGCCGGAAGGAAGGCTCCATCATTGAGCGTACTGTGGATTTCGAAAAAGGAGAATCTGCCGTTACGCATTACAGGGTTCTGGACGAAAAAAACGGGCACAGCCTGGTCTCTCTCATCTTAGAGACCGGCCGCACCCATCAGATACGGATCCATATGAAATATCTTGGTTATCCCCTGATCGGAGATTATCTGTACAACCCTGATATGGAACTGATACAACGACAGGCGCTGCACGCCTGGAAACTGTCCTTCCGGCATCCCATTACAGGAGCAAAACTGACATTTACCGCACCGCTGCCGGAAGATATGGCGAGAATAACAGGAAATACCCCGTGGGTAATAACATAATACGATTTCTCCGTGTTTTACACTCCTCAAATTGATCCATGCTCATTGCGAGCTATTATAAGCCTCCCTATGGGCAGTATTATGCACGCAGTTTCTTCAATGCTCTCTCACGAATGAGGCACTCTCCGTGTTCTTCCAGATATCTTACCTTCTGTTCGTCCGCAGCATACAACGCGGCAAATTCCATAGCCTGGATGCAGGCTCTGCTGTAACGTTCGTAAGAAGCACCACCCTTCTGCACATAGACATAACAAGTGCCATCTTCCATCCGGTACAATGTACTGTTGATCCGTAAGTTTGCCGGTAATACTGCGGCATATTCGATCACTCTGCCGATATTACGGAAAGCGAAAATTGCAAACTGGGGCTTTGCCTTTTCCTCAGCTCTTCCTTTACCTTTTTTATTTTTTCCGGCATTCCTCTCCGCTTCTTCCCGGGCCTGTTTTTCCAAAGTAGCACCAATTTCCGCTTTCTTCTCCTCGAAGACTTTTTTCATCTCCTGCAATGCCTGCAGCAGCTGTGCTCCGTTTTTATTCTCCAACGGCTCTTTCTCAGAAAGTACCAGTACCAGTCCCTCATCCGGCAGCATCATGATCTGCAGGTCAAATGCATACTTCGGTGGCTTGTAGCCCACCTCTTCCTCTGCCTGCTCGATGATCTCCTGTACTACTTCTTTTGCCTTGTCACTGCGGGTCACAAAATCTTTATAATCAATGTCGTACTCTTCCAGCTCCTCGTTGGACAGAAAGCACTTCACGGTCTTGTCATCAATTCGTTCTATTTTCATAGCTATCACCTCTTACTGTTATATGTATGATAGCATAAAAATGTTGTGATTTCCACTGGGCAAATTATGAAAACACTATAAAGCCATTCTGGCAACTAACTTTCGTGAAGCTAATTAACTTGAGAGTTAGTGAAGAAAATTGTATTTAATCCCCGTAGCCCTTGGCAGGGTATAAGAAACGCGGCACGCTCGCGCTTTAGTACGATGCGCTCATGTCGCAGAACGTAGCGGTACATAAGCGGTCACAGTACGACCGCAATGCGTCCCTTAGGACGCTATGGTACCGACGTCTGCTTACGGCACTGCTTATTCTTATACCCAGCCGGGGCTACTGATTTCTTGAAAAACTTCATGGGTCTATAGAAGATAAATTTCCCTGTATGTACTTTGGGGGACAGGTAAAAAACAAAAACTAAACAATATGGGTCTATAGCGAAAAATTCGCCTGCCAGATACTCAATTTCTTCAAAATGAGTATCTCAGAGCCAGTTTTTTTCCTATAGACCCATATTCATCTTTTTATGCATTATTTATCGCAAATTTAGTATCTCACAACTCAGTTTTTCTATATAGACCCAAAATACAGAACACCCACGACGAACATTTTAGAATATATAGATCCCTTGTTATATCTTCCGGTTTTCACAATTTGAGTATCTGCAATAGAATAAGCTTCCCATACCCTCAAACTTTTCATAGCGTGGGTATCAGCAACAAAACAAGCTACTCATACCCACAAACTTTTCATAGCGTGGGTATCAGCAACAAAACAAGCTTCCCATACCCACAAACTTTCCATAGCGTGGGTATCAGCAGCAAAACAAGCTTCCCATACCCACAAACTTTTCATAGCGTGGGTATCAGCAACAAAACAAGCTTCCCATACCCACAAACTTTTCATAGCGTGGGTATCAGCAGCAAAACAAGCTTTTCATACCCTCAAACTTTTCACGTCGTGGTGGGAGGTTTCCAGCAGAAAAGGGCTGCTCCCCGGGCGTAGATGCGGCGGAGACTGTGAGATTTTCTTGGAAAGTGGTTGAGCCGCAGGGGCAACGCGAACACGAT
>CAKSAM010000054.1 GCA_934436245.1 uncultured Acetatifactor sp.
GCCTTATAAAAACAGAACGAAACAACCTCTTGTGTGAGCAAGCTCCCACCGAGGTATTCCGTTCTATTTTTGCATGGCTCGTAACTCTCAATTTACTTCTTTTCCGGGCGCAGATTTTCCAAAACCTCATCCGGTACATACAGCTTGCCCCAGCCGGTACCGAGGTCGATCTTTGGCTTGTTGGCACCGTGGAAGTCGGAGCCGCCGCTGATCTTCAGATCATATTTGGCGGCAAGTCCGCGGATCTGGCGTTCCTCGGCGGTATTGTAGGTGCTGTAGATGGCTTCGATGCCGATAAGACCGATGGATTTCAATTCCGCTACAAGCTTTTCCAGACGATCATCGCTCATGTGATAGAGGATTGGGTGCGCCAATACGGGTACGCCACCGGCCCCGAGGATCAGCTCCACAGCCTGAGTGGGCGTCACCTTTTCTCTCGGAACGAAGCAGGGGCAGTGATCACCTACATAGCGGTCAAAGGCTTCTTTCAGACTCTGGATATAGCCGTGGGAGAGGAGATATCTTGCAAAATGAGCTCTTGTGATAACCGCACCGGGGAATTGCGATAAAAGTGCTTCGTAAGTGATGTCAATTCCGTGCTCTCTCAAGAGTGCACACATTTTCTCATTGCGGTTCTCGCGGGAATGGATGAAATCTTCTAAATAGTGGGCAAACTCCGGCTGGCGGTAGTCAATGAAAAGGCCTACCATGTGGATATCTTTGCCCTGATATTCCGTGGACAGTTCAATACCGGGGATTACCCCCGGCACCTGAGGTGCGGCAGTGTCAGCATCTGCGGAGGAAGGAAATGCGTCCGCAGACTTTGGAGCAGAAGTGCCAGAGCCAGACTGGGAAGAGACCGTAAGGCGAGGAACCGCATCCCTCCTGGAGGAACCGGTCGCCTGAGCCTGCCGCAGTTCCTCCGCATACCGGATCGCCCGGTCCAGTCCGTTTACCGTATCATGATCGGTGAGAGCGAAGGCAGTTAAGCCTTTTTGAATTGCATAATCGACTAATTCTTCCGGGGTAAAGGTACCGTCGGAACAGGTGGAATGTACGTGAAGATCTACCATATTTCTCTCCTTTCTGAGATTTTTTGGGAGACTGGTCCGCATTAACATACATTAGAGTTAGTTTTTGCGTATAGAGACAGTGTTTGCAAATATTACATGTTTTCATGGGATCATTCAACGAAACAGAATTGGGAAATTAACAAAATGGATGTCGGCAGCACCGGCATCCATTCTGATGTTATCTTAGTTCTCGTCGTCTTCGTTCTGTGCGGTGAATACAGTACGCTTTCTTGCCATTTCATCGCTTGCCAGGTACTCATCGTAGGTAGTGATCTTGTCTACCAGGCTGCCGTTAGGCAGGATCTCGATGATACGGTTGGCAGTAGTCTGTACGAACTGGTGGTCATGACAGGAGAACAGTGCCACACCGGGGAATTTGATCAGACCGTTGTTCAGCGCAGTGATGGACTCCATGTCCAGGTGGTTCGTGGGCTCATCCAGGATCAGACAGTTGGCACCGCTGATCATCATCTTGGACAGCAGGCAGCGGACCTTCTCACCACCGGAGAGGATACGTACCTTCTTCACACCGTCTTCACCGGCGAACAGCATACGTCCCAGGAAACCACGGACATAAGTGGCATCTTTCACGGGAGAATAACCGGTCAGCCAGTCGGCAATGGTCATATCATTGTCGAACTCTGCGGTATTGTCCTTAGGGAAGTAGGACTGGGAGGTAGTAACGCCCCATTTATAAGTACCTTCATCCGGCTCAATCTCTCCGGCAAGAATCTGGAACAGTGTGGTCTTAGCCAGTTCGCAGCTGCCTACGAAAGCTACCTTGTCTTCACGACCCAGAGTAAAGGAGATGTCATCTAACACCTTTTCTCCGTTAATTGTCTTGGACAGATGCTCCACAGCCAGTACTTCGTTACCGATCTCACGCTCGGGACGGAAGTCAATATAGGGATATTTTCTGCTGGAGGGCTTAATATCATCCAGCTCAATTTTTTCCAGTGCGCGTTTTCTGGAGGTAGCCTGCTTGGATTTGGAAGCGTTTGCAGAGAAACGGGAGATGAACTCCTGTAATTCCTTGATCTTTTCTTCCTTTTTCTTGTTGGCTTCCTTCATCTGCTTGATCAGCAGCTGGCTGGATTCATACCAGAAGTCATAGTTACCGGCATATAGCTGGATCTTGCCGTAGTCGATATCGGCGATCTGGGTACATACCTTGTTCAGGAAATAACGGTCGTGGGATACTACGATAACGGTATTCTCGAAATCAATCAGGAAATCCTCCAGCCATGCGATCGCATCCAGATCCAGATGGTTGGTAGGCTCATCCAGCAGCAGAATGTCGGGGTTACCGAACAGTGCTTTGGCTAACAGGACCTTCACCTTCAGGCTGCCGTCTAAATCCTTCATGAGAGAGTAGTGGAACTCGGTACCGATACCCAGACCGTTCAACAGCATGGCAGCATTGGATTCTGCTTCCCAACCGTCCATCTCGGCGAATTCCGCTTCCAGCTCGCTAGCACGGATACCGTCCTCATCACTGAAATCTTCCTTGGCATAGATGGCATCCTTTTCCTTCATGATCTGGAAGAGACGCGCGTTACCCATGATAACGGTATCCATAACCACATTCTCGTCGTATTTGAAATGATCCTGCTCCAACACGGAGAGACGCTGACCGGGGGTGATGACGATATCACCTTTGGTAGTGTCCAGCTGACCGGACAGAATCTTTAAAAAGGTGGATTTACCTGCACCGTTGGCTCCGATGAGTCCGTAACAGTTGCCCTCGGTAAACTTGATGTTGACATCTTCGAATAATGCTTTCTTACCCACACGGTAAGTTACGTTGTTTGCACTGATCATTCTTAAACCTCTTATTATTCTTCTTATTAAATGTGTTACAAAGTCACCCTTACCATTATACATAAAGTAACGCATATTTCAAGGAAAAAGTGTGATATTTCAGCGTTTTCTCAGGCGGTGGACCAGCCAGTGTGCCACACTGGAACGACTTTGGTCACTTCGTGGTGGCTGATGCTTCGAAACAGGCTCTCAATGAAAAAGCAGTTCCGGAAAGAAAATTTACACCGATTTTACGCCCGGAGATTGCGCATGGTATTCCTCTTTGATAAAATGGAACTATCAACTTGGGAGGTTTTCTTATGGAGACAAAATTAAATTACAAAAGAACGTTTCTGATCGGCCTGGCTTTCTTAAGTATCTGCTCTTTCTGGCAGATGTATGACAACATTATCCCCCTGATCCTGCAGAATACCTATCATCTGGGCGAGACCATGACGGGAGCGGTCATGGCACTGGACAATGTGCTGGCGATCTTTCTGCTGCCGGTGTTCGGTATGCTGTCAGATAAGGTACATACGAAGCTTGGCAGAAGAATGCCCTTTATCGTGGCAGGTACGATCCTGGCGGTAATTTTCATGATGCTGTTGCCGATGATCGACAATGCGGAAAAAGCAAGATGGAGCACCGGAGAGTCCTTCAGTAACCAGGTGATCTTCCTGGCGGTGCTGTTTTTCACCCTGGTGTCCATGGGACTGTATCGTTCCCCGGCGGTGGCACTGATGCCGGATGTAACTCCGAACCATCTGCGCAGCCGTGCCAATGCGGTGATCAACCTTATGGGAGCTGTGGGCGGTGTCTATGCGCTGATCATGATCAAGGTACTGGTGGGCAAAGGGGAAACACCGGACTATCTGCCCTTGTTTGCCAGTATCGCCGCAGTCATGGCAATCGCCGTGGGAATCCTTGTGATCACTATCCGGGAAAATAAGCTGCGGGAAGAAGTCGAGAAGGCAGAAGCGGCAAGCGCAGAAGCCATAGAAGAAAGAGCCATGGCTGAGGGGGTGGAAGCTGCAGGAGAGATCGAGGCAGTGGGAGATACCGGAGCGACAAAAACTTCCGACGGAAAACAGCAGACGGTAAAGGCTGAATGTGCGAAAGGTATGCCGAAGGAAGTAAAGCGCAGCATGTACTTTATGCTGGCATCCATTTTTTTATGGTTTACTGCTTACAATGCCGTGACCACAGCATTCTCCCGTTATACAAAAGTAGTATGGAAGATGGAGGGCGGAAGCTTTGCCAACTGTCTCATGGTGGCTACCGTGGCAGCCATTTTCAGCTACATCCCCATCGGCAATATTTCTGCGAAGATCGGCCGTAAAAAGACTATCATGGGCGGCGTTCTGCTGATGGCAGCCTGTTACGGTGCTGCGATTTTTGCCAGAGAATATCACCCCATCATCAACCTGGCATTTGCCCTGATCGGTGTGGCATGGGCAGCGATCAATGTGAACTCCTATCCCATGATCGTAGCCATGAGCAGCGGCAGTGATGTGGGGAAATTTACCGGAACCTATTACACGTTCTCTATGGCGGCACAGATCCTGACTCCGGTACTCTCCGGATTTTTGCTGGAAAATGTATCCTACAATACCCTGTTCCCTTATGCGCTGTTCTTCTCCCTGATGGCATTTCTGACCATGACCCAGGTACGTCACGGTGATGTAAAGCCTCAGAAGAAGGAGAGCATTCTGGAGAACTTCGATGTGGACGATTAATGAAATGGAAAAGAAATCGTTAGAAAATCTTTAGAAATAGCTACTTGAAAATTATAGGGGAGTGGATTAAAGTAAGATGCAGCGGCTTTTCGCAGAGAATAAAGGAGTGTGGAAAGTCTGCATACGAATCAAAGCATAAGATAGAAGGTTAAAGCAATGAATATTTTAGGAATCATAGTGATCTGTATTTTGATCCTGGCAGTCCTGTATTTTCTCATGATCATGCCCCGGATGATCCATAGGCCTGATATGGCACCTTTTAAAGAGTGGCTTTATGCCCACAGAGGACTGCATGACAATGCCACAGAAGCCCCGGAGAACTCTATGGCAGCATTCCGGAAGGCGGTGGAAGCGGGCTTTGGCATTGAACTGGACATTCAGCTGACAAAGGACAAGATCCCGGTGGTGTTCCATGATTTTACGTTGAAAAGAGTCTGTGGCGGCGAAGGTAAAATAAGTGATTATACCTATGAGGAATTGCAGCAGTTTCATTTGTGTGACTCTGCAGAGAAGATTCCGAAGCTTGAGGATGTTCTGAAGCTGGTAGATGGAAAAGTGCCTCTGATCGTGGAATTTAAGATCGAGCGTACCGATTTGTCCCTGTGTCCCATTGCAGATAAAATGCTGCGTGCTTACAAGGGAATGTACTGCATGGAGTCCTTCAATCCGCTGGGCGTGCAGTGGTATCGGAAAAACCATCCGGATCTGGTAAGAGGGCAGTTGTCCGATGCATTCCTGAAAGAAGGAGAGTATGTGGGTGTGTTGTATTTTGTTCTGCAGAATCTGTTGCTGAATTTCCTGACGAAGCCGGATTTTGTGGCATACAATCACCACTATCCGGAAATCCTGTCACGGAAGCTTTGCAGAGGGTTGTATCATAATACGGCAGCAGCCTGGACCATCAAGAGCCAGGCAGAACTGGACGAAGCAAGAAAGCATTTTGATATTTTCATTTTTGACAGTTTCGTGCCGGAAGCAAGAAAATAGCAGAACAGAGACAAAAATCACCCAAGAATGCCTAAGTGCTCCAAAAGGATCTTGATACCCATGAGGATCAGGATCACACCACCGGCGATTTCTGCCTTTGCTTTATAGCGCAGACCGAAGACATTGCCGACTTTTACACCGGTCATGGAGAGGATCAGAGTGATGACACCGATAAACAGGACGGCAGCTATGATATTAACCTGCAGGAAGGCAAAAGTGACACCTACGGCCAGAGCATCGATACTGGTGGCTACAGCCAGCAGGAACATGGTCTTTACATCCAGGGAAGCGGTGGCGTGTTCCTCATCTTTGGACAAAGCCTCTTTGATCATGGAAGCACCGATAATACCCAGCAGCACAAAGGCGATCCAGTGATCAATAGAAGTAATGAAACGCTCAAACTGATTGCCAAGGATATAACCGATCATGGGCATCAGCGCCTGAAAACCACCGAACCATAGACCGACGATCCCGGCTTTCTTCAATGTGACGCGATCCATGGTCAGACCCTTGCAGATCGATACTGCGAAGGCATCCATAGATAATCCTACAGCAAGAATAAATAAACTAAGCAGATCCATTTTTAAGTTCCTCTCTTTCGCATTTCGTTTATCATTTGTTTCATAAAAAAAACTCATAGACAACGGACGCAAATTTTCGTATCCATTGTCTATGAGTCTCATTATCACAATCAATGCTTCGAAGATACCAGATGTTTCCGCATAGGGCGGCATCATTATGTTGATATCTCCACAGCCTTCTGTTAAGCTGAAAAAGGCTGCCAACTACTCCCTCATAGGTAGCATATGATATTGTTTCAGAACGTGAAGCTATAGTACCCTATTTGAGAAAAAAAGTCAATAATAAAAAAGGAAAAATAAGGCATGTATACCAAAGAAGATCTGAAAAAGCAATTACAGAACATGGGATTGACAGGAGAGGAGACGATCCTGATCCATTCCTCCATGAAAGCCATCGGGGCGGTGGAAGGCGGTGCAGATACCGTGCTGGATGTCTGGATGGAGTATTTTGCAGAGGGATTACTGCTTCTGCCGACCCATACCTGGGCCAATGTAAATGCAGAACATCCGGTATATGATTACCGCAGCACACCGTCCTGCGTGGGACTGCTGACGAATCTGTTCCGGACAAGAGAAGGTGTGGTACGTTCTCTGCATCCGACGCACAGCATGGCGGGATTCGGGAAAAATGCTGCAGCATATGTAGCTGGGGAGGAAGAAAATAATACCCCCTGTACGCCGGGAGGTGCGTACGACCGGTTGAAGGACTGCGGCGGAAAAATATTGCTGGTGGGTGTAGGACATGAGCGCAACACGTACATTCACAGCGTGGAAGAAGTGTTGAACGTACCGAATCGTCTGGCGGCGGAACCTATGCTTTTGACAACGCTCCTGCCGGACGGAAGTGAAAAGAAAGTATATATGAGAAAACACTATAATGCGCAGCAGCCCCACATTTCCGAAGATTTTGTGAAATTGAACCAGGCGTTTCTGGACTGTGGTGCAGTGGAAGAGGTGACCTTTGGAGATGCAAAGTGTCTGTTGTGTGATGCGAAGAAAGTGTTCCGGGTGGTCAGACACGTGCTGGCACCGGATCCGGAATGTCTGGTGACGAAAGCGGAGATTTCGCCGGAGCGGTGGAGGAATATGTAACTATTCAGAACCGCATTCGCAAAATCGCTGCTATGCAGCTTTCCTTTTGCTCATGTGGTTACTTCGCCCTATAAATATCATAAGATATTCTTACGAATGCAAGCATTCGACGAATATTTTATGATATTTACATGGCTCTGAATAGTTACAAAAAAGGATCAGTCCTACGGGACTGATCCTTTTGGTTTGTCTTGCTATTAAGCTACAACAGTAACGTTGGTAGCACGGATCTTGCTGCTGTTCTGAGGATCGCACTCGGTATCGAAAGTTACCTTCTGGCCCTCTTCCAGAGACTTGAAACCATCAGCATTGATTGCGGAAAAGTGTACGAATACTTCCTCGCCGTTAGCATCGTTGGTGATGAAACCATAACCCTTCTGAGCATTGAACCACTTAACTGTACCGTTATTCATTATTGGTACCTCCTTTAATAATTCAGGCTTTGCCTGATCCTTTTTGATGATTCTAAAACGTAGGACAAAAAAATCACATATTTTTGTAAAGCATCCGTAAAAGTAACAATGTCTTACAAAAATATGTGAGATCAATGACTTTCATTTAGAATACGGTTAGAGTATACCATTGCCCTGATCGAAATGTCAATAATTATCTTTGATTTTTAGGCCTATTTTACCAGAGAAAAGACATATGATTTTATGAGGGATCAGGAGTGGAGAAAGACAATGGATATTAGATTTCTACTGAAAGTATTACAGGGGGCACTGATCGGCCTGGGAGCAGTACTTCCGGGGATCTCCGGCGGGGTATTGAGTGTGGTGTTCGGGGTGTATCGGCCGATCATGGAATTGTTGGCGGAGCCTTTACATAAGTGGAGAACGCATCTTAAGGTGTTATTCCCTTATATGATCGGTTCGGCGGTGGGATTTATCGGGGTGGCAAATGTATTGTCCTATATTTTAAAGACTTACCCGGTTCCATCAGTCTGTGTTTTTGTGGGATTGATCTGTGGCATGCTGCCTTCGCTGTGGAGGGAAGCGGGAAAACAGGGGCGGAATGGCAAAAATGTGTCAGCCTCTGTGATCACATGTTTCATCGTTGGCGTTTTTTTGTTTTTGCTGCAAAATATCCAGACTGCGGTGGCTCCGGGACCTGCCGGATACTTGTTCTGCGGATTCGCCTTTGCACTGTCGGTGATCGCACCGGGGATGAGCTTCTCAGCGCTATTGATGCCGTTAGGGCTTTATACGCCCTTTGTAGATGGTATCGGACACTTATATCCAGAGGTAATAGTCCCCGGGATTGCAGGCTGCATCGTCACATTTATGTGTCTGGTAAAACTGGTAAATCATCTGTTTGAACGGCATTATGCAATGATGTTTCACATTATTTTCGGCATTATTTTTGCTGCTACAGTTATGACTGTTCCCTGGGACAGCTTTGCAGCATCAGCAGAGGAGGCGTCCCGGAATCTGTTCTGCATGGCTGCCGGTATCGTAATTGCATTATTTTTGGAAATAGTTAATGAAAGAATCGCATGCTTTCCTGAAAACGAGGCAGAATAAGGAAAGAAATCCGGAAACTGTAACATAAAGGAAGGCGATGAAATGCAGATGTTTGATATCATGGCGGCAGGAATACTGGGACTACTGACCGGATTCTGGTCCGGCCGGAGCCTGCGGTGGAAAATAGAGGAAACGCAAGAGGCTGCATCGGAAGCTTATGAGGAAAGGAAAATGACGGGGAGCAGACAGCTGATCATGCAGGGAACTGCGATCGGAAGTCCGGTGAACGGAGAAATCAGAAAAAATCCGGAAGACATGCCGGAGGAGGCTGGGGCTTCAGGAAATGGACAGATCTGCATCACTCCGGTGGATGGCAGGGTCTATGCACCCACTGCAGGGAAAGTGCTGAAACTGTATCCTATGGGAAACAGGATCCGTTTCCGTACGGACAGCGGTGTGGAACTGCTGTTAAATATCTGCAGGGACAGGGAAGAATTACACAGTGGTTATTATCATTGTAAAGTCCTGCAGAATGAAGTGGTGAGAAAAGGAAAGCTGTTGATGGAATTCGACAAGGATGATCTGGCAGGAGAGGGGGTGGACACAGTAGTCACAGTGGAAATGTGTGCATCCCCGGAGAACGGGCAGTTTGTCAGAACATGGAAAGATTATATCCGGGCAGGAGAAGAACTGTTGTGGGTGCAGCATAGAGGAAATCAGAGGGATCCCGTCTGTCTGCGATAGGCTCCGGGGGTGGTATGGAAGCTGTCCTGAAAAGCACGGAAAAAAGTCCGGGAGCTTCCAAAGCCAGCATCCAGTGCAATCTGTGTCACAGACAATTCCGTGGACAGTAATAAATCTCTGGCATAGTCCAATCGCCTGGAGTTCACATAATCCGGAAAGGTGGTATGCAGTTTTTCAGTAAAGATCCGGGACAGTACAAAGCGGCTGACACCGAATTCTTTTGAAAGACTTTCCAAAGAGAGCTCTTCGGTGTAGTGTGCATCCAGATAGAGCAACAGTCGCTGCTCCAGTTCCAGATCCTCTGTATTTTTTCTTGTCTGCAGAGGGAGAGTAGGCAGAAGATCTGCCAAAAGGAGCGTCAGATATCCTTCCGCATAGATCTGCACATCGGAGGGGGTGGGACGATCTTTTTCCATGGTGGCAGCTAAGGTCTCGAGACCCTGCAGGGCAATATGACTGTGCCCCGAGAGGGTGGAGACAGCAAAGTCATTGCGTGAGGGCTTTTTATTCTGGAAAAAATGGCGGAAGGAATGGCAGATGTCCGGCTCAAAAATACAGAGCAGATTCTGACCGGCATCCACATTTTTTAAACCGTGCATCTGGTTTGGAAATACCAGAACACCCTGACCGGATTTCAGTAAAAAATCCTGCTGCTCCACGGTAACGGTGGTGGAACCACTCAATACATAGATCAGTTCCAGCTGTCTGTGAAGATGGACAGCATAGGGGTTATTTTTGGATAAATACAGGTAGAGCTGTTCCCGGCGGTTCTGGTAAAAGAAACTCAATGCGATTTCCTCCTGCAACGATTGTCACTTTGCTTTTTCATATGAACTTAGAGCTTTTGACCCTGGCATCATAATATTATGGCATTGCAGTGTAGATAATGCAAGATTTGTCATAAATAAAATGATAAATGACACGCGATGTGGCGGAATATCTGTTATACTGGAAGCATTCAAAAGACAGGCAATGATCGGTCAAGATTTATGGAATGCCTGCATTCGTAAGTACACAGAGTAAATAGCGGCAAAAGGCTGCGGAATGGAGAATTTATGGACAAGACGAAGATACATAAAATGTGGATCGCCGATCAGGGAGACGGTACTTATATCAATCCGATCCTGTACACGGATTATTCGGATCCGGATGCCATTCGTGTGGGAGAGGACTATTTTATGATCGCTTCCAGCTTCTGTAATACCCCGGCAGTTCCTTTGCTGCATTCGAAGGATCTGGTGAACTGGAA
>CAKSAM010000055.1 GCA_934436245.1 uncultured Acetatifactor sp.
GGAGCTGTGGTGGGAAGGATCAGACATACAACGATGGTAACAACGATGGGGAACAGGATCTTCTCCAGCTTGGATACCGGACGAAGCTGACCCATCTTGATCTTTCTCTCCTTCTCAGTGGTGAGAAGCTTCATGATAGGGGGCTGGATAATGGGAACCAGTGACATGTAGGAATATGCTGCAACTGCGATAGGTCCCAGAATTGCCGTCTGTCCCAGCTTACCAGCTAAGAAGATGGAGGTAGGGCCGTCAGCACCACCGATGATGGAGATGGCTGCAGCTGCCTTGTCGTTGAAGCCCAGCCAGATCGCTCCGAAGTATGCTGCGAAAATACCGAACTGTGCAGCAGCTCCCAGAAGGAAGCTCTTGGGGTTTGCGATCAGAGGACCAAAGTCTGTCATGGCACCTACACCCATGAAGATCAGGGAAGGCAGGATTGCCAATTCATCCAGCTTATAGAAATAATACAGTAAGCCGCCGGCACCGTTTGCTGCATTTTCGGGGTGCAGCATGATATCGGGGTAAATGTTTACCAACAGCATACCGAACGCTATCGGGAGTAAGAGCAAAGGCTCGAACTCATGACGGATAGCTAAATAAAGGAAAAAGCATGCAACCAGAATCATGACATAGTTTCCCCAGGTCAGGTTAAAAAACGCTGTCTGATGAATCAGGTTGTTAAGCGTACTAGCTATATATTCCATTTGATGACCTCCTGTTGTTTATAGAGCTGATGTATAATGCTTAGTTCAGAGTTGCCAGAACTGCACCAGCCTCAACAGTATCACCAACTGCAACATCAATGCTTGCTACAGTACCGTCTTCGGGAGCTACTACAGGGATCTCCATCTTCATAGCTTCCAGAATGATGACTGCGTCACCCTTCTTAACAGCCTGTCCAACATTTGCCTCTACCTTGAAAATCTTGCCTGCTGCACCGGCTTCAACCTTGATGCTGCCTGCTGCGCCACTTGCCTTAGGGGCTGCTGCAGGAGCCTTGGGTGCTGCCTTGGGAGCTGCGGGAGCCTTTGCTGCTACGGGTGCTCCGGTAGATGCGCCCTCTTCTACTACTACATCATATACGTTGCCATTTACGGTAATGGTATAATTCTTCATTTTAATATCCTCCTACTTTTTAATTATCTGACTCTGCGAATAGAACGAACTACAAATCCATCGGTGCCTGCGGATCCTTCGCTGGCTGCAATGGCAGCTGCGATGACAGCAATCAGTTCGGTGTCGTCAGTCTCATTCTCTTCCTGTGCAGCAATCTGAGTTACTGCGTTGTCAATGCCTGCGTTCTTGGTCTCTTCCTTTTTATCCTTCTTGCTGAATGCAGCCTGGATCTTAGGAATAAAGTTAAACAGGGAAATGATCAGTGAGATCATGATCAGCATTACGAATACAGTTCCCATACCGATCAGAGTGTTCAGTGCTGCCTTGGTCATCAGACCGCCCATGGACTCCACGGGGTTCAATGCTGCAGACTCCATCTGTAAGAACATATCATTGCTGAAGATCACTTCTGCCTGTGCGTTCTGGTTTGCTCCGGTCACATCTACATGTACGATGATCTGATCATCATCGATAGTAGCTTCTGCATCACCTACAGCAGTGATGCCGCCGATGGTCTCCTTAGCGGAATTAAAGGACTCGATAGCAGTCTTGTATGCATAACCGTCAACAGTGATACCAACATTCTCCTGTACCATATATGTCACTTCATCAGCGGTATACTCAGAGAAAGTCTCTACTATGGATTCATCTTCAAAATTCTCCAAAGAAGGGATCACGTACTGGGTAGCGATCTGGACTGCGGTGTCCATCTTACGCTGCTCGTAATCCGTATAGGTCTCCTCACTGCCACAGGCCGTCAAACCAAAGATGCAGGTAATCATACATACTAAGCTTAAAAATTTCTTCATTTTACAATCACCCTTTCTTATACAGTTCCGTGTTTCCTGGCAGGACGGTCTTCACTCTTGGTGAATAACATCTCAAATGCGCCGATCACATATTTTCTGGTATCAGCAGCATTTACGATCTGGTCCACATATCCTCTCTTGGCTGCGCTGGTTACATTCAGAGTAAGTGCTTCGTACTCAGCAGCCTTTTCATTGATTACATCCGCACCCTGGCCATCATACATGATCTTGGCAGCCAGCTTGCCGTCCATAGCACCGATCTGTGCATCCGGCCATGCCATAGTGATGTCAGCACCGATTGCTTTGGAGTTCATTACCACATAAGCGGTTCCTAAAGCCTTGCCGATCACAACGTTTACCTTGGGAACGGTAGCGTTAGCGAATGCATAGGTCAGCTTTGCAGCAGCCTTGGCGATAGTCTTCTCGGAAGCTAAAGTTGCCTCATAACCCTTTACGTTGGTCAGAGTCAGTACAGGAATACCGAAAGCATCACAGAAGTTTACGAACTCTGCAGCCTTCTCACAGCCTTCTGCGGTCAGTACAGCGTCTAACTTCTCTGCTACTTTGCCTTCCTCGTCACAGATCTCGGAACGGTTAGCTACCGCACCTACGGTAACACCATCGAGACGTAAGAAACCGGTTACCATATTCTTGGCATATCCGGACTTTACTTCGAAGAAATTGTTGTCATCTGCCAGAATGGACAGAGCAACGCTAGTGTCTCCGACACAGCCTGCGATCTCAGGGTTCACACGATTCAGATCATCGGTACAATCCTCTAAGAAGCTTGCATCATCCTCATTGTTGGCAGGAAGGAAGCTTACCAGCTCTCTTACCTTCTCCAGAATGGTTGCTTCGTCAGCTACCACATCAACGATACCGCTCTCTTCTGCCTGGAATTTTGCGGAAGAAGAATCACATTTGGTGATCACATTGCCATCCAGCGCATTGGGAGCATTTACGAACAGCTTGGCATTCTTCTCTTCCATGAAAGTGAAATCAGTCATGGTAGGGAACAGTCCTAAGCCGCCGCCACAGGTTCCGAATACAGCGGTGATCTGGGGGATCACGCCGGAAGCCATGGTCTGCTTTAAGTAAATCTCACCGAATGCAGCCAGTGCATCGGTTGCCTCCTGCAGTCTTAAACCTGCAGATTCGATCAGTCCGATCACAGGTGCTCCGGTCTTCATAGCCAGATCATAGAGGTTGGTGATCTTCTTTGCATGCATCTCGCCGATGGTTCCGTTCAGTACGGAAGCGTCCTGGCTATATACATATACAAGATTGCCATTGATCACTCCGTAGCCGGTAATACAACCGTCAGAAGGAGTTTCATTGGGTTTCAGATTGAAATCCGTAGCTCTTGCGGTTACAAGTCCGCCGATTTCAACGAAACTGTTGTCATCGAGTAAAGCTGCTATTCTTTGACTCGCTTTTGAAGTAGTACTCATATGTTTTCAGCCCTCCGTTGATAATATAATAAAATATAATAGAAAACGTTTATTAATATAGAAGCACAAATGCCCCCATGATTAACAGTTTGTAGTATAACACAAAATCTGCAACTCGCAAAGAACGAATTGCAGATTTTTACAAAAATTATACATTGTTCCTTATTTTGAACAATTTCCCCGTCATTTTTCCATTTTGTTCCCTGCGGATCCCACAACATCACTCTTTTGCGTATTCCTTTCATAATATCTCAGGGGAATACCGGTAGATATCGTCCTGCGATCTGTCTGACGCACCAGGCCGGATCAATGGCTTCGACAGACTCTCCTGCAGTCAACCGCTCTCTGCGCCAGATTTCGCCATCCACAAAATAGCAGATTTCTCCCACAGTCTCTCCCTCCGTCACGGGAGCCGATAGTTTTTCCTCCTTTCTGTACAGGATCTCTATCTGTTCCTGCGGCCGCATCAGAAGTCCTTCCACGCCTTCTGCCTCCGGAGCCATTCTGACCGCAAGAGACACCTCCCGTTTCAGATGATCATTCTGTGCATTTATCACAGGAACCGGCATAAGCAGTTGTTCCCTGCCGGAAAATGGCTCCATCTCAAATTTCCGGTATGTATAATTTTCCAGTCCATACTCCAATAATTGCCGGCTGTCGCTCCACTTATATGTCTTATGATCCGGCCAGCCACAGGCCAGAAGTGCCACGATCAGGCATTTTCCGTCCCGTTCCAGGGCTCCCACGTAGCAATACCCCGCTTTATTTGTAAACCCTGTCTTGCCGGTAAAAGCTCCATCCATCATCTGTAGAAAAGCATTGTGATTGTGACATTGAAACGAACGGTTGTTTTCTGTAAAGCAATAATCCTGTGTCTGCGTGATTTCCCGGAACAGATCCCTCTGGGAGGATTCCCGGATACAGTACCTTAAAATACAGGCCAGATCCTTCGCTGTGGTGTGATGCTCCTTTTCCAGAACGCTCCCGTCAGACATCGTCAGTGTCTCCGTGGCATCCAGCCCATTGGGGGTAATGAACCAGGTGTCCTCGCAGCCGATTTCCACTGCCTTTTCATTCATTGCCTGTGCAAATCTATGTAATGCTGCTTTGCTCTCTTCCACGGTGTGTTCCGAAGCTTCTCTCTGTTCTCCGAGAAGCTTCCCCCCAATATATTCTCCCAGCACCGCAGCAGCATCATTGTGACTTTCCAGCATCAGGGAAAACAACAATTCCCTCACTGTATAAGCTTCCCCCTTTTTAACATAAAGCTTTACCTTCGGCATGGATGCAGCATAGGCGGAAACGCTGACTTTCTCCTCAACCTTTGCACTTTCCAGCACCAGAATACAAGTCATGATCTTGGTGGTGCTGGCCATAGCCATGGGTGCTTCCTCATTTTTTCCGTATAACACTCTCCCCGAATCAGCATCCAGAAGTACCGCCGCCTGGGCATAAAGCTGCAGTTCTTCGGGCTGCCCGTCTTCTTTTGCTTCGCTTAAAATATTCACAGAGGATCCACAGGCAGTCGTCATATTCCCGGATACAGCTCCGCCAACTATGCTTTCCATCCACAACAGTCCCGCAAAAAGGGTATACAAAAAGCCTCGCATAATCATCACTCCCGGAAAGGATTACTAATTATTATGAGGCTCATTCTTTGTCCTATTCTATTGTTTCTATTGTTGTCAGATATTTAATGTCATCTGCACTTCCTGCTCTGCCTGCTGTTTGAATTCTTCCACCTGTACCGGGTTCAATTCCGGCAGTTCCTCCAGACTCTTTACCCCAAAGCAACGCAAAAACTGTTCCGTCGTACCAAATAAAAGAGGTCTTCCGGGCGCATCCAGTCTTCCAAGCTCCGTGATCAGATCATATTCCAGCAGCTTGTTAATGGCATGATCACAGCTGACTCCCCGGACTCTCTCTATCTCCAGTCTGGTTACCGGCTGTTTGTAGGCTATAATGGACAGGGTCTCCAGCACGGTATCTGTCAAAGTCATTTTCCTGGGGGTTTTTGCAATTTTGATCAGGTATTCATACATATCAGCCCTGGTACAGAGCTGTACAGAATTATCGAACTGCGTCAGCCCGATTCCTCTGTTTTCTTCCTCATACCTTGTTGCCATATCTTTTAAAATTGACTTTGTAGTCTTTACATCCTCTTCTATCACCTCTGCAAGCCTGCTGATCTCCACAGAATCACCCATGGTAAAAAGAATGGCTTCTATCACTGCCTCTGCTTTACTACGTTCCATTTTTCAACCTCACCATCATTAGATATTTGATGTAATCATGATATCGTCAAATATGTTTTCCTGACTAATGTTAATCTTTCCGGTCTTCATCAGTTCCAGAATGATCAGAAAAGTAACTATGACTTCCATCTTGCTGTGCTGTTTTTCCAAAAGCTTACGGAAGCTGAAGGTCTTATGTTCTCTGGCATAAGCCTCCACATACAGCATTTTGATATCCATGTCCACCTCGTCCTTCTCAATGTTACCGTACTGGCTGCGGACAGGGTCGATCTTGTCCTCCTGCTTCTTCACGATAGATTTAAAAATCTCATGAAGCTTGTTCAGATTCATGTCACCGATGAGTTCTTCATAATCAATGGGCTGCCTGTATGCCTCTACTTCCTTCGGAAGTCTCTGCTCTCTATACATGTTCCGGGCGGCATCCACCTGTCTGTCTCTGAGTTCAAAGGACATATATTTATACATCTTATATTCCAGCAGCTTCTGCACCAGCTCCGCTCTGGGATCTTCTTCCTCGCCGTCCTCATTCACTTCCTTGGGCAGCAGCATCTTACATTTAATATCGATCAATGTGGCTGCCATTACCAGAAATTCACTCATGACATTCATATCTTCCCGCTGCATCTGCCTGATATAATCCAGATACTGTGCTGTAATTTCTACAATCGGGATATCATAAATATCTATTTTATTTTTTTCGATCAAGTGAAGCAACAGGTCTAATGGTCCTTCAAACGCTTCCAGTTTTACAGAAATTGCCATGTAATAAAACTCCTATTTCCCCTCATGTGTTTCCGCAATTTTACCTTCTTCCGGCCGCAGATCCACCTCCAGAATTTCTCCCGGATTAAATAACCGGACAGGAATCGTATGCATTCCCAGTCCCCGGCTGAGCAGCATTTTTGATTTACCCAGTGTGAACTCGCCTCCATCATACTGTGGAAAAAGCCGGATATTGGGAGATACCACACCCTTGCCCCAGAACGGAATCCTGACCATTCCTCCATGTACATGCCCAGACAGCACAAGGTCTGCGCCCCATTCGGCATAATACGGAAAATAATCCGGATTATGTGCAATAAGTATCGTATATTGTTCTTCTGAGGGTTGTCCTAAAAGCCTTCTCAGATAGTTCTCCTCCATGGGTTCTATGCCAAAACGCCTGTAATAAAGCTTGTCGATCTCCGAACCATAGAGGGAAATTCCATATTCCGCCAGGTCTGTGTGTGCATTCACAAGCCTGTCGATTCCAGCCTTTTGTAGAGCCTCCTCATATCTTTGTCCCATATCGCCATAGGTCTCCGGATACAGTTTTAATCTGTGCTCATGATTGCCATTGCCATAATAGACAGGATATTTTTCAGAAAGCTTAGTTACCAGTTCCAACGCCACATCCAGACTCTCTTTTGGTCTCGCCGTGAGAAGATCACCGGCAATCAGGATCATATCCGGATGAAGTTCATCAATTGCCTCAAGCAGGCGTTCATTCTCTTTTCCGTATCTCTTATTGTGCAGGTCCGCCAGAACCACTGCTTTTACAGGTTTTCGTATTCTGTTATCCTGTATGGAGTAATGCCGTACCACAAAACGATTGCTGTCATACAGCATTATCCACAGGAATATTACCAGGATCACTGCAATTACGGTAATCACTACATCCAAATCAGCTGCCCCCATAGTATCTTCCCGAATTATTGCCAACATGTTCTATAGTATAACATATTTTCCGGTCTTACAAAAGATAAAATTCCATTATTTTTATCAGATAGTCCTTGTACACCGCCTTTGCAACAGTGCTGCCATACAAAACAGGAACACTGCCGATTTCAACACCATTCAACAGATATACCGCCCGGCCCGCTTCCATGTCTTTTTGTATGGGTGCTTCTGCTTTTTCCGGTAATTCCAGCTTTTTCTCAACTCCATCCAGCGAGTTGCCTTCTGTATCCAGATAGCGGAATTCTCCCTGATATTTTACAGGCACGGTATCCTCCACGCCTCCTTCTACTCGTAAATCCATCAGTGGATCTGCATTTTCATCCAGATACAGATCACTGACATGAAATCCATAGCTAAGCAGTGTCTGTGCATCCTGAAAGCGTGCCTTATAGTCCGGAGCCCCCATAACGACCGCAATCAGATCAATACCGTCTTTGCTTGCCGTTGCCGACAGGCAGAATTTCGCCTTGGAGGTTGAACCCGTTTTCAGTCCTGTTGCCCACTGATATTGTTTTAACAATTTATTGGTACTGTTCAGTGTAAATTTAGAAGTTCCCTGCCTGGTCTCATGCGTAATATCTTCCATCCAGATACCGGTATACTTAAAGATCTCGGGATATTTCAAAGTAAGCTCTCTTGACATCAATGCTACATCCATTGCCGTTGTATAATGTCCATCTGAATCCGTCAGTCCGCAGCAGTCTTCAAAATGCGTGTCCGTCATGCCAAGCTCCGCAGCCTTTTCATTCATTCTCTGCACAAAAGCTTCTTCACTTCCCGCTATGTACTCTGCCACCGCAACACTGGCATCATTTCCGGAGGCTACCGCAATACATTTGATCATAGTATCCAGCGTCTGCACCTCATTTTCCGCCAGAAATACCTGCGAGCCTCCCATGGAGCTGGCATATGCACTAACTGTCACCTTATCCTCCGGTGACACCTTTCCCTTTTCCAGCGCCTCAAATGTCAACAACAATGTCATAATTTTCGTAATACTGGCCGGGCTTCTGTGTTCTCTGGAATTTTGTTCAAAAATCACCTTTCCGGTGGTACTCTCCATCAGCACGGCGCTGGGCGCCTGTATTGCTGCAGGTGCAGCAGCCACACAATATCCGCTCCCCCAAAAGAGATGTATTCCAAAGGTCAAAAGTAATATCCACACACAGATCCGCTTTCTGTTTTTCTGCATAAAAAAGCCACACTCCCTTATCCTTTCTTCTAAAAGATATGGTCATGTGACTTTGTATATACCTGAAAATCCATCGATATCCTGCGGATTCCGTTCTGTATTAAAGACGGGTCAGCAATTCCTGACAACGCTCCTTCAGTGCCGCTCCTTTACTGCGTACATCAACGTGTAACACCTTGATCAACTGTATCGCATAATCCACCGCTACAACAGCCAGAATAATCTGAATCATACGTGTGCCAACCTGAATCTGAACTCTGTCGATAATATGATACATAGCATCGTGAACAAACTGTACAATTCCGATTGCATAGAAGCCCCAGGCAGCCGTACTTTCCAGACAGATGATTCCACGGTAGTTAAATGGCTTGTTGTTATAATCCCACCAGAGGGCTCCTAAAAACCGGATCATTCCAATTCCCACCAGATACTCAAATGCCGTAGCCAGGATAGCTCCGAAAATATAAAGCTTTACGAGTTTTCCACGCAGGGGACTTAAGATCAGATAGCCCAGTACTCCGCCAAAACCATAAATCGGACAAAAGGGTCCTTTTCCAAATCCTCTGTTTGTCAGCCTGCGATTACAAAAGGACATGTAAACAGATTCCAATGCCCAACCGAAAACACTGTATAATACAAACGCTGCCAGTAAATGATATACATCCGTTCCCAGTATTTGATAATTCCACATTACTTTTCCCTCATAAGTACAAAGTCCCCGGAAATCACGCCGGGGACTATTGTTTAACATTAGTTATATTTACGTTTTCTTGCTGCTTCAGACTTCTTCTTACGTTTTACGCTAGGCTTCTCGTAATGCTCTCTCTTACGAATCTCCTGCTGGATACCAGCCTTAGCGCAGCTTCTCTTGAAACGACGTAAAGCGCTATCTAAAGTCTCGTTCTCTTTTACGATTACGTTTGACATCTTACACCCGACCTCCCTTCAGTCCCTTCAAGTAACATGACTGACTGGGTTATTCTAATGCGTAGTTGCTCTACACACATTTGATATTATAGCATAAAAAATGTATTCGTCAACTACTTTTTTTATTTTTTACAATATTATATTCCACGTAGCTCGCACAAGAATAAGAACCGCAGACCCGCGCGTGCTTTCTTTCGCACGATTCGCTTACGGACGCTTAACCGTAACGGTACATAAGCGAGGAAAATACCCTCGCTAAGTACCGACGGTTGCTTAGAGTCTGCTTGTCCTTATTCTTATGTGAGCTACTGGATCTTCAAAATCTTATTTAAAAAACTTATCGTAGATACCGAACAGGAAAATGAAGATCACGATCAGGGGCAGTCCGTAGGTCAGATAACCGCGCATCCAGTCGTGGACTTTTAATCCCTTGCCTGTATTTACTTCTGCCTTATAGTTCTCCCATCCCCAGCCGTATCTGGTCACGCAGAACAGCAGGTATACCAGGGATCCTAAGGGAAGGAACAGATTGCTTACCAGGAAATCTTCAAAATCCAGTACTGCTCCGCCGAAGACAGCAAAACCATCAAAACTCCATACATTATACCCCAGTACGCAGGGCACAGACAATGCAATGATCAGGAACAGGTTCACCAGGGAAGATTTCTTACGGCTGGCACCGGTCAGCTCCATGCCACAGCAGATAATATTTTCAAATACCGCCAGTACCGTAGACAATGCTGCGAATGCCATGAACAGGAAGAATAAGCTCCCCCACAGGCGGCCGTAAGGCATATTGGCAAAAATATTCGGCAAAGTAATAAAGATCAGGCTGGGACCGGAAGTCTGATCCACCCCATAGGTAAAGCAGGCAGGGAAAATGATCAGTCCTGCAGTAATTGCCACGAAAGTATCCAGTACCACAACTCTGACGGACTCTCCCATCAGGGAATGATCCTTGCCGATATAGCTTCCGAAGATCGCCATAGCACCAATACCAAGACTTAAGGTAAAGAACGCCTGGTTCATGGCACCTACCAGTGTAGATACCACACCGACTTCCTGCATGCGTCCAAAATCAGGTACCAGATAGAACTTCAGACCTTCCTTTGCTCCCGCCATGAAGAAGCTGTTGATGGCAAGTAC
>CAKSAM010000056.1 GCA_934436245.1 uncultured Acetatifactor sp.
GTAAAGACAGCGATTTGTGCGCAAGCGCCCATCGCTGTCCTCACTATGCCTATGCGCGGCTCATTGCTCGCGTAACTCTCAATTTAGTTCTTAAAGCTGTGGATCGGCGCAGGGATACGACCGCCACGATTGACGAAAGCGTCACATGAAAATTGGTTCACTGGCATAATAGGCGCATACCCCAATAGTCCACCGAATTCCACGGTCTCTCCCACTCCTTTTCCAATGACGGGGATGATTCTTACGGCGGTAGTCTTCTGATTCACCATACCGATGGCCATTTCATCCGCAATGATACCGGAGATGGTGGTTGCCTTGGTGTCTCCGGGAATGGCGATCATATCCAGACCTACGGAGCAGACACAAGTCATAGCTTCCAGCTTCTCGATGGTGAGAGCTCCTGCATTCACTGCATCTATCATTCCCTGATCTTCACTGACAGGAATGAATGCACCACTTAAACCGCCGACATAGGAAGATGCCATAACACCGCCCTTTTTCACCTGATCATTCAACAGAGCAAGGGCTGCCGTGGTTCCAGGCGCTCCGGCATATTCCAGACCGATCTCACACAGAATATCAGCTACGCTGTCGCCGATGGCCGGGGTCGGTGCCAGAGACAGGTCTACAATGCCAAACGGTACATTTAACATTCTGGATGCTTCCTGTGCTACCAGCTGACCCACACGGGTTACCTTGAATGCAGTCTTCTTGATGGTTTCACAAAGGACTTCAAAATTCTCTCCGCGAACCTTCTCCAGTGCGGTCTTGACAACTCCGGGACCACTGACACCCACATTAATGATCTTGTCAGCTTCAGTCACGCCATGGAAAGCTCCCGCCATGAAAGGATTATCATCCGGTGCATTACAGAATACTACCAATTTCGCACAGCCCAGGGAATCATCTTCCTTAGTGTACTCTGCGGTCTCCTTCACCATCTCTCCCATCAGCTTTACCGCATCCATGTTGATACCGGTCTTAGTGGAGCCCAGATTTACGGAACTGCACACACGCTCTGTGGTGGACAGTGCCAGAGGTATGGAACGGATCAGTAGTTCATCTGCCGGAGTCATTCCCTTGCTTACCAGTGCGGAATAACCGCCCAGGAAGTTCACTCCTACTTCGTGTGCCACTTTATCCAGTGTCTTTGCAATGCTGGCAAAATCTTCCACCGTATGACATGCTGCGCCGCCGACCAATGCGATAGGCGTCACGGAAATTCTCTTATTTACAATAGGAATACCAAATTCTCTGGAAATCTCCTCTCCAGTCTTCACCAGATCCTTAGCTGCTTCATATATTTTGTGATAAATCTTCTCATTCAGTCTGTCCAGATCAGAATCGATACAGTCTAACAGACTGATCCCCAGCGTAATGGTACGCACATCCAGGTTTTCTTCCTCGATCATCTTGTTGGTCTCTGTTACTTCATATAAATTGATCATTACGGCTCCTATCTGCCCCTTCGGGTCTTATTCTCTTTAAAATCGTGGGGCTTATCAGATGCGGTGCATCTTGTCAAAGATCTCTTCCTTCTGACACTTGATCACTACGCCGATCTCTTCTCCGAGAGCAGCCAGTTCATCTGCCATGTCACCGAAAGTTTTTCGCATCTGGTTGGTGTCAACGATCATCATCATATTAAAATATCCCTGTACGATGGTCTGGGAAATATCCAGGATATTGATGCCGTTTTCCGCAAGATAGGTACATACCTTTGCGATAATACCTACTGTGTCCTTACCAACTACCGTAATAATTGTTTTTTTCATAATCTCCCTCATTTTCCGCATGAAATCATGCTATTATTTTTATCTATTAAACTACACTTTCTGACAATTTGCAACCTTTAAGTTCCGTCCGTGAACCTATCCGGACATAAACATGCATGCATAATTTTGTGATCGGGTATGTTCCTATACTGAGTGCCAGTCTATGAACAACACTGGTCACTAAGAGATATAAGTGTATGATAACGCAACTTCTTCGAAATGATGTGACCTGAATAGTTACCTGTTCGTTAAGCAATATTAATCACAGGAGACACATCGCTGCGTTCTGCCACCATCATTCGAAAATCTTCTGCCTTATATGGGTTTTCTCCCATGGTGATCTCCATGCGTACCGCCTCGTAAGCCAGCTCTGGAAGGTTATTCTCCTTACTGAGGTGTCCCAGTATGATTGTCTGAAGCTTATCGTGCAAAATACGGCAGAGAAGTTTTCCGGAATTCTCATTAGAAAGATGTCCCCTCTCCCCCAAAATTCTCTGTTTCAGATAATAGGGATAAGGACCTACCTGCAACATTTTTACATCATGATTTGCTTCCACCAGCAGTGCATCCATCCCCTTCAGACACTCTACGGTATAATCATTATAAATACCAAGATCCGTACAGATTCCTATCTTTTTATCTCCGTAAGCAATGCGATAACCTACAGGCTGTGCTGCGTCATGGGAGATTTTCATGGGATTAATGGTCAGATCCTTAATGGTAAGTTTGACATCTTCCTTTACTTCCCGAAACAATTCCGGATCAATCTTCCCCAGATTTTTCATCTTTTGAATCTCTTCCAGAGTTCCGGATGTCGCATAGATCGGTACATCATATTTTCTTGCCATGACACCCAGTCCCGCAACATGATCCATATGCTCGTGAGTCAACAGTATTCCATCCAGATCTCTTCCTGTGAGTCCAAGGCTGTTTAAGCCGGTCTCCGCTTTCTTTCCGCTAATTCCTACATCCACCAGCAGATGCGTGGTTTCCGATCCCACATAAATACAATTGCCACTGCTGCCACTGGCAATACTACATAATCTCATAATTTCTTAATCTCTTTTCTATCTTAACTTCTATCTTGCTTCTATTTTACTTCTATCTTACTTCTGTCTTAACTTCTATCTTAACATCTATCCTACTTCTATCTTACTCTTTTTCATACTTTTCCAGCTTCGGATTAACGCATGCTTTTCCAGTAGATCTCAATGACATCGCCCTCTTTCAGTGACTCCATGTACTGAGCCGGACGTCCGTTCAGGTTCGTCACAATAGATCTGCCGGCGGATGCGGATGCTCCCAGGTCAAAATCAATATAGTCAAACACATCCACAAATACATAAGAAGCCTTCCCCTGCATGGTAACAGGGGAATGGTTCACGATCACCGTCAGCGGATGTGGTCCCTGTGCAGTCACGGTCTGCTCCTGTTCGGCCTGCGCTGTATTTTCGCCCTGTCCGGAATCTACAGATATTGCAGTTTCTGCCTCCTGCACCGCAGGTTCTTCTTCGCAGCCATCCTCTTCTTCATCCGGCATATCCGCATAGTTTCCTTCCGGCAGCGGATTCTTCATATCCCAGCTGACTGTAAAATGTTCATATACTCTGGTATCCGGTTGTGCCGCCGTATCATTGACCTTAATATCTTCACCCAGAGACACATCCAGAAATTCTGCAATTTCCCTCACCGTATAAGAATTTTGAATCCTGATCTCATCATTCTGAGAAATATGATAAAACTCATTTTTTCTGTGTCCGTTGACATCCGCTGTTTTCGGCAGGCTGATCTGTTTGCCGTTAACATAAACCGACAGGGCATCTCCCAGTTCAGGCAGCTTACCTAATTCCAGAACTGCAGCCGCACCTTCCGTGGACGGCGTTACTACAATACGGTCTCCATTATGTACCTGGGTATACATATCTGCTGTCTCTCCATTGACCCGGATGACTGCTGCCTCCCCCTGTTCTCCGCGCACCATGCGAGTCTTACCATTCACAGTAAACACGAGTGCTTCCCCTCTTCTCGGGAACAGCCGGTCATTTGGAAACTGCATCTGCATGGCTGCATCTGTCACAGACAATTTTCCATTGTCATACAGCTTTACTCTCTCTCCGTTAAATTCCACGAAGATAAAGTTATTACTCTGTACATAGTAGCTCAGGCAGATGCCGATAGGTGTTACCATCATAGCATCCTTTCTGGCATTTTCCAGTTCAAACACAATTGTCTGCATGACCTCCTGCCCACGGATTGCCACACGTTCCTTCACAATTCCCAGCTTTTCAGCAAGCTTTTCCGTATAACCCGGCACCATCCCGCCTCCACCGACCACGAACACGGCACTGACCGGCTTATCTCCGTTGAGTTCCTTGATCGTATCGGATACCATCTGCGTCATCCGTTCAATTTCCGGATCAAGGAGCTCCAAAACCTCACTTGCGGTAATGGTCTGTGGCAAGCCCATGATATCTTCATATTCGATAACCTCCTGGGTTCTGCATTTTCTCTTGATCTGCTCCGCTGCCTCAAATTCTACCAGACAATGCTGTACCAGAATATCCGTCAGGCTGTCTCCTGCTACAGGAATCATTCCATAAGCTGTGATTGTTCCATCCTTTGTAATAGAAATATCGCTGGTTCCCGCACCGACATCCACCAATGCCATATTCAGCATACGAAATTTTTCCGGAATTGCCACCTGAATAGCTGCAATAGGCTCCAGTGTCAGATTTGCCACATGCAGATCAGCCAGTTCCACTGCTTTATACAGGCCGTCTACCACATCATCCGGAAGGAATGTTGCGATCAGATCTACTGCGATGGTCTTTGCCTTATGCCCTTCCAGATTTCCCATCTGATAACCATTCATATAATATCTCATGGGCGTATATCCCACGCAATAAAATTTCATATCATTATCAGAATTGTTCTTCTGGAATTCTTCATATGCCTTTTCTACTCCCATAGTACACAGAGAATAAACATCCTCCTGTGTTATTTCATGGTCATTTTCAAAGTTCTGCTCCACATAAGTGGTAACTGTACGAAGCACACGGCCTGCTGCCGCAATGCAGACATCCTTAAGTTCTCTGTTAAGATCCTCTTCCAGCAAAGTTTTTATCTGGGATATGGTCTCTCCTACTTTACCGATATCATGAATCTGACCGTCCAACATAGCTCTGGTCTCATGTTCTTTGGATCTTTGAGCCAGTACATGGAATTTTCCACCATTCAAATATCCTACTGTACCCACTATACTTCTGGTTCCGATATCCAGGCCAAATACCAGTTGTCCCTGTTTTTCCTTTACTCCCTCCATGAATATGCCTCCAGTTTCTGTCTGATCTGTCTGTAGCTGTTCTCCAGACTCTCACTGTTATCAATGACAAAATCACAATTTTTCCGGAATTCTTCTTCCGATAATTGTGAGGACATGATCTTCTCTATCTTCTCCCGGGTATAGCCGCGGTTCTGTGAAAGTCTTTTTCTCCGGACTTCTTCCCGTGCATAAATATACCACATTTCATCCACAACTTCTCCGAAGCCATTCTCGATCAGCAATGCAGCCTCTACAAAAAACAATTCCACATCTTTTCTCTCTCCTGCCTCAGCCAAGCGTTCAGCCAGATACTTTTTTACCGCCGGGTGAATGATTGCATTTACCTGTTCCAAAAGCGCAGGATCCTCAAAAATCTTCGCCGCCATAGAAGCCTTGTTGATCTGTCCGTCATCATCCAGAATTTCTCTGCCCAACAGGTCTAGTAATGCCCTATACCCATCCGTTCCGGGTTCTTTCACTTTGTGGCCGATATCATCTGCCAGATATATTTCGCATTTATAATGCTGTCCGATGTATTTTAAAATTTCTGTTTTTCCGGCACCTACACCACCGGTAATTCCTATAAACCGCATTTATTTTGCCTCGTACCAGTTTTTTCCCGTATGCAGATCAATCTCCAGAGTAACCGCCAGATCAGCTGCAGATTTCATGTTCTCTGTAAGGATCTCCTGTACCCGTTCTTCCTCTTCCAATACTGTTTCAATCAAAAGTTCATCATGCACCTGCAGGATCAGACGGGATTTCAGACCTTCCTCTTTCAGTGCCTTCCATACTTTGATCATGGCAATCTTAATAATGTCTGCTGCCGTTCCCTGAATGGGTGCATTCATTGCCACACGCTCACCAAAAGATCTCTGCATAAAATTTGAAGAAGCCAGTTCCGGAATCGGTCGTCTCCTGCCAAACATGGTCTCCGTATACCCTTTTTCTTTTGCGTCTGTCACCAGTTGGTCAATAAATTCCTTTACCTTGGGATAGGTTGCAAAATACTGTTCAATATACTGTGCCGCTTCCTTTTTACTGATGCTCAGATCCTGACTCAGTCCAAAGGAACTGATTCCATAGACAATGCCAAAGTTAACCGCCTTCGCATTTCGTCTCTGGAGATCCGTAACCTTCTCAAACGGCGTATGGAACACCTTGGATGCTGTGATTCTATGAATATCCTCTTCCTGTCTGTAGGCATCGATCAGCTGCTCATCTCCTGACATATGTGCCAACACACGAAGTTCGATCTGTGAATAGTCCGCATCCATAAATTCACAGCCAGGTCTTGGAACAAATACTTTTCGGATCTGCCTTCCCAACTCCATACGCATAGGAATATTCTGCAGATTCGGTTCTGTAGAACTGATCCTCCCTGTAGCAGTTATGGTCTGATTAAAGTTGGTATGAATTCTACCGTCCGTTTCAATATATGCTGCCAGACCATCAGCATAAGTAGATTTCAGTTTGGTCAGTCCCCGGTACTCCAGAATATCACGGACGATCGGATACTCTCCGGAAAGCTTCTCCAGTACATCCGCTGCAGTGGAATATCCGGTCTTTGTTTTCTTACCACCGGGAATCTTCATGGTTTCAAACAATACTTCTCCCAGTTGTCGGGGCGAATTAATATTAAATTCCGTTCCTGCCTGTTCATGAATTAATTTTTCAAGTTCTCCGATCCTCGCAGCCAGAGCATCTCCATAGATTTTTAATTCCTCGCGCTTTACAGCCACGCCTTCCTTTTGCATATCAAAAAGAACCAGGGAAAGAGGCATCTCCATGTCATCCATAAGGCGTTCCATCCCTGCTGCCGCCAACTTGTCCTTTAGAACCTTTTGTCCTTTCCGGGATATATAAGCTCCATAGCAGGCATATTCCATACAGCTTTTCTCGTTCTCTGCAAGCAATGTCCGATACGTTTTCTTACCCAACACTTCTGCTTTTCCCGGGATCATAATCCCCAGATGTTCCGATGCAATCGCTTCCAGGTCATAATCATTTTTCAACGGATTTAATAAATATGCAGCTATCAGTACATCAAAATATTGCGCAGTACTACTCTGATTTAAATAATCATACTGTTTCTTCACATCAAACGTACCGATGTGAATTCCCTTTACAGAAGAAAGTTCCCGTAATGCCTCTGCTACTTCCACAGTATCATCCACTGTCTCCGTAATCTCATCAAAAAGACTCAGCTGACCTTCCTGTTCCCGGTCATGTGTCAGTGCATAGAACACCGTCTCATCTTCCGCCAGAGATAATGCTGCTCCCAACAATTCTTCTTTTTTGGAATTTCCACTCTCTGCAGGTTCCGTGAGCAGCCACAGACCGATCTCGGTCTGCTTCTGTGCCTTTTTCAAATATGCCAAAAAATCATTTTTCTCAATTATCAGCTGGAAGCTTTCTGCAATTTTAGTGTCTGCACCAGCTGCGTCCTTCTCAAATCTGGTCAAAAGATTTTTAAATTCCAGGCGCTTGCACAACGTATAAGCCTCCGGTGTATAAAATCCTTCTGCCTTTGCTTTTTCATAATCTAACTGCAAATCACAGTCTGTCTTTATGGTTGCCAGCGTCTTGCTTAAATCTGCCAACTCCTTATTCTCGATCAGAGACTCTCTGATACTTTTTTTTGAAATTTCCTCTACATGAGCATATATATTGTCCAGCGAACCGTATTCCACCATCAATGCCTGTGCTGTCTTCTCTCCAACCCTGGGCACTCCGGGAATATTGTCGGCGGTATCCCCCATCAATGCTTTCAATTCAATAAACTGCTGTGGATTCACTTGATAAGCCTTCTGTACGTCTGCAGCATAATAGTCCTCGATTTCCGTTCTTCCCTGTCTGGTCTTTGGAATACGGATCTTGATATGCTCCGTGGCAATCTGTAAAAGGTCTCTGTCACCGGATACAAGAGACACTTCCATGCCTTCCTGTTCCGCCTTTTTTGCCAGTGTTCCCAGAATATCATCTGCCTCCAGCCCTGCCTGCTCCATAATCGTAATATGCATTGCCTTCAGGACTTCTTTCATGACAGGCACCTGTTGTCTCAATTCCTCCGGCATGGGCTTTCTCGTTCCTTTATAAGCCTCATACATTTTATGACGGAATGTCGGTGCATGTACATCGAATGCCACCGCAAGATAATCCGGTTTTTCCTCTTCCAGAATCTTGAACATAATATTTAAAAAGCCATAGATCGCATTGGTATGCAGCCCTTCTGCATTACTCAGATCCGGCACACCGTAAAATGCCCTGTTCAATATGCTGTGTCCATCAATTAATACCAGTTTCTGACTCATAATCTCTCTATCCTATTCTTTTTCATTTAGTTATTTTCATTCCGGGCGATCATGAGATGACCCACCCTAAAAAACCCATGAGAAAAACCACAGCTATCACTTCCAGGGCAGCGCCTGCCTTTAAAAAAGTCATATGAAATCTCACCTTGCGTTTTGCCTCCGCAAGACGTACCTCCAATTCTTTCTGTAAATCAAAGGCATCACCGTCTTCCAGGCGCTGCATACCTTCTGTCACAAGAAACTGGATTATCAGTTCTTCTTTACACCCCGGACATTCCTCCATATGCACCCCAAATTCCTGCAATGTGAGAAAATCCAGCTTTCCTGCAATAAAATCCGGAATATTCTTTTCAAATTCTTTGCAATTCATGCTTTCACCATATTATTACAATTCGTAACTGTTCCATACTTTGTCCACAATGTTTTCTTTCAGTCCATCCATTGAATTGTATGTTCCGTATACCTATACATTTCTACTATACAACATCTTGTGGAAAAAGACTAGAAAAATAGTATTCATATTCCAGAAAAAAAGTCTTGTCAAGTTTTTCATTCTATGATAGTATTAGTTTTGTTGTGAGTGTTCGCTTTGCCGGCGTGTCGGAATGGCAGACGAGGCAGACTCAAAATCTGTTGGTGGCAACACCGTATGGGTTCAAGTCCCATTGCCGGCAGTAAGCGCAGAATCCGTTTGGTTCTGCGCTTTTTAAGTCTCTATTTCATAATCCCATTTCCTGCTTTTCCTATTTTTTTACCAGTGATCTCCTATGGATTAAATATTACAAAATTGTTACAATTCATTTGTGCTTAGCTAACACAGACGTAACCGGACACCAAGCAACAGGAAAAGGAGGAAGAAAGTATGTGTTTCAAATTCATTAACTGTTCCCAGTGGTTGAATGCCTTCTGCGGCTACTTCAATTTTGGCTGCTAATATCATTTTCAACTAATAAAGCGTCCCCAGACGCAGGAAAAGGCTCTCCCTCTTTGGGATGAGCCTTTTCTTATGTACATCTGTGTGTTTCGTATTCTTTTAGCGATAATCATAACGGATGGAAATGTCATTGCCGTATACCTTTACTTCCGCCAGGCTGCCGGTGACAATGGGCATCATGGGAGCCAGATGTCCAAGATCCACATCCATGATCACTGGGACATTCTTCTCTCCCACTACGGCAAGAACCGCCTGATACTGATCCAGTCCCATTATCTCCTGTCCAAAACACAAAGGTCTGCCGATCAGAAAACCTTTGACATACTGAAACCATCCAGCCTCCTCCATCTGCCACATAGCTCTGCGGATGGCGAATACATTCAGATCACAGGCCTCTAAAAACCAGATAATTCCGTCCTCTTTGTATCTTTCCAGAAAAGCCTGTGTTTTATCAAAACGGGTTCCCAACAGATTCACCAGACAATCCATACAGCCGCCTAATATTCTGCCGGAAAAGCAGATGGCCTGTTCCTCGCCTGCTGCCTGTCTGCCAAAATAGCTTTTCAGCACTCTGGGTTCCGTAGTATTATATGGTAACAGTGGACTTTCCTCATTTTTCAGGGATTCTTTCTCCCACTTATCATATCCGTGAACCTCTGTAGTCTCTCCGGTGAGTATGCCAAATGCATCTTTCAGGGATGCATGCCAGGGTTCCATCCCAAATGCAGCTGCACAGGGTCCGTAAACAGATGCTGTATCACAAATGGTCGCCAGCAGATAAGTCATATTGGTATTGTCGGAATAACCCAGATACCACTTGGGTTCTGCTGCCTGCAGACGTTCAAAATCCACGTGACTCATAGTCTCACACATCAGTTCTCCACCACCACAGGAAATCAGGCAGTCATTCTCCCGACTGCAATAATAGTCTGTCAGCTCCTGCCCACATTTTTCAGGAGTATTGCTGATGCCGATGCCCTCCCCTGCGTAACAGTTGGGACCTAATTGTAACTGATAGCTCATTTCCCTGAATTTCTTCTGGGCATTGCCAAATGCCGTGTAATATGGTTCGCTCTGACAGCCAAAAGAAGGAGCCACGAATCCTATGGTTCCTCCCTGCTGTATATTTTCCGGATATCTCATTGCTTTCTGCCCTTCATGCTCATGTTCGTTCACTTCCCTCATAGAAGGTCTGCTCTGCCTGCAAGCAGTCTCGCCGAC
>CAKSAM010000057.1 GCA_934436245.1 uncultured Acetatifactor sp.
ACAAATCCGAATTTATCGTTTCTTCCTTTCCATCAGTCTGCGCATATACCTATCAAATAATTTATAAATGCACTACATGATACTAACATAAACTTTGCTTCTTCAAACGTAGAAAAGGCACCACCAATATCCCCTGCATGCCTTATTCCATTTGCATCTGATGTATATCCATACAAAATAATAAAGGCTGATTTTAGTCCTGAATGTATCATTACACCATTTTCTTCAATTTTTTTAAGCATTTTCCCTAAACTGGCCTCTTTTCCTTTTATACCAGTAATTATCTCGCAAATTGCTTCCACTGCGCTAATACTTTCTTTTATAGAATTCTCATAATCAGGTTTTTCTCTATCTGCTAAAAAAGCATTAGCTTTCGATAAGTGGTCACGAACTGGTTGATATTTACAAATAAGGGCTTCTTCAATTGATTCAATCTCATTAGTATCGCTAATAGGTGTTATTAACTCTCCAACAAATCTATAACCAATATACTCCCTTTCAAAGTATTCATTAGTTATTTCATAAATTGATTTGGCAACATATGTACTATTATATTCATTGTAATATTCATATCCTTCAGTCTCTTTTAGATACGAATCCCAATATTGAATAATTGCTTCTATTAAAGTAAGTACATCATCATATGGGTCATGTAATATCGTATTCTTAATTATTTTAAATAAATCATCGTCATCATAATCAATTCTATAATCAACAGATTCTGAATATACCGTTCCTCGTACAAATCTTATAAAATTTTGTATATATATTCGTCTATAGTATAAATCACCCCCATATACCCATCTATATAATTCATTAATCATATTCAACAGTTGTATTCTTGTTCTCTTATCAAATTCTATTAATTGTATTTCCATATTTATAGGCTTTATCGCATTACGGTCCGAAAAGCCTCCCCTTTTACTTACTTTTGCCATACTCCCTTATTCCTCCAACAATTTCTCCAATTCATCCATTTCCCGATTAATCTGTGTTTCCAAATCACGTAAGTTCTTCATAATCTCAGATGTCGGCGGATATTCTACTGCTACATATTCCGTCTCTTTATACTTATTAATGCTTAAATCATATTCCTTGTCCACAATTTCCTGTTTGGAAACTAAAAAGGATTTTTCTGTACGTTTTCTATCCTTTTCATTTTCTAAATGTGTAAACCTCTCAATGATATCCGGAATATCATTCTCTTTCACTTGTGTTCTCTTATCATCCAAGCTAAAACCATCTGCTGTCATATCATAGAACCACACTGCATCGGTTCCACCATGTTCTGTTTTAGTAAAAATCAGTATTGCCGTAGACACTCCTGCATATGGTTTAAACACACCGGATGGCATAGAAATCACAGCCTCCAGTCTGTTATTTTCTACTATTTCTTTTCGAATAGCTTTATGTGCTGTGGATGAGCCAAAAAGTACACCATCCGGAACGATGCAAGCACATCGTCCACCTATTTTCAAAATACGTAAAAATAATGTTAAAAACAGCAGCTCTGTTTTCTTTGTTTTACATACTTTTAACAAATCTCCGGATACTATCTCAGCATCTAAGCTCCCCTTAAAAGGAGGATTTGCCAGTACAAGTGTATACTTATCTTTATCTGTATTTTGATCAGATAAACTATCGCGATATTCAATAAAAGGATTGTCAATTCCATGTGTCATCATATTCATGGCACCAATACGGAGCATAGTCCTATCCATATCATAACCATAGAACATATGACTCATATAATGTTCTTTTTTCTGTTTGTCGTAGAATATTTCTTCCTTTCGTGTTTCCTTTAAATACTCTCCTGCGGCTACTAGGAATCCTGAAGTGCCACAAGCCGGGTCACAGATCACTTCATCTGCTGTTGGATTCACAAGTTCCACCATCATACGAATGATATGTCTTGGAGTACGAAACTGTCCGTTTCTTCCAGCCTGTGATATTTTCAAGAGGAGGTATTCGTACACATCTCCACGTATATCCGAAGATTGTACCTCATTCATCAATTCATAAATGTTATCCAACGAGTCGACAACTTTTGAAAGCATTAACGGTGTAGGGATTTTAAAAATGGCATCATCCATGTATTTTGAATATGCACTGTTCTTATCATTGTGCAAAGTTTTAATAAAAGGAAAAACCCATTCCTGCAGGATGCTGTACATTCTGTCTGCTGGGAAATCACGAAAAACAGACCACTTTAACTGCATTCCATCAATTATGCGATCACCTATTTGAACCTCTTCTGCATAAATACTTTCAAACGGAAGTCCCAGCATAGCGCTTTCTTTCGCTCTTTTGTTGTCCAAATCATCTAGGTCATGGATAAACATTAAATACGTTATCTGTTCGATTACCTCCAGAGGATTTACCAAACCTCCCGAGGCAAAAATATCCCATAACCCGTCAATCTTATTCTTCAATTCACCTGTAATCATTTCTCTGCCCTTTCACTAATTTTTCCAAATGTACTTTGTATATCTGCCACCACCGATTTTTTCAATCCTGCCTGCCTCTATTAGTTCTGCCAATGTTCTCTGTATTGTTATTTTGCTGATATCCGGGCATTTTTCTGCGATTTCAGCCTTATTAATAGTACCCAGTGTGTTTTTTATAATTTCTTGAATACGTTCTGGTTTTGTCAAGCCTCTCGTTATTAATAATTGTACTCTAGAGGAAAATTCTCGATAAGCTCCCAACACAATTCCCAATACATATTTTACAAAAGTCTCATATTCATTATTGTTCTCATGCCATTGCAAAGAGCTAATCTGTAAACTTTCATAATAAGCCTCCTTGGTACTCTCAATCATCTTCTCTATACTGATATATTTTCCCACAATATAACCAGCCCGATATAATAACAATAAAGTGAGCAATCTGCTCATTCTACCGTTACCATCATTAAAAGGATGTATACATAGGAAGTCCAGTATAAACATAGGAATTAATATCAAAGGATCAATTTGTTCTGTTGCCAATGCAGTTTCAAACGCCATACATAAACAATCCATTGCCTCCGCTGTTTCCCATGCTGGCACTGGTTTAAACCTTATAAACTTGTTTCCTTTCGCATCTACTTCCTCAATCACATTATCCGCTGACTTATATTTTCCACCTATATCATATCCTTCAAACTTATATAAATCTCGATGTAGTTGCAAAATAATAGAAGCTTTCGGTGGAATATGTTCATAGCTCTCATGGATAGTATTAAGTACATCCCTATATCCTGCTATTTCCTGCTCATTGCGTGTCTTTGGTCTCGTTTTGTTTTTTACCAAGGCAGCCAGTCTTTCGTCAGACGTATATATTCCCTCTATTTTATTAGACGCTTCCGTACTTTGGATTTTCGCTATTTCCATTAATTGTTCCAAAGTATCAGCCCTTGCCTCAATAAACAATGATTGCTCGCCTTTATATTCATGAATCTGCGTAAGCATAGAAACAATTTCTGGTGTCAATAACTTTTGCCATTTATCACGGTAATCATAATTTCTCATACTTTTCCTATCCTATTTATCTTACATTATTTTAACAAAATCGTATCATTTAATTATATCTATGTCAATTCAATTACATCATTTTCAAAAAAATGATGTAATTGAACAAGTTTTGATATAATTAAGAATAAGAAAAATATTATTTTTTATTCAGCTAGTCATAGTATAATATTAAAATATTTGAAATGGAATGTAATTCTTAGTGGATTTTAAAAAGAGGTATCACTCTATCGTTGATACCTCTTACTTGCACCTTTTTTTATTCCTTCCGCTCCGACAACATCCCCTTGATTTTCACACCGCTCAGATCCACATCCAGCACGATCTTCACCATCCAAAAGAACAGTAGCAGTACCAACATCGAGATCACGCAGGAAATAATGATCATCACTGCAACCGCCTCGATAAAGTGATTCAGGGGATTTTTCACCTTCTGTACCAGGTCTTCGGTAGAAATCGTCACATTTTCCACGACATTTGCCTTCGAATTCTTCGCACCGGAAATGGTCTTCTGATGACTTTTAAGGCCTTAATTTCACAATTTATTACATTTTTCAGGACGTAATTTCCGCTCCGGGCTACACTTTTCAGGACGTTACTTCAAAAACCGCCGCAACAACTTCTCTTTTTTCTCATCATACCTCTGATACCGTATCGGCAGATCCATCCATGTCTTTTTGTCCACGACACTCCGATAATGGCTGAAGGTCTCGAATCCGGTACGGCCGTGATACCCACCCATGCCGCTCTCACCCACGCCGCCGAAGGGCATGGCGCTGGTGGCGAGATGAATAATGGTGTCGTTGATGCAGCCGCCGCCAAAATGGCAGTGATCCAGGATCCGTCTCTGGGCTTTTTTATCTTCACTGAAAAAATACAGGGCCAGCGGATGGGGATGTTCCTCCACACAGCGGATTGCCCAATCCACAAAGTCTCCCGAAGCCGAATGCGTCCCAGATTCTTCCATGCAAACCTCATTTTGTACAGCACTTTTCTCTGGATCGTGTGCGTGATACGTCACCACCGGCAGGATCGGTCCGAAGATTTCTTCTCCCATCACGGCATCCGACCAGTCCACATCCGTCATCACCGTAGGCGCAATGCGCAACGTCTTCTCGTCATACTGTCCGCCGCAGACGATCTTTTTCGCATCCATCAATCCCAACAGTCTGTGAAAATGCTTCTCGTTAATGATTTTCCCGTAATCCGGATTCTGTAGAGGATTTTCGCCAAACTGTCTCGCGATCTCCGCCCGGATAGCTTCCACTAATCGGTCGCAGATCCGGACATCACACAACACATAATCCGGTGCCACACAGGTCTGTCCGCAGTTTAGGTATTTCCCGAATACGATCCTCCTCGCCGCCAGCGGAAGCTTCGCCGTAGCATCCACAATGCAGGGACTTTTCCCACCAAGCTCCAGCGTCACCGGAGTTAAGTATTCCGCTGCACTGCGAAGTACCTCTCTGCCCACAGTCTTGCCTCCGGTGAAAAATATCATATCAAACCGCTGCTGTAACAATGCCTGATTCTCTGCTCTGCCGCCTGTGATCACCGCTACATATTCCGCCTGGAAACATTCTTCCAAAATCATTTTTAACACTGCTGCCGTCGCCGGAGCATAGGCACTGGGTTTTACCACTGCGGTATTCCCTGTGGCTATGGCATCGATCAGCGGATCCAGTGTCAATAGCACCGGATAATTCCATGGGCTCATGATCAGCACGGTGCCATAGGGTGACGGAGACCGGAAACTCCTCGCTGCGAACTGTGCTAACGGCGTCGGCACTCTTTTTTCTCGCATCAGTCCCCGGAGATGCTTCTGCATCCAGGTCAGTTCCGACAGGGTCAGTCCGATCTCGCACATATAGCTCTCCATCCGGCTTTTCCCCAGATCCTGTCGCAGTGCGTCATTCAGTTCTGACTCATGGCACTGCAGGGATGCCTTTAACTTTCCCAGCTGCTCTGCACGAAATTCCCGGGAAAGCGTGGCTCCCGTTGCAAAATATTCTCTTTGTCTGCGTAATATCGTCCGGATCTCCTGCTCTGTCATAGATGCCTCCTGCTTCTATTCTTTATACTGCCATAACTATGATGTCGGGGGTAAAAGCCCTCTGAATAATTACATACTACCCAATTTTGAGTCTCGGTGCAACCGCTTCCCTGCTCATCCTATACATCTCGCTTAAAAGCTCGATGAAGTACATTCGCCAAATACTGATTCTTGTGCAAGCACAAATCTGTACTTGGCTCATCGTATACACAAAAACGGCAGAGTTCTCACCCCACCGTCGTTTGTCTCTTCCTATCTTGATCTCATTTCTCCTATTTCCACGCAAAATTTACCATGCCGTACACATAGATGAACAGCACTGCCGCCGGAACGAAATATTTGAACACCGGTTTCATCCACGGCTGCACCTTCAGCCCTTTTCCTTCGTTGGCTTCCTCCAGGAATTTGTCCCAGCCCCAGCCGACTTTGTAACAGCAAAATACCGCCAGTAGAATAGATCCGATGGGCATGATATTATTCGACACCAGGAAATCCCAGAAATCGAGCCAGGTCGTCCCCGCCGCAAACGGCTGAAAATGAAATACACTGAAGCCCAGTGCTGTCGTCAATGCCATCAGAAAACACCCTGCGCCGCATACCACACACCCTGCCGGTCTGGACCATCCGGTCAGTTCCCGTACCATGGCCAGGATGTTTTCACACACACCCAGTACTGTGGACATGGCTGCGAACACCATGAACAGGAAAAATAAGGTTCCCCACCATCTGCCGCCTGCCATGTTATTGAATACAGTCGCCATAGTATCAAACAGAAGGCTGGGACCCGCCGTCACTTCCACATCATAAGTGAAGCATGCCGGAAATATAATGATACCGGCGATCACTGCCACCAGTGTATCCAGTGTAATAATGTGGATGGACTCTCCCATGAGAGAGCGGTCTTTGCCGATATAGCTTCCGAAGATCGCCATGCCTCCCATCCCCACGGACAAGGTGAAAAATGCCTGATTCATGGCGCCTACCACCACAGAACCGGTAATCTTGGAGAAATGTGGGATCAAATAGAAGCTCAAGCCTTCTCCTGCTCCCGGAAGCGTAAAGCTGTGCACCGCCAGCAACAACATCAGCACGATCAAGGCTGACATCATATATTTGGTAATACGTTCCAGCCCACCCTGCAGATTGAAGCTTAAAATAACAAAGGAGATCAATAAGGTGAACAGCAGATATGTCACATTCACAGAGGGCGTCGTGATCATTTTTTCAAAACCGAAATCCTGATTCTGCCCTGTCAGAAATTTTACAAAATAATAGAGGATCCATCCTGATACCACCGCATAGAAAGCGATCAGCGCAACATTTCCGATCAGGCAGACGATGCCCCACAGATTCCATTTTCCCTTGCCGCCAGATAATTCCCGATACATATAGAGCGGACTCGTCTGAGCCGCACGCCCCACAGAAAATTCCATGATCATGGTGGGCAGGCCCAGCACGATCAGGCAGATCACATAGATCAGCATGAAGCTTCCACCACCGTTCTGCCCACACATCCACGGGAATTTCCACACATTTCCGCAGCCGATGGCGCATCCTGCCGACAGCATGATAAATCCCAAACGACTTCCCAGTCTTTCTCTTTTTTCCATACCCCTGATCCTTCCCAAGTCTTTCTTATTTTATAACTGTTCCGAGTCATGTGGCTATCGCGGAATCTTCGCCACGTGTTTGCATTCGTAAGGATTTTGCGAATGCATCCATGAACAGTTCCCATATTTGCGTCATCTTTTCACATTGACAGCCCTATTTTCTCATTATATAATTTTGTTAAATATTTGAAAAACAAATTATTTTTATCACATTGATTTAAAAATTGAATTCTTGTTACTCACATGATTTCAGAAAGCGGAAAGATATTATGGATGTCAAAAACCTCGAAACCTTTGTCATGGTAAATGAATTAAAAAGCTTTACACTGGCGGCGCAGCGTCTGGGCTACACCCAGTCTACGGTATCTTTTCAGATCAAACAATTGGAAAAAGAGCTCTCCATTCCTTTGTTTGAGCGGATCGGTCATACCGTGACCCTGACTAACGAAGGCGAAAAGCTGCTGCCGCTGGCCCAGCAGATCCTGCGTCTCGCCGCCGAAGCCACCCATATCAGCGGCAACACCGCTCCGGAGGGATTGGTGCGCATCGCCATTGCAGAATCTCTGGCCAGTTGGGAATTTCACAGCCGTTTTAAGGATTTTCATGAAAAATATCCGGGAATCCGGTTGAAGATCATCGCTACCAGCACCGATGAAATGTTCCAGATGCTGGGACAGAATCAGGTGGACATTGTATACACGCTGGACCGCCGTATTTTTAATCACAATTATGTGACCGCTTTCGAAGCTCCGGTGGATATTCACTTCGTCACCGGTGCCGGTCACCCCTTAGCCGGACAGACTCAGATCACCCTGGAACAGATTCTGGAATATCCGCTGATCCTGACAGAGAAAAACATGAGTTACCGGGCTGCTCTGGATGATCTGCTCTCCCAAAACGGCCGGGAGACCCTGCCGATCATGGAAGTTGGCGATACCCAGCTGATCCGCAATCTCCTGTGTCAGAACCTTGGCATCTCCTATCTGCCGGAGTTCGTGATCGCAGAGGATCTGACAAAGGGAAACCTCATCAGTCTCCCTATGCCTGAGATTCATCCGGACATCTGGCGACAGCTTCTGTATCACCGGAACAAATGGATCTCTCCCGAGCTGAAATGTGTAATAAAATACCTGCAGGAGGAATAATCCCCTGCAGGTTTTCTATTATATATGGATGATGCCAGGGTCAAAAGGTCTAAGCCCATATGAGCTTGCTCATAAGTGGGTGAAAGACCTTCGGACCCACCCCTCTATTCGCTTATCGAGGAATTTTCATCCCAGAAGCATTCCGATTCCATGTACCAGAAAGGCTGCTACCCAAGCCACAAAACACTGCCAGAATACCACGCCAAATGCCCATTTTCTGCCAAGTTCCCTCCGAACAGACGCAATAGCAGCCACACAGGGCGTGTACAACAGACTGAACACCAGCAACGTTGCTGCTGCCAGAGGCGTCAGTGTCGTTGCAATGCTGCCGCCAAACAGAACTTCCAGCGTTGCCACCACACTTTCCTTCGCCATAAATCCACTGATCAAAGACGTGCAGATCCGCCAATCCCCCAATCCCAACGGGCTAAACAGCGGTACTAGCAGACCCGACAGCATCGCCAGCATACTGTCCGCCGAATCTTCCACCAGATTCAGTTTCAGGTCAAAGCTTTGCAGGAACCATACCACGATGGTAGCAATAAAGATTATCGTGAATGCCTTTTGTAAAAAGTCTTTTGCCTTTTCCCACAACAGCTGCCCTACATTTTTGGCTCCCGGCAGACGGTAGTTCGGCAGTTCCATTACAAAAGGTACCGGCTCACCCTTGAACAAGGTTCCCCGATATAAAAAAGCCACCAGAATACCGATCACAATACCCAACAGATACAGGGCCGACATGATCAGTCCTCCTTTTCCCGGGAAAAATACGCTCACGAAGAACGAATAAATCGGTAATTTTGCAGAACAGCTCATAAACGGAGTAAGCAGGATCGTCATCTTACGGTCTCTCTCACTGGTCAGCGTTCTCGTGGCCATGACCGCCGGAACCGTACATCCGAAGCCGATCAGCATCGGCACAATGCTCCGTCCGGACAGGCCGATCTTTCTCAGCAGCTTATCCATCACAAATGCTACTCGGGCAATATAACCGCTGTCCTCCATCAGCGACAGGAAGAAAAACAGCGTCACTACGATGGGCAGAAAGCTTAATACGCTTCCTACACCGGTAAAAATACCATCGATCACCAGGCTTTGCACTGCGCTGTTGACATGTGCCGCCGTCATGGCTGCATCTGCCAGCTCCGTCAGCTGACCGATCCCTAGCTCTAAAAGTCTCTGAAGCCATGCTCCGATGACATTAAAGGTCAGGTAGAATACCAATACCATGATCAGAACAAAACAGGGAATCGCCGTATATTTTCCGGTGAGGATCCGGTCGATCTTCTCACTGCGGATCCGTTCCTTACTTTCTGTGGGTTTTACTACTGTCTGCTCACATAATCTCTCGATAAAATCAAAACGCATATCGGCAATGGCTGCACTTCTGTCCACGCCACGCTCCGCCTCCATCTGGCAGACAATGTGCTCCAGCATTTCTTTTTCATTTTCATCCAGCTGCAGCTTCTCCAGGATCAGGTGGTCTCCTTCAATGGCTTTGTTGGCTGCAAAACGCAAGGGCAGCTTTGCAGTCTCCGCATGATCCTCAATCAGATGGCATACTGCATGGATACAGCGGTGTACGGAACCGTCATGATCATTTTTATCACAGAAATCCTGCCGCAGCGGCCGTTCCTGATATTTTGCCACATGGACTGCATGGCGGATCAGTTCGTCTACGCCTTCGTTTTTCGCAGCGGAAATGGGAATTACGGGTACTCCCAGGAATGCCTCCATGGCATTCACATCGATGGAGCCGTGATTGCCGGTGACTTCATCCATCATGTTCAGGGCTACGACCATGGGAATGTTCATTTC
>CAKSAM010000058.1 GCA_934436245.1 uncultured Acetatifactor sp.
GTATGATCTTTGTTATGGTTCCGATTTTGCCCGCAGAGGCGGCTGGCCTGGAAGATACAGAAAGGGTGGAGATACTTGAGTTGGTAGAAAGCTACATGGATAGTCGGGAAACAGCAGTCATGACCGGGGACACGGAAAGCTTGAGAACAGTGGCTGTCAACGGCATCGTGAACGATGAAAATGCTCACAGAATTACATTGTCCGAAAATAACGTCAGCGTTTCTGATATGTCTTTTCAAATTTCTGGGATTGACATAGAGGATACAATAACTTTTGTGACATTATATGAGAGCATGGAATATGTAGATGACGGTGTTGTGAAGACTGCAGACATTGAACACAACCTGACTATCATGTACGATGAGGCATATGATGTAGCCAAAGTAGTGTCTGACAGTTATAGGGAGACTGTGTCAGGATTCCAATCCTGTTCTTATGTTTCTGAAGAAATTCAAGCTGTTAGTGAAGCGTTATACAGCTTGAATTCCATAAATACTGATTATTGTGCTGAAATTGTCAGAGTTGCAGAATCCCAGGTTGGGTATAAAGAAAAGGCTTCCAATTCAGACTTGGATAGTTTCACAGCGAACGCCGGTTCTGCAAACTACACCAAATATGGTCAATGGTATGGGCTTAACCCCGCAGCATGGTGTGCAATATTTGTTAGTTGGTGCGCAAGTGAAGCGGGCGTATCAACATCCGTTATTCCTAAGTATTCTTCCTGCTCGACAGGAATGAAGAATTTCAAAGACATGGATTGTTTTTATTACAGTTCTGCTTATAACGGAAGCTATACACCTGAGGTCGGCGATATTTTCTTTACGGGCACGAGTACAACATCTAGTAGCCACACTGGCATTGTAGTTGAGGTGTCAAGCACACAGATTACTGTTGTGGATGGAAACTGGAGTGATAAGGTTTCGAGACATACGTACAATTTAACAGATAGCAGTCTTATAGGATTTGCAAGCCCGATTTATTAAACATAAATATTTGACATTAAAGTAGCACAAGGAGAAAGAACTTGGTTATATTGAGCAGATTATAAAAGGTAATGTAAACCGAATTATGAAAAAATCGTATTCCTTTCCATTGGGGTGAACGATTATATTTTGCTTACGAAAGCCCCGTCAAGGTTGAATTTAACGGCTTTCAGTCCGGTCTTGACTGATCTTCCGATGCAAAATTTTGGTCACCCAAGCCAAAGAAAGGGGAGGTAAAGGCACAGCCTTGGAACACTTGATTTTACTGGAGTTGGGGTGATTTTGAGCGTATAAAGTTGACACTACCTATAAAAAATGGGAGGGTGAAATATGAAGAAAAGAATAATATCTTTGGCAATTGCTGTTATGTTCGGATGCTCTATTTATACTTCTGCTATTACTACATATGCAGAAGAAGCATGTGGAGAAACGGATACTGTGAGCAAGGGAACTTTACTTTATGAGACAGAGGTAATAACACAAAAAGATTATGACGAAGGATTCCAAAATTATGCCCTTTCTGCAGCAACAGTAGACTTGGCAGTAAGTATGCACACTTTTTCCAACAATAATTTGGCAAATGTTGTCGGTGTTGTAAGAGATTATGATACAGAAGCCTTTATTCCAAATGCTACAATTTCTGTAGATGGGGAAGTTGCGGTCATTACGGGTGAAGATGGACGTTTTCAAATAAAAAATCTCCCTTCAGGAACATACGATTGGGAAATAAATGCAGCAGGGTATTTTGCGGCAAATTATAGTAATTATGATGTTGACAGTGCGGATGGAACTACAATTTTTACATTCTATATAAATGATGACTTTTCTGTTTCGCAGGATAGAGAAGAAATAATGCATGATATAGGAGGACAAACTGTACTGCCTTCTATTATAGATAGAGGAAATTTTGCAACATCATCTGTTGCCAGAGCAATGAGTTCTGTTCCGGATGTAAGCAATTCTATTGCGGTTTACTATAATAATCAAACAAAAACTGTTGATAGAGAGACATATATCTATACTGTATTATCTTCGGAACTTTACGGAAAAAGTTATTACACTGGTAAAGGACTAACTTCAACACAGGTTAGTGAATTGTATGAAGCACAGGCAGTGGCGGCAAACACCTTCTTAGAGTATGCGCTGAGTGTTTATTCGAATCATTCGGGTAAAGATTATAAGGTTTGCTCATCTTCTTGTTGTCAGGTATATGATCCTACTAAGGTTACCGAGGAGGCAATAGATGCAACGGCAAATATTTTTTATACTTCTGGAGGTAAATCTAAAACGGATATTGTAATGTATAAACCATCATCTACAACTTATGATTATATTTGGGGTGCCTTTTTCTCAAGCTGTAGTGGTAATGGAACAAAAGATCATTCTACGCAGCCTGCTTTGAAAGCTGTAAGTTGCACAGATATTGCAACTGGTGCGGGAGGACATCGTTACGGGCTATGTCAAATGGGTGCCGCATTGCGTGCAAAAAATGGTGATTCCGCATCGAATATTTTGTTGTATTATTACACTGATTGCAGGATCATATCCTGCACATTAAAATAGAAAATGTGCCAGAAAGAGATTAAGACGAGTATGGGTAAGATGAAAAATAAGGTTTTGCCGGTCTCTGTTCTTGTGTTGTTTATGCTGATGTGCATCAATGCGTGTGGAATATCGAAATCCAGGGATAGTGCTGATATGGTCTCAGAGCTTAATAACAGGATTATAGAAAAGGTAGCAGAGAATTACGAAGAAGGTAACATCAGTGCATTAGATATTGTTATAGTTCGGATTGATTTTGGTTCTTTCTCGCAAGATAATGCCAGTGAAATATTCGTGTTATGCAAGATTTTGAATACCCCTCATGTTGCAGGATTGGATAAAACGGTGGGTATCCTTTTAGATGCTGATTCATTAGAAATGGTAGCATATAAGGAGTTTGCGGCTGATAAAGTAGTTATAAACTGTATTCAAGCGAGTGACGGACAAAGCAGAATATTGGTATCAAAAACCACAACATATCAAGGAATATCAACACAGGAAATTCAGCTTTTAGCTGTCGAAGGCAGTCAATGGGTAGAAATTCCGATAGATGCGCTAAAGATCATTGGAGATGAATCTTTTTATTATATGGATATAGTAGATGATTTGATTATTGTGGCATCTGAGGATAAATTGATAAGTTCTGAAGAAATCGTAGCAGTATTAAAGTGGAACCCTGAGACAGAGCAGTTTGTTTTGGAACAGTAACGGGTTTGGCGGTGTGCAAGTCCAAATTATTAAATAACAATGTGCATAAAGAAAAGCGGAAATCTGGCTATATTAGATGAAATCACCATGACCACTAATTCCTTTGTCTATCAGAATGCTGAAAGCGGTGATGCTAAAGTTTAATTTTTATTTAAAACCGTATTTTCCAAAGAGGGAAGAAGTTCGGCAACCGTAACTTTTTCCACGGAGTCAGCTTTCGTACCTTTTGTTTTAGGCTTCTTAACCCTGGTTTTAAGAGGAGAAAACCGGCGCATTTTAAACTCTGGTTTAACCATTATCACCGTCAGAAATCCAGAAGTAAACAAAAGTAAACATATTATTTGATACTTTGAGAAATCAAAAAAATCGGAAACGCTGTATTTATCAGCATTTCCGACCCTTTTAACCTAATAGCGAGAGGGGGATTCGAACCCTCGACACTGCGGGTATGAACCGCATGCTCTAGCCAACTGAGCTATCTCGCCATATGACCAACCGAAGTTGGAATGGAACCTATAGGGCTCGAACCTATGACCCTCTGCTTGTAAGGCAGATGCTCTCCCAGCTGAGCTAAGATTCCATTGTAGCTGCTCTCGCAACCGACTTGTTCAGTATACAATGGGCGTGCTACTTTGTCAACAAGTTTTTTGATATTTTTGTAAAAATTTTGTATGCAATTAAGACAATAATAAAAGACCCGGTATTACAGTGCTTTTTTCACACTGATTGCTTTCATCGGACACATTTCCTGACAACAAAAGCAGGAGATGCAGCCTTTCCTTTTAAATGTTGCCTTACGGTTCTCGATTTTGATCACATGTGCCGGACAACTTTCCGCACATTTTCCGCATCCCACGCATTTCTCCGGGGTCAGCTGCGGATAGGATTTTAACAGGCGGGAAGCCACGAACATGAAGGGCCTGCGTAAAAATTTCGGCACGCCGTTGGTGAAATCTAATTTTTTGGTATCCGGTTTCTGAAAAGGAGATAATCCTTCCGGAACCGGATCTCCCACAAGTGTCAGCTCCTTGGGATGTGCCAGACCTCTTTCCAGTGCCTGACGCAGCATAACGATCTCTGTGGGCTCTAATCCCATAAGTTTTGCAGCGAAACAGTCCTGGGTATAGAAATCTTTTGCTGCCAGCAGTATATGCAGGGGATGGGAAGTGCCGCCGGTGGGACCGTTACCCTCCATGGCATCGATGGCATCAATGACGGTGAGATTGGGAGCCACGGTCTGAGCCAGCTCTAAGAGCATGTTGGAGAAATCTTCAATCTCCGGCCAGCGGTAGTGCATCTGTGGCTTTTCCAGCCCGGGGATGGTGCCGAAGAGATTCTTGATGCCGCCGGAATAACCGGTCATGGCATGGGTCTTCAGCTTACAGATATTAATGATATAGTCAGCTTCCACGATGGGAGTGATCAGGTGGAAGCTGTGATTTTTAAATCCTGCCGGACAATTCACGGTCTGTGCGGAAAAGTCCATGTTGAGTTCTGCACCTTCGCCCAGAGTATCCATGCCGCATACGTGATATACGTGTTTCATGGCTTCGGCATTGTAGAGACCGCCGGAACTTTCCGCAATGGTGATGTGCTGCATGCCCTGCTCTCGCAGCCACCTGATCACAGCTTTTATGACCAGAGGGTGGGTCGTGGCGGGAAAATCAGGTGACTTGGCCATGACAAGATTTGGCTTGATGACGATCTTCATCTCCGGATGCAGGTCTTGAGCGATGCTTAAGGCTTCCATGCTTTTGCAGATGGCGGGATAGATCAGTTCTTCGTTATATTCCGGTACGATGTGTAATGTCTGTATCATAAAATCTCCATTCTGCCGCCGAACGGCATAAATAGTAATGCGAAATTTAGGTTATTCTGTTTTGGAAGCATTACTTTTATTATATGGTAAACGAAATTGCTTGTTTTTTCAATGCTTCCGTGCTATACTACGAGATGTTGTTGAGATTTGATGGAAGAAATCAGAAGCGCTTCGCAATGATTTCTTTTTTTGTGCAACAATTCAGAACCAAGTTAATTTTCAAAAAAGGTGCGTGAAATGTTTACATTTCTAGGCACACTTTTGAAAATTACTTTTGCGAATGAGGTTCTGAATGCTGCCACGATTTTGAATTTAAAGGAGTAATTTGTGAGTTATTTTTTGAAAAATGAAGAAGTGAACGAAGAAGTTGAAGAAGTAAGGGAGCAGGACGGTATCGCATCGATTGAGCCGTTGTTGGATAACCGTATTGTCCGTGCGATCCGGGAGATGGGGTTTGAAAAACTGTCTCCGATCCAGGAGCAGGCAATTCCTTATTTATTACAGGGGGAGGACATCATCGGACAGGCTCAGACCGGTACGGGCAAGACTGCGGCATTCGGCATTCCGGCGATCCAGCACATCAATCCGGATGTGAAAAAGTTACAGACCATTATCTTGTGTCCTACCAGAGAACTGGCGATCCAGGCAGCGGAAGAACTGCGGAAGATCGCAAAATACATGCACGGCATCAAGGTGTTGCCGGTCTATGGCGGACAGGATATCAGCCGTCAGATCGCGGGACTGCGGGGCGTGCAGATCATCGTGGGAACTCCGGGACGTGTCATGGACCACATGCGCAGACATACCATCAAGCTGGATCTGGTGAACATGGTAGTACTGGATGAAGCGGATGAGATGCTGAACATGGGCTTCCGTGAGGATATGGAGCTGATCCTGGGGCAGATTCCCGGCGAGCACCAGACCGCACTGTTCTCCGCTACCATGCCGAAGCCGATCCTGGAGATCACAGACCGTTTCCAGAACGATGCGAAATTAGTGAAGGTAGCAGCGCAGGAGCTGACCATTCCCCTGGTATCCCAGAAGTTCTACCGTGTGAAAAATCAGGATAAGGATGCTGCCTGTGTAAGACTGTTAGAGTATTATCAGCCGAAGCTGACCCTGATCTTCTGCAATACGAAGAAAAAGGTGGACGAACTGTCAGATTTATTAAAGGAGCAAGGCTTTCAGGCGGAAGGACTGCATGGAGACCTGTCTCAGGCACAGCGTGATGCGGTCATGAAGCGTTTCCGTAACGGTGGCACCAGTATCCTGATCGCTACGGATGTGGCAGCCAGAGGCATTGATGTGGATGATGTGGAAGCTGTCATCAATTACGATATTCCGCAGGATATCGAGTACTATGTGCACCGTATCGGCAGAACCGGCCGTGCCGGCAGAAAGGGCAGATCCTTCACTTTTGCCAACAGCAGGGAGATCTATAAGATCCGTGAGATCGAAAGAGTCTGTCACACCACCATTACGGAGAAAAAGCTTCCCGGAGCTGCGAAGGTGCTGAAAGCGAAAGCAGATAAATATCTGAACAAGGCATGGGAACTGCATGAGCATGAAGACATCGAGCTGATGAAGAACTTTTTACAGCGGAAGATGGAAGAGGAAGGCTGTGATGCACTGGAGCTGGCAGCTGCCATGCTGAAATTGCAGGTCGGTGACAAGGGCGAGGAGATCGCCGCAGATGAATATACAAAGCGTGGCAATCGCTTCGGGGACAGAGGCCGGTCCGGCAGAGGTGATGGTGAAGGCCGTGGCTTCGGCAGAGGAGACGGAAGACGGAAGCTTGGCCGTGAAGACGGGGATCGCAGAAGATTCGGCCGTGGTGACAGAGACCGTAGAGACGATGGCAGCACCGGTTCCGGCGAGGACAGAAGACGCCGCAGAGACGAGAATCGTGAAGACGGAAGAAAATGGGGCAGCCGGGATAAAAAGGCAGTGGACCGCAGGTCTTCCGGGGATAGAGCCGAGAGAGAAGCAAAGAAGAGAAAGAAGCAGGAAGAGCCGGGCATCGGCAACAGCTTCCCCAGGAGAAAACGGTAACTATTCAGTCACCCTATAAATAGTATCAAATGCTCTTACGAATGTTGGCATTCGATACTATTTTCATGGCTCTGAATAGTTACATATTGAGGAATTTTATATATTTGCCGCAAAAGCCGCAGTTGTGCTTTTGCGGCAAATCGTGTATAGTTAGGAAAGAATGCAAAGGCATAATTCAGAGAGGTCTGCGGTATGAAAACACTGAAAAAACAGATACCTTATATCCTGTTAGGAGCTACACTTCTGCTCCTTTTGGGACTTAATATCATCAGTCAGGATCACTGGCTGGATTCTGATATGGCGGCGGAGATGATCTTTTCCCGGATTCTATCCGAAGAGCACCACATTTTTTCCACGACAAACTGGTATTACTCCACGGAATTCCGGGTGCTGTATACACAGCTGATCATGGGACCGCTGTTTCGCATCTGCAGCAACTGGCATGTGATCCGCACGATCACGAACCTGGTATTTTATGGGCTGATGCTGGCTTCCTATTATTATTTTATGAAGCCGTTAAAAGTATCCCGCGGACTCACGGTGTTAAGCTCCTGTCTGTTGTTGCTGCCTTTTTCCGAGACCATGATGACGCATATGCAGATGGGCAATACCTACATGTCCCACGTGATCCTGGTGCTGTGGTTCTTCGGTATGTATCTGCGGTTGTGTAGCGGAGAATATCGTGCAAAACGTAAGGTCAGCCTGTGGATATTCTATGTGCTGCTTGCTATCGTCTGTGGAATGTCCGGCGTGCGTTACCTGCTGGCATTGCAGTGTCCTCTGGTACTGACTTCCTTTTTCTATCTGCTGGGGGGAGAGGAATTTCAGAGTTTCCGCAGGGAGATGACAAAGGAGCATTTCCGTTCTTTACTTCCTACGGATAGGATGCGGTATTTTTTCTATAGTCTGGTGGGAGTGTTTTTTGCGGTGGCAGGTTACGGTATCAATGTTGTCTTCATTAGTCACAAATACGTATTCCAGACCTATGGTGCCACGAATTTCATTGCATTGTATCACGGTGTGTTATTTGAACGGATCCAGAATGCGGTGGGGTGTCTTTTGATGCTTTTTGGCTATATTCCGGATAAGGGATTTTTATCCCTTCGGGGTGTTGTAACGATGGCAGCCTTTGTGATGCTTGGCATCTACGGATATGTTACGGTCAAAAGTGGGAAAATGCAGCGTATTACGGGATTTCGCAGTCTGATCACACTGTTTTTGAAGGTCAGCTTTGTATTGAATTTATTTGTTTTCATATTCACCACCAGTACCATGGTGCCGCGGTATTATATCACGATCTTTATTTTCGTTCTGCCGGTATTGTGTTTTTATCTGGAAGAGGAAAAAATGCCTTTTGACAGATTTGCAGTGACGGCATTGATTACCGTATGCCTGATCCTTGGAACGGGGAAAACGGTGATGTCTTTCCTGACGGTGGACAAGAACGAGACGAAGCGCCCAGTGGCGGAATTCCTTGTGGGGAACGGGTATGATTTCGGCTTCGCTACTTATAATAATGCCAATATTATCACGGAGCTGACAAATGGTGAGGTGGAGATCGGCAACATCGGAGATCCCGAGCACCTGGAGTATTTCAAGTGGTCTTCGCCCATGAAATATTATGAGGAAGGGTATCATGCCGGGGAGACATTCCTGCTCCTGACGGCGGAGGAGCGCGCGGAATACGTAGAGGCTCCGGCATTAAAGCAGGGCGAAAAGGTATATGAGGACGGCAGTTATACCGTCTATGTATTCGACAGCACGGAGGAGCTGATGAACTGTGCTGTGGCGAGACAATAACGACAGAGATTTAGTATATTGCGGACGATATTGACACAGGTGATGTTTGAACCAGGGCATAGAGACCTGGAAACTGTCCGGTTGAAAAAATCGGTGAGACATAAGGAACCGGTGGCTTTTGAAAAACGGATAACGTCTGCGGAAAGGTTGTAAGTATGAGAATCGGAATGGGATATGACGTACACCGTCTGGTGGAGGGAAGAGACCTCATCATCGGCGGCGTGAAAATACCTTATGAAAAGGGACTTTTGGGACATTCGGATGCGGATGTCCTGCTCCATGCAATCATGGATGCGCTGTTGGGAGCAGCGGCACTGGGTGACATCGGGAAACATTTCCCGGATACAGATCCGGCATACAAGGGTATTTCTTCCATAAAATTGCTGGAAAAAGTGGGTGAGCTGCTGGAAGAGAATCATGTGTTTATCGAAAATATCGATGCGACGATCATTGCACAGGCACCGAAGATGCGCCCACATATCGATACCATGCGGGAAAATATCGCGAAAGCTCTGCTGATCGATGTGGGGCAGGTCAATGTGAAGGCTACCACGGAGGAAGGACTGGGATTCACCGGCAGTGGAGAGGGAATCTCCTCTCAGGCAATATGTCTGGTGACTACGCCGTTTGATCTTACGGCACAGGCAATGCAGGGCGGCTGCGGAAGCTGCAGTGGATGCCCGAAGAGATAAGAATGGATTGTTTATAGTTAGATAATTTATAGAGACTGAATTTAGTATGAAAACTGAATTCAGTCTTTTCTCATGTTGGAAAAATGTACAAACTGGCAACAAAAACGTTGGAAAAATGTACAAAATAAGATAAAAACATTGTGGAAAAGCGGAAAGTGTGGCATACTGATACCAAAAGAAGCTTCAAAAAGTAAGGTTAAAGAGGTGAAAGCTGATGTTAGAGAGACGCATAGAGCAGGAAATCCGGGATTTTTTGAAAAGTGATCGCAAAGAGGCATTGATGGTAACCGGAGCAAGACAGGTAGGAAAAACCTATATTATCAGGGAATGTGCCAAAGAGATTTATAAAAATATTGTAGAA
>CAKSAM010000059.1 GCA_934436245.1 uncultured Acetatifactor sp.
TCATGCTCATGTTCGTTCACTTCCCTCATAGAAGGTCTGCTCTGCCTGCAAGCAGTCTCGCCGACCTTCTATGGGTACGCTCATTCGCATTCCGGGCTTTCTGCCCTTCATGCTCATGTTCGTTCACTTCCCTCATAGAAGGTCTGCTCTGCCTGCAAGCAGTCTCGCCGACCTTCTATGGGTAAGTGTTATGCGTCAAAATCAATCTTGTTATAAATATCGAAGCAGTCAAATGTTGCAAAATAATCTCTCGGTGTCTCGGCACGGCGGATCAGCTCTACACTGCCATCCTCTTTCAACAGGAGCTCCGCTGATTTTAATTTACCATTGTAGTTATACCCCATGGCAAACCCATGTGCACCGGTATCGTGGATAGCAATATAGTCACCGATATCGATTTTCGGCAACATACGGTCAATGGCAAATTTATCGTTGTTTTCACACAGAGACCCCGTCACATCATATTTATGATCACAGGGCTCGTTTTCCTTGCCCAGTACGGTAATGTGATGATAAGCACCATACATGGCCGGACGCATAAGATTTACTGCACAGGCGTCCACTCCGATATATTCCTTGTGTGTATGCTTCTCATGAATCACCTGTGTTACCAGATGTCCGTAAGGTGCCATCATATAACGGCCAAGTTCTGTATAGATTGCCACGTCTCCCATACCGGCAGGTACCAGAACTTCTTCATATACCTTGCGCACGCCTTCGCCGATGACTTTGATATCGTTGGGTTCCTGGTCTGGACGGTAAGGGACACCGATACCACCGGACAGGTTGATGAAGGTGATATGAGCACCTGTCTCTTCTTTCAGCTTTACCGCAAGTTCGAACAATTCTCTTGCCAGTGTAGGATAATAATCATTCGTTACCGTGTTGCTGGCCAGGAAGGAATGAATACCGAAATTCTCCACGCCTTTTGCCTTCAGGATCTTATAGCCCTCGAACATCTGCTCCGTGGTAAATCCGTACTTGGCATCTCCCGGATTGTCCATGATGTTGTTGCTGATGGAAAAATATCCGCCGGGATTGTAGCGGCAGCTCAGGGTCTTAGGCAGATACCCAATGGTCTTCTCCAGAAAATCGATATGTGTGATGTCGTCCAGATTGATGGTGGCACCGATTTTGGCCGCATATTCGAATTCGTGAGCCGGGGTATCATTGGAAGAAAACATAATATCCTCCCCATTTACTCCCATGGCATTGCTCAGCATCAGTTCTGTCAGAGAGGAGCAGTCACATCCGCAGCCGTAATCTCTTAAAATATTGATCAGGAAGGGATTGGGAGTTGCCTTTACTGCAAAGAACTCCTTGTAGCCCTTGTTCCATGCGAATGCTTCCTTCAGTGCTCTGGCATTCTCGCGGATTCCCTTTTCATCATAAATATGAAACGGTGTCGGATATTTTTCTGCGATCTTTTCAATCATTTCTTTGGTAACAAATGCCTTTTTTTCCATAAGTATCTCCTCTAAGTTTGTTTTCTCCTCACATAAAAGTATCCATGGTCTGCAGACAATCAGATATGCTTTTTATAGAAGAGTTATTCTATCCTATAATAAAGTGCTTCTCATCTCTTCCGGAGTCAGAGTGCTCAGATAAGCAGGTGCCACATCGAATACAGTCTTGCAGCCCTTCTGGCCTTCCAGGTTCATGCGGTATGCTGCTCTTGCATAAGCGGTCAGTACACAGGAGGTAAACTCCGGGTTGGAATCCAGCTTTAAGCTGTACTCGATCACATGGTTATGCTCACCGTTTAAGCCGGTCTTGCCGGTACGCAGTACAAATCCGCCATGAGGAATGCCTGCATGGTCTCTCTGTAGTTCTTCCTCAGTGATGAAATGTACCGTGGTGTCATAATCTGCAAAATAGTTGGGCATGGTCTTGATCTGCTCTTCGATTTTTGCCTTGTCTGCGCCCTCTTCCGCTACCACAAAGCACTCTCTGGTATGCTTCTGTCTCGTGGTCAGTACCGGATTCTCACAGTTTCTGACAGCTTCCAGTGCAGATTCTACGGGAATGGTATACTGCTTGGCATCCTTGACCCCCGGGATACGACGGATGGCATCGGAATGTCCCTGGCTGACGCCTTTGCCCCAGAATGTGTAATCGCTGCCGTCTCTTAAAATAGCATTGGCATACAATCTGTTCAAAGAAAACATACCTGGATCCCAGCCTACAGAGATCATGGCTACCTTGCCGCCTTCCTTTGCTGCTGCATCCACCTGTGCGAAATGCTCGGGGATCTTCGCATGAGTATCAAAGCTGTCTACCACGTTAAAATATTTTGCATACTCTACGGTCTGCCTGGGCAGATCGGTTGCGGAACCTCCGCACAGCACCAGGACATCGATCTTATCCTGCATGGACAATAACTGGTCTGCGTTGTATACCTTTACATCTGTTAAGGTCTTCACTGTGGCAGGATCTCTCCTTGTAAATACTGCCACAAGCTCCATGTCATCATTCTGCTTTACTGCGCATTCCATTCCTCTTCCTAAATTACCATAACCTAAAATTGCGACTCTGATACTCATTTTTCTATCCCTTTCTGTTTTATCATATTTATGAGAACACCATTGCCTCTTCCACCCGGCAAAAGCGATTCCTGCATCGTTATGCTTTATTGTTCACCCTGCGTCAATCTGATGAGTGCGATTTCGTTGCGCATGGCGTCCTTGAAAACTCTGACAAAATTCTTCTGCCCACTATAGAGACAGGCATCACTACTCTTCCCTGTCACCGTACCGGTGAGGATATACTCGGAATCTATAATGAGGCGGATCTGATCCATCTGCTGTTCCTCTTCCTCCGGCTCCCGGAAATTTTCCGGTACCAGGTACTCTATGATCCCGGCCTTTAATTCCGCATCTTTCAGGAAAAGCTCCCTGTTATCTTCCGAAATCAGCACGACTTTTTTCTGTCCCCGGACCAGTGCTCTGATTTCTTCTGTCCATTGCTCCAGAAGCTCTCCTGTCGCAGAAAAATAGATGCGTTTCTCCGCCCCCAGGATCATATGACGGATTTTGTCGCAGATGTGGTCATAACCTTCAACCGTAATATAGCCTTCTCTGGGCAATTTTTTTCTGGGGCCGTCCGCTACCAGGCGTTCCTGCGCCTTCCTCAGATACCGGATCCGGTTATCACAAAACTCAGATAACGCCACCGCCAGATACTTGGAGGAAGCACCTTCCATCACATAAGCTGCGCCATGCTCCACTAACGATGCCAGACCATTATAAACATTAGATCTGGAGATTCCCGTCAGTTTTGCCACCTCATATCCTGTCAGTTCTTCATTCTGAAGAAGACACAGGTAAATGGCCGCCTCCTGCCTACTCAGTCCGAATAGGATAAGTTGTTCTATGATTGCCGCTTCTTCCATAGGTGCTCCTTTTAGTAGTCCTTTACAGGAACACTATAGTAAGGATTCCTTGTTTTGTCAATAGGGGAAATGATTATTGAGAAAAGATGTCAGTAAAAGTTGCTACAAGCCATGCAAAAATAGAGTAAACCAGCCTCGCTTGTGCGCAAGCGCCCATCGAGGTTGATTCACTCTATTTTTGCATGGCTCGTAGCTATTATACATTCTCGATCTGCCAGTCGATGGGCTCAACGCCGTGTTCCTTCAGGAAGTTATTGGTCTTGCTGAAGGGTCTGCTGCCAAAGAAACCACGGTAAGCAGACAACGGGCTGGGATGGGGAGCTTCCAGAATCAAGTGGCAGGGATTATCCAACATGCTTTTTTTCATCTGTGCCGGTCTGCCCCACAGGATAAACACGATGGGACGATCCTGTGCATTCAGTGTCCGGATAGCAGCATCCGTGAACTCTTCCCAGCCTTTCCCATGATGGGAGTTCGCCATGTGTGCCCGCACTGTAAGCACTGTGTTAAGCATCAGAACACCCTGCTCCGCCCATTTTACAAGATAACCGTTGTTTGGAATATAGCATCCCAGATCATCATGAAGTTCCTGATAAATATTCACCAGGGAAGGCGGAATCTCCACATCCGGTTTCACTGAGAAACACAGACCATGCGCCTGTCCTACATTATGATATGGATCCTGCCCCAGAATTACCACCTTTACCTTGCTTAATGGTGTCAAATGAAATGCATTGAAAATATCATCCGCAGGTGGAAATACTACTGTTGTATTATATTCATTTTTGACAAATTCAAAAAGCTGTCTGTAATATGGCTTATGGAATTCTCCACTCAATGCTGTCAGCCAGTCATTTGTGATCATTGCCATATTTATTTCCTCCATTATGTATGCTATGATAAACTTAATTCATTTCGAAATTTCTTTTAGATCCGGACACTGATTCCACGACTACGAAGATATTCCTTTACCTGGCATATTTCCAATTCCTTATAATGAAACAGAGAAGCTGCAAGAACTGCTTCCGCTTTTCCCTCCGTCAATGCATCATAAAAATGAGACAGCTGTCCCGCACCGCCGGATGCAATGACCGGTATGCTTACACTTTCCGCCACAGCTCTGGTCAGAGCCAGATCATAGCCTTCCTTCGTGCCGTCACCATCCATGCTGGTCAGCAGGATTTCTCCGGCTCCCATCTTTTCTGCGGTTTGCGCCCATTCCACAGCATCCATGCCCATATCCACACGACCGCCGTTTTTATAGATATTCCAACCGCTGCCGTCTGCACGTTTCTTGGCATCAATAGCAACCACCACGCACTGGCTGCCGAATTTCTCAGCTGCATCACTGATGAGCTGTGGATTCATAATTGCTGCGGAGTTCACGGAAATTTTATCTGCGCCCTCTCTTAATATGGCTTTAAAATCATCCACGGTACGGATACCACCGCCTACCGTGAAAGGGATAAATACCTTGCTGGCTACCTTCCGCACCCACTCTAACTGCGTCGCTCTGCTGTCTGCAGAAGCCGTAATGTCCAAAAATACCACTTCGTCAGCACCGGCTGCATCATAAGCAGCCGCTACCTCCGACGGATCTCCGGCATCCCGGAAGTTCACGAAATTCACACCTTTTACTACTCTGCCATCCTTAACATCCAGGCAGGGGATCACTCTCTTGGTATGCATATTATCTTCCTCCCTGCTTGTTTTTTTCTCGGAATTCCTGTGTGATTTCTATGAAATTCTGTAGAATTTTCATTCCTACACGGGAACTTTTTTCCGGATGGAACTGGCAGGCGAAAATATTACCTTTTTCTACAGAAGCATGGATCAACGTTCCGTATTCTGTGGTTGCGGTAACGATAGACGGATCTGCCGCCTCCAGGTAATAGGAATGTACAAAATATACATAGGAGTGTTCTTCTACGCCTCTGAAAATTCTTCCTTCATTGGGAAATGTAAGGTCATTCCATCCAATGTGAGGAATCTTTAGTCCCGGTGCCGCAGGAATTCTGCGGATCCTGCCATCTAACAGATGAAGTCCCTCTACTCCCGGTGTCTCCTCGCTGCTTTCAAACATTAACTGCAAACCCAGACAAATTCCCAAAAAAGGAATCTGTCGGTCTGCCACTTCCCGGATCACATCCACAAGCCCATACTGGTGCAGTTTCTCCATGGCATCACCAAACGCTCCCACACCGGGCAGGATCACACCGTCAGCAGACAGGATTTCCTCTCTGTCTCTGGTGATCTTACCCTCTTCCCCCAGAAAGTTCAGCGCTTTTTCTACACTCTTAATATTTCCTGCGTCATAATCGAGAACTGCGATCATTGCTGTATCTCCTTTTCTTCCGGAAGGGGATCCGGTAATTGCGCCGGGGTCTCTTCCGGGCTCTGCGTCGGTGCATCCACCGCTGCATTGCCCTGTGGAAACTCCCATGATCCCAGTCCCAGCTTTTGCAGAGCCATCATTACATTTTTCGTGTATTCCACATTGTCTGAAATATCAGCGATCTGTTGTGCTTCTTCCTGACTTAACTGATACTTCTGGGACAGGATATTTAAAATATCCTGAAATGCAAGATTTACCTCATCCTGTGCATTCCACTGTGTAGCATAATTCAAAAGTGTCGGATAATCATGTACTGCCTGCAGCAGGCTGTCCAGCGCTTCCAGTTCAGAACCCTCGTTCACAAATACTTCATATTCTCTCAGCCACATCCTGATTGTCAGAATACTCTCAGAATGGCTGTACATCACCTGTTCCGTTTCATTCAATTCCTTACCGAACAGGTTCTGATAACAGGTCTGATAATCTCCTGCATAGTAAGCTTTTCTTCCACTACGCTTTGCCGTATAATCCATCAGAAAATTTCCCAGCAAAAGAATCACTGCTCCCAAAGTAATACATACTGCCATAATAGGAATGATTTTTTGGGGAGAAAGCTTCTTCTCCGGTACTGCCTGCTGTCCTTTCTTTTCCGGTTTTTCCTTTTTCTTCTTTTCTTTTGCCGTTTTCCTGGATTTAGGCTGCTTTTCTTTCTTGGGCTTTTTCTCTTTCTTACCCTTCTTTTTCTTGCCACCCTTGTCCATCTCTTCGAGAATCTTCTTATTTTCATCAGACAGTTTCAGCTGATCCGATTCCTCTTCTTCCTCATCTTCTTCAGTAAACAGATCTAATAATTTGGCAAAAAATCCTTTTTTGTCTTTTTTCTGTTCCGGCTCCTCTACGATATCTGCTCCTGCAGCCTTCAGAATATCCATCACATCCGCAGAATCTGGTTCCCCGGACGCATTATCCACACCGTCTGCCTGTTCAGGGAATGCTCCTGCCAGTAAAGCGTCCAGATCACCATCCAGCACATTTGCGTCACCGCTTTCAGCAGTATCTCCCGTACTTTCTGTGTTTTCACTTTCTGTGCTGTCTGAAGCTGCCGCAGCCACATTCTCTGTGCTTCCTGTATTTGGGGTCAGAGAAGTCAGATTTGCAAGATCTACAAGATCTGCGAGATCATCCGGTACAGCCTCTGGAATCTCCGATACTACTTCCGCATCGGCTGCAGGTACCGCCTCTGTCTCCCCGGGTGCCGTTTCCTGTTCAGCAGGTTCTTCCTTGGGTTTCTTCTTAAACCGGTCAAAGAATCCCGGTTTTTTCTCCTTTACATTCTTTTCTTTTTTCTTTTCTTTTTTCTTTCTCTTTTTCCCACGTTTTCCGTCATCTTCTTCCGGTTGCGCAGTTATGGTCTCTGGCTGTGCGGTCTCAGGTGTTACCTGATCCAGAATATTCGATAACCCTTCGTCATCCGCATCTTCCAGCATTTTGATCAGATCATCATTCGTATCAGAGTTCTCCTGTGCCGGAACATCCTCAGACTGTTCCTGGCTTTTCTGCAACAGCCTGTCAATCTCATCCTCAGACATCGAAGCCGTCTCTTCCGGATGAATCGCTGTATTATCTGATATAGGCTGACTTTCTTCCGCTTCCGGCTCTGTGGAGTCAGCCTTCTGTGCATCATATGCTGACTTCAACAGATCATCCATATCACTCATATCGACCTGCGTTGCACTCTCTTCCACAGGCTCCGACGTTTCCGGTGTTTTGGCAGTTTCTTCCTCCGTCCCGGTCATTTTCGGATTCTCTGTATCCTCTGCTTCTATATTGTCTGTTTCAATTCCTTTTAATAAATTATCCAGGTATTCCTCCTGTGAAGGCATCTGTCATTCCTCCGCTTTCTCACAAGTTACTAGCATGTTAAGTTTAACACAGGCTAAGCAGCCAGGCAATGGGATTTTGTTCCCCATCTATGCAATAAAGGTCAGCTTTTTGTTGAATCAAAGCAATTCTTTCAAAAGGCGACCGTATAATTGTAGGGAAACGATCCCCCTCTCCAATCTCCAACAATACCATTTTATGATTCAGGGTATTTTGCAGCCAGGTCTGGTAGTCCGTCCAATTTTTCAGATATCCCTTTTCATCATACTCTCCGGCATAGGCATTGTTGAGTAACAACTGCTTCCCACACTTTGGACATTTTCCCAAATCCGGGATAGAAAACCCGTTATGTAACATGTTTTTAAAACACTCCTGCAGTTGTTCCTCATCCGCTTCTGTCACTGTCTGGATGCCTTCCTCACACCCGTCCGGGCACTGTTTTTTCGTCCAACTGCCACAGGGTGCCACGAATCGCTCTTTTTTCAATAACATTTTTTTCCAGGGAATCTCTGCCAATTTATGATTCAGGGAAGATGAAACCACAAAATAACTCTTTTTTTCCAATACTTTTGCCAGATTCAGCAATCCCCGTTCTATTTCCTCTTCCAACTCAGGCAAATACTGTCTGCGGAATCGCTCTTCCACATAAGGCAAAAGCCAAAGTACATTCTGCTGCTGTAACTGTTCCCGGACCCTGCGATAATCTCCTCTGCTTTGCAGAAAAATTTCCATGTCAAATTCCTGACCGAGACCCACCAGCACATATTCCGCATCTTCAATTTTCTGAAGCATTTCTTCTGTTTGTTTATCCATAACTGTATCCCAATATTATAGCAAAAGGCTGGGACTATCCCAGCCTTTTTGCTTCTCTAAACTTACTATCTGTCTAAATGCTTCTCTGCTACCAGTTCGTCCACAATTTTTACCAGATTACCGATCTCGGGCTTGGAAAGCTGTGCATCTGCTCCCAAAGCCTCTCCCTTTCTCTTCATGTCATCATTAACCAGAGATGAGAAAATGATAACAGGAATGTCCTTGGTTGCATCATCGCTCTTCACAAGCTTGGTCAGTCTGTGGCCATCCATTTCCGGCATCTCAATATCGGTGATGATACAACGAACATGCTGATCCAGTGTACCGTCCTCTTTGCACTGTGTAATCACATCATATGCTTTCTGACCGTTCTCTGTATGGATCAGATTTACATAACCGGCTGCCTTCAGGGAATCTACAATCAGCTTGTTAAGCAGAGGAGAATCCTCTGCAATCAGAATAGGAACAGAGCTTCTGGTACGCTCTCCCAGTTCATTCAGCTCGGACATCTTCAGTCCTGTCTCCGGATTAATGTCAGATACGATCTTCTCGAAATCCAAGATAATGATCAGCTTGTCATTCTTCTTGATAATGCCGGTGGCAACACTCTCGTCTGCTGCAGAAATTGTGATATCCGGCTTAATGATGTCTCTCCAGCTTACTCTGTGAATACCTAACACAGACTCTACATGGAATGCGATATCCAGCTTATTAAAGTTGGTAACGATAAATAATCCTTTTTTCTCAGATTCACCACGCCCCAGACAGTTCTTCAGATCAATGGCAGTGATCATGGTATCTCTCGGCATGAAAATACCTTCAATACTGGGATGTGAATTCGGAACCGGTGTCACCGGCTGATAGGTAATGATCTCTTTGATCTTGGCAACATTGATTCCGTAGGAATTACCTGCCAGGGTAAATTCCAGAATCTCTAATTCATTTGTTCCGTTTTCAAGTAAAATCTTAGTATCCATACTTACTCCTGTACCCTTCCCGTTGCTTTCGTTCTTTATTTCGTATATTTTCATAAATCTGCAATGCAGACTTTACTACGCTCTTTGTTAATTATATCATATTTTTTCAAAAAAGAAACAATTATCTGAAATTAAAGCATAAAAAAACGATAGCACACTGCTATCGTCCTTTGATTTATTCCTTCAAAACCGAACACTGAAACCTAATCTCTTATATCCTAACTTCCATCCTGCTTTCCTATCCAAAACC
>CAKSAM010000060.1 GCA_934436245.1 uncultured Acetatifactor sp.
TCTTTCTCTTTTTCTTTCTCTTTTTCTTTCTCTTTTTCTTTCTCTTTTTCTTTCTCTTTTTCTTTCTCTTTTTCTTTCTTTTGATTATTTTTATTATTTTGATCTGCAGATGCTTCCAGCATACACTGTTTTGCATTTGCAGCATCCTGCTTTGTTGCTTGTTCTGTTGTCTGCTCTGTTGCTTGTTTTGTCTCTGCTTGTTCTGTCTCTGCTTGTTCTGTCTTTGCTTGTTCTGTCTCTGCTTGTTTTGTCTCTGCTTGTTCTGTCCGATCTGTCTCCTGTGTTCCCTTTTTCAGTTGGGTGAATCCGCTCTTAAAGCCTCTCAGCCGCAGGGCATTTCCCACGACGAAGATGCTGCTTAAGCTCATGGCTGCCGCACCGAACATGGGATTCAGCCGGATTCCAAATGCCGGATACAGCACACCGGCCGCCAGAGGGATGCCGATGCAGTTGTAAAAGAATGCCCAGAACAGGTTCTCCTTGATATTGCGGATCACTGCACGGCTCAGCTTCATGGCTGTCACAGCATCCCGCAGATCGTTTTTCATCAGGATAATGTCGGCACTCTCCATGGCGACATCTGTACCTGCGCCGATAGCCATACCCACATCTGCTGCCGCCAGTGCGGGAGCATCGTTGATACCGTCGCCGATCATTGCCACCTTGTGTCCCTGACGCTTTAACTCACTGACCTTTTTCTCCTTATCCTGCGGCAGTACCTCTGCCACGACTTCGGAGATGCCAAGCTTCTGCCGTACGGCTTCCGCAGTGCGGCGGTTGTCTCCGGTCAGCATGATGACTCTGACGCCCATTTTCTCCCATGCGTTGATTGCTTCATAAGAGGTGGCTTTGACAGTGTCTGATACACCGATGATGCCTAAGAATCTTCCTTCCTGTGCCACCAGAAGCGGTGTCATGCCTTCGTCTGCCATCCGGTTCAGACCTTCTGCGGCTCCCTGCGGCAGTGAGATATTCCTCTCCTGTAAAAATGCAAGATTGCCTACATAGAACTTCGTGCCTGCCGGGAATGTCACACTGTCTGCATCTGATGCTGCAATTCCGGTTGCCAGCTTCTGTTCTGCAATTCCGGTTGCCAGCTTCTGTTCTGCGATCTTGCCTGAATTTTCCGGTACATCCGCAGTACTATCCCATTTTCCTGCATAAAATACCGCCGTGGGACCATCCTTTTTTATAACTTTCTCTGCATGGAAATCTGCTGCCAGAGCACCTTCCACACCACGGCCGAAGGTCGCCTTGAAATCCACGATCTCCGGAATTGTCAACCGGAAGCTTTCCGCATATTCCACTACCGCCTCTGCCAGGGGATGCTCACTCTTTTTCTCCAGTGCCGCTGCGATCTGCATCATGGCATCCGCAGGGAAATCACTCTGATAACCGCCTACTTCTTCTACCTTTAGCTTACCGCTTGTGATGGTTCCGGTCTTGTCCAATACCACAGTGTCGATCTCTTTTGCCTGCTGCAGGGCTTCCCCGGTCTTGATCAGGATGCCGTTACCTGCTCCTACACCGGTTCCCACCATGATAGCCACCGGAGTTGCCAGTCCCAGTGCGCAGGGACAGGAAATCACCAGTACAGCAATGGCTGTGGAAATGGCAAATTCCGCAGTAGCACCGCTTATCAGCCATACGATCAGGGTGATCAGGGAAATGGTCATGACCGTAGGCACGAAAACCCCTGCCACCTTATCTGCCAGCTGTGCAATCGGGGCCTTGCTGGCGCTGGCTTCTTCCACCAGGTGGATGATCTGTGCCAGCGTGGTGTCATCGCCGACACGGTCCGCACGACATTTTAAGAAGCCCGCCTTATTCACGGTTGCAGAGACCACATGATCCCCTGCCTGCTTCTCCACAGGGACGCTCTCACCGGTGATGGCCGCTTCGTCCACACTGGAGTTACCCTCCAGCACGATGCCGTCTACCGGTACCAGACTTCCGGGCTTTACCAGAAATATGTCACCCTTTTGCAGGCTCTCCGTGGGTACTTCCTTCTCCTGTCCGTCCTCAGTTACAAGGATTGCTACCTTAGGTGCCAGATTCATCAGCTTGGTGATGGCTTCACTGGTCTTACCCTTGGAACGGCTCTCCAGATATTTTCCGACCGTGATCAGGGTCAGGATCGTACCGGAGGATTCAAAATACAGATCGTGGGAATAATGCTCTACTACTGCCATGTCGCCGTAGCCTAAGCCATAGCTGATCCGGTACATGGCGAAAATGCCATACACAAGCGCTGCGCCGGATCCTAAGGCGATCAGGCTGTCCATATTCGGACTGCGGTGCGCCAGGGTTTTAAATCCTACGGAGAAAAACTTCCGGTTCACATACAGAATCGGCAGCAACAGTAAAAACTGTGTCAGTGCGAAATTCATGGCGTTGGCATTGCCGTGCATGGTATTCACGATAAATGCAGGAACCGGAATCCCGAACCATTCTTTGAGCATGTGGTGCATGGACACATACATTAACGGGATCAGAAAGCCGATGGAGATTCCAAGCCGCCATTTCATGGCTCTTGCGTCCGCATCCAGCTTCTGCTGCAGCTCCTGCTTGCCGTCGGCTGCGGATCTTCCTGTACTTCCCACATTTCCGGAAGTGCTCTGTCCGCCTGCACCTGCCGCACTGCCCTCGGTCATTACCGAAGCACCGTAGCCTGCTTTCACCACAGCATCGATGATTTCCGCCGAAGTGATCTTCGTCTCGTCATAGGTCACATCCATGGTCTCTGTCAGTAGATTCACGGATGCTTTTTCCACATTTTCCAGTTTATTGACTGCCTTTTCCACATGCGAAGAGCATGCAGAGCAGGACATTCCCGTAACATGATATCTTTCCTTCATAAAAATAGCCTTGCCTTTCCATAACCTGCAAAGTTTCTGTTATTTTCAGTGCCTTACCGCACAAATTTACAGTTTTATCTGCAGTCATGTCTCTACTTATTTCAATTTTTTCACCAGATCCACTGCTTCATCTACGATAGCAGTATTCCCCTTCCGGATCTCTTCCACCACGCAGGTCTCCATATGCTCCTTCAGGATCGCATAGCCAAAAGCCTGCAGGGCGCTTTCCACCGCTGCTACCTGTGTCAGGATATCTCCGCAGTAGCGGTTCTCTTCCAGCATCCGGCTGATACCGTTTAACTGCCCGGCCATGCGGTTCAAACGGTTTTGTAATTGTTTTCTTTCTTTTTCAGAGCGGGGTGTTGCTTTCTGATGACAGTGACAACATCCCATGCCCTTCTCTTCTAATTTTTCTTCTATTTTCTCTTCTATTTGTTCTGCCATACTTTCTCCCCTTCTGAACCCGGTTCCTGCTATTTTTTCCTATATGTCCGCATATTTTTTATTGTCCTCCGGTCACATCGCAGTATTCAATATATGCAGAAGGACTTATTGTTGCAGCTGCGCAAAATACCCCACAGGGGTATCTCGTCTTTATACAAGATATACCCCCATAGGGTATTTGTCAAGCATTACTTTCTAATTCCTGCTATTTTTCTCCTTTCCAAAACGTATCCTTACGATCTGCATCTTCATGATTCTGTCGCCGGTCTTGGCGAGGAAGCGGAATAATCCGCTGACGGAAGGGTCTCGAAGATCATTGTAGCCCAGCATATAGCCCCGGCTTGTGACCTGCAATCTGCTGTCCCACGGGGAAATCTCACTTTTCGCATCCGAAACCGCAAAATACGCACCCACATCCTGAATTTTAGCGCTCCTTAACCATGTCTTTGCTATCATCTTAACCGCTGTCCGGTTCGCTGCGTCAAATACCAGCACACCACCTGGAAAACTGTCAGCCATTGCCTGTACCAGCGTCCTGACTTGCTCCGTCAGAAAATAATAGAATACTCCGGAGGCAAAAAATATCGCCCCACCGGACGCATCAATTTTAGTAAACCATTCTGTATCATTTAAATTGCAGGGAATATTTTCCTCACGGTCTCCGGCAGGCAGTAATTGATTGCGTACAGCGATCACATCCGGAAAATCCAGATTGTAAATTTTACAGCTGCCATTGTCACAGGCTCTTCCGGTACTGTCAAGTCCACAGCCCAGATTGACCACCGCCGCACCAGGATGGTCTGCCAGATAATTGTGTACCTCCCATGCAAGGTCATTCTGCCGCATGGCAACCTCCAGCGAACCGAAACGTTGCATCAGGCCGTGGGATTTTTTCTCCACCTGTGAAAAATCATAGTCGATCTGGTCGATCAGGTGTACCGCCATCTCGTCCCGATAAAGGTTCGGATACAACTCCGAGCATAGCTTTCGGGAATAAAGCGGGATGATCAGTGTCTCCTGTACGGTGTTCTTCTCAATCTTGTATTTCATGGACGTCTCTCACTTTCTTGCATTTTTACCATTTCTTTTTCGTTAGTTTTGACTAACCATTGTGTGGAAGTATGCGGTTAGTTTGTGCTAACCCGTGTATCTTAGAAAAGCCGCATTGCTGCGGCCTTTCGGCTGACTGTATTTGGTTTTCGTTCCTATTATACTGAACTTATTTCTGTTTTGCAAGGTAGATTTAGTAAGATTCCCATGGTGATCAGAAGAATTCCCATGCTTTGAAAGCAGCGGGATTCTCGTATTTGCCTTTTCGTTTTTCTATCAGGGAATAGGACAGAAAACCCAGCACGCTGACACCGAGGATATAACTCTGCGCCAGCACCACCACGGCAGGGTCCGTGCAAACTGCCATCCGGTTATCAAACAGATACTCTGTTCCCAAAAATACAAAATAGAAAACTGCTAATGAAAGCATGGTCTCTCCTTAAACAGACTGGAAACCGCCTTCCAGATCCTCAATGATATCATCAATATTCTCCGTACCGATAGACAGACGAATCGTATTGCTGTAAATTCCCTGCTCATTCAGCTCTTCCTCAGACAGCTGTGCATGGGTGGTGGAAGCCGGATGGATGACCAGAGACTTCACATCTGCCACGTTTGCCAGCAGTGAGAACAGCTCCAGATTATCACAGAACTTCTTGGCTGTCTCCTTGCCGCCCTTGATCTCGAAGGTGAAGATGGAACCGCCTCCGTTCGGGAAGTATTTCTGATACAGTGCCTGCTGCTCCGGATCGGTGGATACGGAAGGATGATGCACACGCTCTACCTGAGGATGATTGTTCAGATACTGTACAACCTTCAGTGCATTCTCCACATGACGCTCCACACGCAGAGACAGTGTCTCCAGTCCCTGTAAGAAAATAAATGCATGCACGGGAGAAATACATCCGCCCATATCACGCAGGAGCATTGCACGGATTGCTGTTACGAAAGCTGCGCCCGGTGCTGCCTTGGTAAAGGTAACGCCATGATAGCTGGGATTCGGAGTGCACAGATGAGGGAACTTGCCGCTGCCCTCCCAGTCAAATTTACCATTCTCCACGATCACACCGCCTAAGCTGGTGCCATGTCCGCCGATGAATTTTGTTGCAGAATGTACCACGATATCTGCGCCGTACTCAAAAGGACGTACCAGATAAGGAGTCGCAAACGTATTGTCCACTACCAGAGGCACCTTGTGCGCATGGGCGATCTGTGCCAGGCGCTCGATATCTACTACATCAGAGTTGGGATTGCCCAGAGTCTCGATGTAGAGAGCCTTGGTGTTCTCCTGAAAGCTTGCTTCGATCCTGTCATAATCGGAAGGAGCCACGAAAGTAGTGGTCACACCGTAGTCCACCAGGGTATGCGCCAGCAGATTGTAGGTTCCGCCGTAAATATTATTTGCAGAAACAATGTGATCTCCCTGTTTTGCCAGGTTCTGGATCGTATAGCAGATGGCTGCCGCTCCGCTGGCCACTGCCAGAGCTGCGGTACCGCCCTCTAATGCCGCAATACGCTGTTCGAAGACACCCTGGGTAGGGTTGCCCAGACGGCCATAGATCTCACCGGGATCTTCCAGTCCGAAGCGTGCTGCTGCATGGTCGCAGTTGCGGAATACATAAGAAGATGTCTGATAAATGGGAACGGCTCTCGCGCCGGTCACGGGATCGGGCTGCTCCTGTCCCACATGTAACTGTAATGTCTCGAATTTCAAATTACGCTCTGCATAGGGCTTTTTACTCATGTTCTGCCTCATTTCTGCACTTATCTGTGCTATGTATATTTCCATAAAAATAGTGTCGGGGTCAAAAGCCCCCGCCTTTGATGCCTACGGATTGTTTCGTGCTACGCACTCTCACAATCCTACCCTCTATTCGCATATCGTGGGATTATCATCCCACTTTTATGCTCATATCGGGGTGGGTCCTAAGGTCTTTCACCCACTTATGAGCAAGCTCATATGGGCTCAGACCTTTTGACCCTGGCATCATAAAAATATGCTAAAACACATTCAAAAATATGTCAATGTAAAACTTTAGCGCAGCAGACATTTTTTACTTCACCAGCCGGTCCTTATACTTCAGCCATTTCCCTGTCCGTACCCTGTTAGTGAACAAAAATGCCCGTACGACCCAGTCCATGGTCATAGCGATCCAGACACCGATGACGCCAAGTCCCAGCCCCTGTCCCAGAATATATGCCATGCCCACACGGCAGAGCCACATGGAAGCGATTGCCACGGTCATGGTAAATCTCACATCTCCTGCGGCACGAAGGGAATTGGCCTGTGCAAAAGACAGGGGATGTACCAGCATACAGCAGACACAGCTGTAGCACAACAGAAAAACAGCTATTTTCATCGTCTCAGGACTCAGATGATAGATGCCGCAGATTGGCCGTGCAAAAATGATCATGGGAATTCCCAGCAGAATCATGCAGGCATAGGATATTTTCATCATCTTTTTATGATAATATAATGCCTGACCGGTTTCTCCGGCACCGATACACTGTCCGATCACAGTGATCATCGCCACACCAATGGCATTGGCCGGAATCTGCTGGAAGCTGGCAATACTGCCAGTGACCGCATTTGCCGTTGTCGCCGCCATTCCGAATCCGGCGATCAGACTGGTAGTCAGAAGCTTACCGATCTGGAAGATACTGTTTTCCAGTCCGTTGGGAACACCGATATACAAAATCTTTCCCAGTATTTTCGTGTCAATTCTCCAGTGATTACTCATTATGATCTTGTCACTTTTTCCAAGCAGCACTATGATCATCACAGCTGACAATATTCTGGAAAACAACGTGGACAGTGCAGCACCGGCAGCGCCGATCCCTGCACCATAGATCAGTATCGCATTTCCGGCAATGTTCACCAGATTCGCCACCAGGGACACCTTCATGGATACCTTGGAATCTCCCACCGCACGGAACAGTGCAGCACCACCGTTATAGATTCCCAAAAACGGAAAGGAAACCGCCACAATATAAAAATAAATTCTTGCAGCACTCATGACATCCGCTTCCACATTGCCGTAAAGCAATGCCAGCAGGCCCCTGTTCCAGATCAGCGCTATCGTCATAAACAGAAGGGCCACACCTCCAACCGCTATAAACAGCTGATTGGAGGCCCGGCCTACCATTTCCTTATCTCCGTGTCCCATATATTGTGCCGCCACGACCGCACCGCCGCTGGCCATGGCCGTGAACAGACCGATCAATAACACACAGATACTGTCCACCAGGGAGATGCCGGATACCACGGCTTCTCCACAGCTGGCCGCCATCACTGTGTCAGCCATTCCCATTGCAATGGCCAGAAACTGCTCTATGATCAGCGGCCACAATAATTTTTTCAGTGCATCCTGTGAAAACAGCATTTTCTTTTCTTCCGTCATATCTTACATCATCCTTTATCATCACATTGACAACTGCCAAAATAGCACATTGTCATTGCATTGTAAATACAAATGTAATTTTATGATTCAGTAACTATTCAGCACCCCCACCCTATAAATAGTATCAAATGCTCTTACGAATGCAAGCATTCGACGCGCATTCAATACTATTTACATGGCTCTGAATAGTTACAGCTCCCGGTATACAAAATAATCCGCTGCGACGCTGCCGCCAGGCATCTTCTGCTCATTGATGACAAACAGTCCGTCCTTGACACCGACCCAGCGGCCCGGAGTTGCTTCCACCATCTGTCCCACCGGCTGCAAATCGTCCTCAGCAGTTCCCACATAGAATGTGCGATCGTTCTCCTTCTCCACCTTCATCTGAATATAAACGACATCGCTATTCCATTCACCCAGGTCAGTGCGCACCTCATCATCCTTTGTCCAGTTGCCGGTGCGCTGCTGCAGTCTTAGTTTTCCGTTTACTTTTTGTACCGCAAGTGCCGTATAGCAGCCGCCCAGGGATACCAGTCCTGCCACATCACCGTCCAACATCTCTTCCAGATGCAGGCAGGTAGTAATGGAAAATTCCGGTGCCGGCCATTTCTGTAATAACAGATTGCTGACATCGCACAGCTGTTTCTTTGGATCCTCGATCTGCGAAATGAGCGTCAGTTGCTTGTCTCTGAGAAGGCACCATCCCTCCTGATAGTTGGCGTTCCACTGCCACTGCAGGCCTAAGCTTTCTTCTTCGAAGAAATCACTGTCCTCCGGTGCATCGATGGGGTATGCTGCTCCCACATCCGGCTTTTGGTAATGCAGTACCGGTTCACCGCAGCCGTCCACAGCATTCACGCCGATCACCGGCCAGTCATTTTCCCAGTGCATGGGCTGTAAATGTATGATACGTCCTGCATTGCCCACATCCTGAAAATGTAAGAACCAGTCCTGTCCGTCCGGCGTATCCACCCATGCGCCCTGGTGCGGTCCGTTCACGGGAGAATTGCCCTGATGCAGGACGATTTTTTCTTCCCAGGGACCGTAAATATTTTTCGAACGCAGTACCGTCTGCCAGCCGGGCTTCACACCTCCTGCCGGAGCAAAAATGTAATAGTATCCGTTTCTCTTGTACAGCTTCGGGCCTTCGATGGTCGGCTGTGTGGCATGTCCGTCATAGATGAACTGTCCGTCGTCAAGGATTTCGGAGCAATCCGGGCTGATCGGTGTCATATAGAGCAGGCTCTTGAATCCGATACGGCTTCTGGCAAACGCATTTACCATATAAGCCCTGCCGTCTTCGTCCCAGAACGGGCAGGGGTCGATCCAGCCAGCAAGCTTACGGATAAAATGAGGCTCACTCCATTTTCCCCAGGGGTCTGTGGTCTTGCACACTGCCAGTCCCTCATCCGGGAACGGAATCACCGCATAATAGACACCCTCATGATAACGGATGGCAGGAGCCCAGGTACCGCAGCCATGCATGGGCTTCTCATAATAGTCAAAGGGAAGCTTGTCAATAATATAATTGATGACCTTCCAGTTCACCAGATCCTTCGAATGCAGCAAAGGAACTGCCGGGGTATTACAGAAGCTGGAAGCGATCATAAAATA
>CAKSAM010000061.1 GCA_934436245.1 uncultured Acetatifactor sp.
CAGTTCTCGTAGCCCTTCGCCATCTCATAAAAACGCTCCGGTTCATAATCTCCCTCCACGATGTCGATGGGCCATCCTTTTTCTTCTTTATTATAAGCGGCGATCAGGCGCTTCTGCTCCGCCACACGCTTCTGATATTCTTCCGAAAACGAAATATTGGGATTATAATAAAATACCGTGATCAAAAAATAACGGCACAGATATTCCAGACAATAACTGCTACATGGTGCACAGCAGCTATGCAGAAACAGACGGGGCGGCCGGTAATCCGACGCTGCCGCGCCCTTCTCCTGTAAGGTATTTAAAATTTTCTCTAATTCTTTCTGATAATTTACCTGGTTCATAAATAATCTCTTTTTTATTTCATTCTTCATCAATTGAAAATGCCTTTTCGACCAAGCACGCCGTATGCAATGCCTCACTTACATCTAATGAGATGTTAGGATCTGTCAATGCTTCAACAGCAGTAAAAGGCTTCGCTAATTCTATTCCTATTCTTCTAAAATTCTGTTCTATTATTTCTTGCTGTTTAGGAAATTTAAATGACATAGGGCTTATGATATTCTGCACTGCTTTTAACAACCCCTGTGCCATTGCATCAATATCATATTTTTTAATAATATCAGAAAAATCTTTTGCCAAAACAGCAAAACTTCCAACAATGTCTACTATTGTAGTATCATTAAATTCTTGGTCTTCTATTTTTTCAATCGTCTGTTCTAACTTTTTATTTATTATATTTAATTGTTTTGTTGTAAAATCATATTCCTCACTAGATATTGTTTTATTATGTGCAACACAATTTCTTACTCCGTGAATGGAATTTATAATTCTTTCCCAATCATCTTGTTTTCCAAACCGCTCAAAATGACGTTCCCACAAGCTTCTTGGTCTCATTTTATCTAAGATTCTACAAATATCATTCTTTTCCATTTGTGATAATCTATCCTTAGACAAATGCACCTCTAAAAATTCCTTGTACTCTACTTCTCTTCTTTCAAAAAGATATTTTTCTAAAGTATACAAATCCATTTGTTCTAATATTTCACTTATCGGAATATTTTTCTCCTTCGAATTCTCGTCAACTATCTTTTTTCTAGCAATTCCTTTTAATGAATTCATGTCTTCCTTTGATATCGTTTCTTTATCCCACGAAGCTCCAAATGCCTTTGTTAGTACCAGTAATACTAATTGCCTTATTTTTCGTTCAAATTTTGAATACTTTGGATACAATCTTTCACAGTATGATTCCGATACTCCATCATACACTCTAATACAGGTAAAATATTTTTGTTTATTTGATGTCATAATCTCCCTATCTACCATAGATAAGGCCTTTGTATCTTTATCTAACCTTGCAGTAGCTTTTAACTCTAAATGACATCTTGAATTTACCTTTTTCTTTTCTATTTTATATTGGATTTCCATTTCGTCTTCCGCAATATATATAGACTCTTCAGTCACTTTCGCACTTATATTTTTGAAAATTTCTCTTATTAATTCATTTATTATTACATTATCTTCTGTTTGCTTTGTAATAAACAGATATTCCATTTTCACGGTAGCCACTTATTCTTATCCCCTTATTTTCTAACACACTTAACCCATTAACTACATTTTATTAATATACTCATAAACTGTTTTTTCTAGTCTACCATTTTGCGTCCCCATTTCTTCAAAACGATCTCTAAAGCCATAATATGTCTTAAAACCAAGCATATAGACAGCCATTGCCATTGCTAATGTCTGTGAATCTTCACCCATTTTTTCCGCTAAATCTATAAGTTCAGACAAAACTGTGTCCTTCGGAACTTTTATTCCCTCACCATTATTCACTACTTCTTGAATGATTTCTGGCAAAACCATACACATTTGATAAAACGCATCCTTTTCCCCAGTCACCAACGCATAAAACTGGTCTAAACTCACCCGTCGTATTCTTTTATGGGATACTTTCTCCTTATCTACCGTTGTTTCCCATTTTATATTTTGTGATTTTTGTGCTATTGCCTCTACCAAAAAACATGCACAATCATCGTCCTTTAATAATTGATTCTGCATTTTAATATAAGTTTTTCCGGCTGAAGCTGAGTTCATGGTATTATGCTTATTTTTCATTTCTACATATACTGTATGTACTACATCTCCGTTAGGCATAACAATTCCATCTTTGTTCTGGTAAATTACATCCCAGCCTCCCTCTTTTCCATTATCAGGAACACGACAATTCTCCACATATTGAAATAATCTTTGATGAAAATAGCCTATATCATTATTGTTTGCCTTATCCCTTTGTCTAAATATTTCATTACTTACAATTTCATCCCAAGAAGCACCATACACTGTTTTATCAAAAATTAATTTGATTGGGTCTATTATATTTTTGTTAAATCTTTTGACATTAAAAGATTCCAATTTTTCTCCATATTTTTCAATAGTTGCCCTTACATGGTTTATAAAGTCTTCTTCGGAAACATATTTTAATGTCCACTTGTTCATTCTTCTTCCCCCTTTAACGCAATATTTATTTTTTTAGCAACTTCATATGCCAAATTCACTGGAACTGCATTTCCAACCTGTTTATATTGTGACATAACACTTCCGCAAAATTGCCATTCGTCCGGAAAACTTTGACATCTAGCATTTTCTCTTACAGTGAACGGTCTTGCTTCCAACGGATGGCACCGTTCTGTCTGCTTTTGTGACGGTGATGTAAGCACAGTCAAAGACGGTTCATCCATACTCATTCTTCGTAAAATTCCTGTTCTTCCGCCCTCCATATTCCAGCAGCTCTTCATATAGGCTTTTGCAATTTCCGGGTCAATATCTCTCCAATATCCACCAGGCGGTACCATTTCAAATATTTGTCGCTTTGTTTCTCCATAGGGAACACCTATACTTTCTGGCACATTTTTTAATACATCTCGTAATACAGGTCTATATTCGTGTTTCTCTGGAAAAGAAAATTTGATTTTTTCCACAAGATCATTACGAATTCCAATAGTAATAAGTCTCTCCCTTTTTTGAGCCACTCCATAATCCCATGCATTTAAAACATCTTTTTGAATTTCATATCCTGCATTTTGGAAAATTTGAAGTATTGTTTTATAAGTTTTCCCACCATCATGTGTTAACAGTCCTCTTACATTTTCAAATAAAAACATTTTGGGCTGTAGTTTTTCAAGAAACACTGCATAATGATAAAATAGAGTTCCTCTTGCATCCTCTAGTCCCAAGCGTTTTCCTGCATATGAAAATGATTGACAAGGTGCTCCTCCTGATAACAAATCTAATTCTTTCTTTTTTATGCCAAACATTTTTTCCAAATCTTGTCCCGATACATTCGCTATATCATCACAAATCACATGCCAATTGGGTCTATTTCTTTTCAATGTTTCACATGCATCCTTATCAACCTCTACAAGACCAATCGTATTAAAACCAGCCTGTTCCACTCCCAGTGCCAACCCACCAGCTCCTGCAAATAACTCAATCGTCGTATACATATTTCCCTCTTTAGCTTTTTCTTTTTATTATAATTGATAAAAAGTCCTATATACAGTACTCAATATTTGTCTTTTCATCAAATATTTTTTAATTATTATATCAAATACCGCTTGATATTTCCATTTTGAATTTTTATTTCCGCTACGCCAGACTGATCATCCACTTCTTTTTCCGGAAAATAATAAGTGAGATCACAAGCCGCAGGATCTCCTCCGAAGTGAGCAGCGCATACACTCCAACGATGCCCCACTGTAACAGGTAAGCGCCTGCGAAACACAGTGGGATCCCCATCCCCCAGGTTCCCACAATGTCGATCAGCATCACGTTCTTCGTATCTCCGCCACTTTTGAGGATTCCGCCGCCCAGTATCATGTTCTCGATCTTCACCGGTGCATAAAGTGCGAAGACGAACAAAAGAGACTGTCCCAGTTCCTGTACTGTCGTATCCACCCGGTAGAAGCTTACATAGCTTCCGGAGAAAAGCATCAGAACACCGGATATCACCACTGCTCCCAGGAGACCTGCTTTCATTATTTTTCCGGACTCTTCATAAGCGGCATCGTATTCTTTTTTCCCCAGCCTTTTACCGATCAGGACACCGGCTGCTGCGGACAGACCGCTGAGGGCTCCCACCATCAGCCCCTGCACCGGGCAGGTCAGGGTATAGGCGGCAAGATTCTGTGTCCCCAGATGCCCATACACTGCCGACTCCACGTTCTGCCCCAGACTCCACAGGAATTCACTGATCAGGATAGGGCAGATCATGAGCAGATATTCTTTTTTATTCAGTTTATCAAAATGCAGGGACAACTGCATCCGGTCTGCATCCTTGTGCAGGCATCCGATGAAGCAGGCCGCAAGGATCAACAGATTCAGCAGCTGTGATGTCAGCGTGGCTATTCCGGCACCTGTGATTCCCAGTGCGGGTGCTCCCATTTTCCCAAAGATCAGAATATAATTTCCCACTGTGTTGACCACTACCGCACATAAAGATGCCATCAGCGTTGCTGTGGCGTGCTCCCGGCATCTGAGCCATACCGACAGGATCGTACTGACGCCCATGGGCAGAAAAGTGATTCCGATCAGGCGAAGATAGCCACAGCCGGCTCCAAGGATCAGCGTATCCTTCGTGTACAGCCCAAGGATTCCTGCCGGTGCTAAAAACGATGCTGCACAAAACAAAATTGCGATCATGCCGCACAGTACCATACTGACCGTAAAGCTGCTCCAGGCTTCTCTCCTGTCCTCCGCTCCCAGAAACTGGGCGATCAGTATTCCCGCCACAGCTCCCACTGCGCTGAACAATACAGATACCAGCATGGAATAATTTCCGCAGATTCCCACCGCTGCAATATTCGTCTCACCAAGCTGTCCGATCATCAGCTGATCCACAATGGAAAAGGATGACTGCAGCATGCTCTGTAATGTGACGGGAATCGCTATTTTACACATGGATCTCATAAACTGTGACATGGCATTTCCCTCGTACTTTCTCTGGCAATCAGCTCCACCGGCAATAGGATCCGGCTCTCACATCCTACATGATCCCGCATGTCTTCGATACAGGCAATGGCTTTCTGTGCCCGCAGTGCCGCTTCCTGATGGATGGTGGTCAGTGCCGGAACAGACTCTCTGCTGGCAGCATTATCATCAAACCCAATGACCTGGATATCCTCCGGCACCTTCCACCCTTTTTCCTGCACGAACCGCAGGAAATCCAGTGCATAATAATCCGATACCGCAAATACCGCCGTGATCCCGGATCGCCTTAATGCTTCTTCCTGTTCTTCATAAAAAGTTCTCCGCTCCTTCGCAAGCATGGGAATCCGCCACCTGGTCACTTCCCCGGGTGCAAATGCCGCCGTAAAACCATCCATGCGCTCTTTGTCCATGCAGATTTCATTATCCGCAAGACACAGTGCCTTCGTATGTCCCAGCTTTTTATAATACTGCCCTGCCTGATACCCACCATCGTAATGGTCGATCACAAGATTCACGATTCCCGGTGTGTCCTCCAGATAGCCGTCGTAGACCACAAACGAGATCCGGGAATGTGCTCGCAATGTCTCATAATCCGCTCCGCAGAACCCCATCAGGATCAGTCCCTCCATATTCCACATAGAGGCAAATGCCGGGATCTCCCGGATGTCCGCCGTAGTCTTGACCATGAGAAAATAGCCCTTGCGGTTCATCTCTCTGGAAAGTGCATTCAGGGAAGCCATGACAAAGCCATCCTCCAACACTCTTCCCTCATATTTTTCTCCGTCATTGACCACTACGCCAATGATCCGTGAATTGTTCCGTGCCAGCAATATTCCAGCCATATTCGGAATGTAGCCCGTCTCCTCCAGCTTCTGTTCCACACGTTTTATGGTCGCTTCCGACATTTTGTGGGTCTTGCCATGAAGCACATTAGAGACTGTTGCCGTGCTTAATCCCAGTTCTTCCGCCACATCGGCGATCCGGACCTTATTTTCATCCATTCTCACTTCCTCCTTTTATTTTCCCCTTTTACCTCTACTGCTATGGTATTACAAAAGTCCGTAAGAATCAAAGGTTAAGCGCATAACCACAGCCAAATTTATGTTAGATTTTTTAGTGATTTTGTAACTATTCAGAGCCATGCAAATCATGTCAAATGTACGTCAAATGCTTGCATTCGTAAGAACATTTGACATGATTTATATGGCGAAGTAACCACATGAGCAAAAAGTAAGCTCTGAAAGAGCGGTTTTGCGAATGTGGTTCTGAATAGTTACGTGATTTTTATACTTTGTATACACAAAAACGGGACAGAAACCTTTTCATGGATTCTCTCCCGTTTGAGTCATCGCAATTTTCTTCTTTCTGATAGGCTTCTTATCCCTCTCGTTTTCTTTCCATTGCGTTCGGGAAACTACAACAGATAGAATCCCGCACTGCCTCCGGGCACAGTAACCTTTCCGCCTGCAAATGCAGTTTCCCCGCCGAAGGTATACAAAGCTTCCTTCACCGCATAGTCTCCGTCGAAGCTGACCTCTCTGTCCGCCGGATTGATGATCACCAGAATCTTCTCGTTGTCATCACTGCGCAGATACGCCAGAGGATATTGTTTTTCCTCGGCATAGACAAACTCGATCTCTCCACGGCTCTGCAAGGCACTGTGAACCTGACGGATGTTAATTAATTTCTGAATCTCATGATACAGGGAATCCGGATCTGCCATCTGCGCTTCTACCGTGGGACGGTCTGCGGACTCATCCTGTTTGACATAGAGCTTTTCCTTCGGTGCTGCGCTGAAACCGGCGTTGGTGGTATGATCCCACTGCATGGGCGAGCGAGAACCGGTACGTCCGTAACCGCCCTCTACGGAGTGCAGATTTTCCACATAGCGCATGCCGATCTCATCACCATAATATAGGAAAGGTGCACCGGGCATGGACAGCAGGAATGCAAATGCCACCTTTAACTCCTCCCCATGAATGCTTCTCGCCAGACGATCCATATCGTGGTTGCCGGAGGGGATACAGATCAGACCTTTGCGCTGTGCCTTTTCATAATTTTCCTTGTATTTCTCTACGAAGGCTGCCACATCGCCCTTACCTCTTCCGGAGAAGAAAGGCTCCTCGCAGCGGAACAGATCGTTATAATGAGACGGTCCGAAATGAAGTAAAAAGTCCATATGGAAGCCGCCCTGCAGGGACTTGTCCGGTTCTCCCCACTCGGATACCAGCACTGCCTCGGGGAACTCTGCATCCAGGAACGCTCTTACCTTTCTCCACAGAGCAATGTTTCCCTTGCCGTCCTCATCGTTTTTCACCAGAGAACCTGCCATATCCACACGGAAGCCGTCACAGCCCATGCCGATCCAGAACCGCATGACATTTTCCATCTCTGCAAGCGTTGCCTTAGGACCGGGATCATCGGGATCCTGCTGCCAGTCCTGTGTCTTTTTATAAAATCCGTAATTGAGTGCCGGCTGGTGTGCGAAAAAGTTCACGATCACAGAGCCCTCTCTCTCGGAGATACCGCACAGGCTTCCCATGTTCTCCAGCTGTCCCCAGGTGCTGTCGGTCCAGATATAACGATCGGTAAATTCATTACGATCTGCCTTACAGGACTCCTTAAACCAGGGATGTGCCACAGAGGTATGTCCCGGTACCAGGTCTAACAGAATATGCATATTCCGCTTGTGTACTTCGTTAAACAGACGCTTCAGGTCCGCATTGGTGCCGTATCTGGGCGCTGCCTGATAGTAGTCCGCCACATCATAGCCTGCATCTCCGAAGGGGGATGCAAAACAGGGATTCATCCAGATCGCATTACATCCCAGTTCCTTAATATAATCCAGTTTTTCTATGATACCCTGAAAATCACCGATACCGTCACCATTGGTATCTAGAAAAGACTGGGGATAAATTTCATAAAAGATTGCATTATCAAGCCACTTTGCCATATTCTTGCTCCTTCCTTTTTCTTCATGTCTCCTGTGAAAAACGTTTTCCGTATTCTTTCTTTTACCATACCACAGAATGGATACTTGTACAACTGTGAAAAAACATCTATAATAAAGTAGCTTGATGCCCCGATATGAGCATAATAGGAAGCATCGGCTTCACGATATGCGAATAGCACGAAACAATCCGTAGGCATCCAACTAGGATAAAATAAGAACGAGGTCTATCATGTTAACACAAAAAGTAAGCACCATCGATGAACTCCTGCAGTTCGTCAGCACATTACGCCAGAAGCACGGCGTCCGCCTCTGGTTCCGCGGGGAAGAGAACGCGGATCTGACTCTGATCCCTTCCATCCAACGAAGCCAGAAAAGACTGGACTCCGAACGCTATATTGCCAATGATTTCTATATCCGGGCGAGACAGATCCTGGACAATCCTCCCGACAAACACAATTACGCCGGCTGGGTCTCCCTGATGCAGCACTACGGTCTGCCCACGAGAATGTTAGACTGGACCCAGTCTCCCCTGATCGCCGTATTTTTCGCCACGGAGACTTACCGGGAGACTCCGGACACCGATGCCTGCGTCTGGGTACTGACACCGGGTCTGTTGAACGAGAAGGAAGGCTTCGGCAACTGCATCTATCCCATTGATGCCGACACCACACAGGAAATGCTGCTGCCCGCCTTCAAACACAACCACCACAATCCGGAATTGAAAAACAAGATCCTGGCTTGCAGCTCCACGGAGAACAACCTCCGCATGTATTCCCAGTACTCCAACTTTACCGTACATAACTCTCTGGAACGTCTGGAAGATATCTGTGATGAAAATATGCTGTATAAGATCATTATTCCCTCCGGGCGGAAACAATACTTTATTGAAAGCCTGCGGGTATTCGGCATCTCCGAGAGCTTCGTATACCCCGACCTGGATCATATATCGAATGATTTGAAAGATTCCTACGGAATCTGAAAATCATTTGCGATTTTGAAGGACTCCTATGGGATTTAGATTCATTATAAGAAAGGAAATATACACATGAAAATCGTATTACAGCATCTGACCAAGAAATTCCCCGCACGCGGCCCTGTCCGC
>CAKSAM010000062.1 GCA_934436245.1 uncultured Acetatifactor sp.
CTGCCGATCATCTTCTTTGCTTTATTTGTCGGCATTCTTCTGGCTGCCATGGGCAACCGTGTCTCCACTGTGGCGAATTTTTTCAGTCAGTTCAATGACATTATGATGGAAATGACGATTGCAGTCATGAAAGCAGCCCCTGTCGGTGTCTTCTGCCTGATCGCCAAAACCTTCGCAGGTATCGGCTTCGACGCTTTTGTGCCTATGCTGAAATATATGGGAAGCGTAATCCTGGCGCTGGCAGTACAGTGTTTCGTGGTATATCAGGTCATGCTGTTTGCCTTCACCCGGTTGAATCCTTTTAAGTTCATTAAAAAGTTCTTCCCTGTTATGACCTTTGCCTTCTCCACTTCCACCAGTAATGCGACGATTCCTCTGTCTATCGACACCCTGTATAAAAAAATCGGTGTCTCCAAACAGATTTCGTCCTTTACGATTCCTCTGGGTGCCACCATCAACATGGACGGCACTTCCATCATGCAGGGTGTCGCCGTAGTATTTATCGCACAGGCCTATGGTATTCCTCTGACCCCGGCTGCCATTGCTACCGTCATTGCCACTGCGACGATCGCTTCTATCGGTACTGCCGGTGTCCCCAGTGTCGGTCTGGTCACCCTGTCCATGGTACTGACCTCTGTAGGACTGCCTACCGAGGGCATTGCACTGATCATGGGTATCGACCGTATCCTGGATATGCTGCGTACCGCTGTCAATATCACCGGTGATGCCATATGTACCACTATCGTGGCTAAGCAGCAGGGCGCCTTTAATGAGAAGACTTTCCGGGCAGATAACTGATCACCCATTTACAACTTTTCAGACGGCTGCCACCGTATAAAAATAAGTGAAACATTCTGTCCTGTGCTCAAGTGCACCGTCAGATGTTTCACTTTTTTATAGCTCGGAGCTATCTATTTCAGTTTATTAAGTTTTGTCCGGTTGGCAATAACGATCAGCCTCATATCCTGTGTCAGAGGTACTTCCGGATCGATATTGGTATTCACATTTTTCCCCTGAATGATGGCAACCACATTCACGGAATATTTTTTCCGCAGATTCAGTTCGATCAGGTTCTTCCCGATCCACTGCTGCTTGACTTCCAATTCCACCATAGACACATCCTGGGACAATTCGATAATGTCCATGAAGCCGGAGCTTAACAGATTTTTGGCCAGATGGATCCCCGACTCACTTTCGGGGAATACTACCCTGTCTGCTCCTACTTTCGTAAGGATTTTGCAGTTTATCTCAGTGGCGCACTTGGCGATAACGGTCTTTACACCCAGTTCTTTACACAGCATGGTTGCCATAACGCTGGCTTCCAGATGATTTGCCATGGTCACAATGACCACATCAATATTGGCGATACCGATCTGTCTCAACGCTTCCGGATCTGTAACATCCGCACATTTACAATAAGGAATCTCTGAGATCACCGCATTGACAACTGCTTCTCTGTTGTCCACCGCTACCACCTCTGCTCCGTTCTCCGCCAGCTCCTTCGCCACACTTCTTCCGTATCTTCCAAGTCCAAATACTGCATAGGTCTGATTGATTCCCATAATTTCTTCCTTCCTGTTATCCGAAACTGCATTAACCCACACTGATTTCTTCCGTAGGGTTCTTCACAATATTTTTGTTCTTTTTCTGTGTGCTGAACGCCACCACTAGAGAAATAGGACCTACTCTTCCCAGATACATGGTCACAATGATGATCAACTTTCCCCATAAATTCAACGTGGACGTCAGATTCCGGGTCAGACCCACAGTGGCTGTGGCACTGACTGTTTCATACACAATATCTATCACATCTGCATCTGTCACTGCAGATAAAAGGATTGTGGACAACGACGCAATGATAAAAAACATACCTACAACCGCTACCGATTTATTCACCGCCTGCTTCGGAATATTTCTCCCAAAAAGCTCAGCATCCTCCTTATTACCTATGGTGGCAAACATGGATACCAGCAGCACTGCGATCGTAACTGTCTTCATCCCACCTGCAGTTCCCACAGGAGAGCCGCCGATCAGCATCAACAGCACAGAAATGATCGCAGAGGTATGGGTCAGATCCTGCTGAGGAATCGTGGCAAAACCTGCGGTACGCGTAGTCACTGCCTGGAACAGGGATGCCTGAATCCGCTGTGGCACCGTATAATCCTGCATCGTCAGTGGATTATTGTATTCAAAAATATAAAATGCCGCCGCTCCCACTACAATCAGCATTCCTGTCATCGTGAGTGCTATTTTACTGTGAAGCGTCAGCAGTCTGAAACATTTCAGCTTCTGGCTCCGGATATTTTTCAAAACCCTCAGTATATCCCACCAGACAATATAGCCTAAGCCTCCCAATATGATCAGCAGCATCGTGACCAGATTGACCATGGGCTGAAATGCATAGCCGCACAGACTGTCCTCCGACATAATATCCATACCGGCATTACAAAACGCCGATACTGCATTAAACAGAGAGATCCAGATTCCTTTCAGTCCATATTCCGGCACGAATACCGTCATATATAAAATTGCACCGGTTCCTTCCACTACCAGAGTTCCTATCAGAACCTTCCGAAGGAACTTCACGATCCCGGAAATATTGTTCAGATTAAACACATCCTGCAGCATCCAGCGATTTCCCAGTCCCAGCCGCCTGTGTAATCCCATCATTACACCGTACATGACCGTAATGACACCTAACCCCCCCAGCTGGATGAGGATCAGAATCACAATCTGTCCAAATACGCTCCATGCAGAATACGTCGGTACCGTCACCAGCCCGGTCACACAGATGGAGGTTGTAGCTGTAAATAAAGCATCAATATAGGGAACCGGCTTCCCTGTGGCCGAACTGACGGGCAATGCCAGCAGAACACTCCCCACCAGAATGGCACACAAGAAACTCAACATGATCTTCTGCGTGGTGGATAGCTGTATCAATCTTTTTCTGTTCATAATATACCCCATTCCGCCGATACTTTCCCATATCGGTGGAAGTGCAAATCAAATTTCACGGATAGAATCCGCAATATTATGATTATAGCACACTTTCCTGTCTATTTCAGTAACAGTATTTTTCCCAAAACAGGAATCTTATCTACAATGAAAGCCAATAAAAGTGAAATACAAAATGCAATGACAGAAAGCAGCGGAACTGAGATCAACGGCTGAAAAGATACCGTCGTAATTCCTAACAGGTTCATCTTTTCCAATAGGAACACATGGAACATATAAATAAAGAAGGTACATTCCGATATTTTTACGATCATCTGATTTCTTTTGCCTTCGCTGTTTATTTTATATGACCAGAATAATAAAAAAACTGAAAATGACATCATAAGTACAAAGGGGGAACTGGTACCCAGCCATGTTTCTACACACTCATCTTCCATAATACTCTGGGATATTGTCAGATAGATCGTTAATCCCAATGACAAAAGTCCTGCTATATAAATCGTATTTTTCTTCCAGGTAGTCCACTTACACTGTTTTATAAAATAACCAAGAAAGAAATAACCCCAGTACCCTTTTACAACATTCATCTCAAATCCATTAAAATATCTTGCCAGGGAAGGCAGGTTTAACCAATTACATCCCCAGGGAATCACATATGCCCAAAGCACCCATAATATCATAAAAAGGGTTAAGATCTCCCGGTCTTCTGCAATTCGTTTCGCAATGGGATACAGAAAATAATACCCACATATTAAAAAGCAAAACCACATATGGTAATGTCCGAAAATGAACTCATTGATGGTATATTCCCATCTGCCGGCAGTTACCTCTCCCGTTCTGATCAGTTCAACGAACAGACCCTGAAATGCGTAAAAGAAAGCCCATACATAGAACCCTGCTAATAGTTTTACCGGACGTTTCCAATAATTTTTCCAGTCAAAGGTGTATGTTCTGTCTAAAAGGAAATATCCGCTGAGCATGATAAAGATCGGTACCCCGGTTCTCGTAATGCAGTTATAGACGCCCATTATTTTAAAGGAAGCGGATTCTATCGGTACACACATCCAGTAGCTTCCGGAAAAATGAAGCAGCACGATCAGAAAGCAGCTTACAACTCTTAGATAGTCCATATTGTATTCTCTTTCCCCGTTCATAAGCATCCTCTTTTTCTTTTGTATTTTGATAACTTTTATTATATCATTCAATTTATAAATATATCAATATTGAACCTCTTTATTATTGCCATAAACTGCAAAAAACCGGGTGGGAATTCGCAAAATCCCCACCCGGCACCCAATTCTCTGCCCCTATATCATACAAGTGATCCATTCATCTTAAATCTTTTCTACCCTTATGCAATACATATTACACCTTAAAGCGATATCCAACACCCCAGATGGTCTCTATATATTGAGGTTTTGCGGTATCTTTTTCAATCTTTTCACGAATTTTCTTGATATGCACGGTAACGGTAGCAATATCTCCGATGGAATCCATATCCCAGATCTCACGGAACAGCTCTTCCTTGGTAAACACATGATTGGGATGCTCCGCCAGGAAGGTCAACAGATCAAATTCCTTGGTAGTAAAGGTCTTCTCTACGCCATCCACATAGACGCGTCTTGCAGTCTTATCAATGCGGATACCTCTGATCTCCACAATGTCATTCTGCTGCTTCTGATTCGTACCTACCAGTCTCTCATAACGGGCCATATGTGCCTTCACCCGGGCCACCAGTTCACTGGGACTGAAGGGCTTGGTCATATAATCATCCGCACCCAGACCTAATCCCCGGATCTTGTCAATATCATCCTTCTTCGCAGATACCATCAGAATAGGGATGTTTTTCTCCTCCCGGATCTTCTTACATACCTCAAAACCATCCATACCGGGCAGCATCAGATCCAGAATGATCAGATCATAATCGCCTGCCAGCGCAGTCTTTAATCCTTCATCACCGGTATTACAAATATCTACTTTAAAATCGCTGAGCTCCAGATAATCCTTTTCCAGATCCGCAATTGCCACTTCGTCTTCAATAATTAAAATCTTGCTCATAGTTCTTCCTCCATTTTCTATTTACGCTGCCGGATTTACTTTTCTCTGTGCTGTCAGTGCGGCTATTTTCCCGGCTGCAGCTCAATATATTTTCTTAGAACAAAATGCATACAGGTGCCTTCCCCTTCTTTGGCTGTGGCCCATACATAACCACCATGATCCTCAATGATCTTCTTCACAATGGAAAGTCCGATACCACTGCCACCCTGGGCAGAATTCCTGGATGCGTCCGTACGGTAGAATCGTTCGAAAATTTTCTGCAGATCCTTCTGGGCAATGCCCTTTCCGTTGTCTTCAATCTCTACCCGGATGGAATCCACCTCATCGAGAATACGGATATCAATATGCCCATCAGGCTTATCCATATATTTTACGCTATTACTGATAATATTATTGATGACCTTCTTCATCTGCTCCGGATCCGCAATGACCACGGTATCGGGAGATACCAGATTGGAATAGTTCAGTTTAATACCACGTTGCTCAAGATCCAGCCCCACCTCTTCCACACAGTCTCCAAAGTAGTCCGCCACATTGATCCGGTGGAAATTATAGGGAATCCTGTTGTTATCAATTCCGGAATAAGTAGTCAGCTCATTGATCAGCCGATCCATATCGATAGCCTTGTTGTAGATGGTTTTTATATATTTGTCCATCTTCTCCGGTGTATCCGCCACACCGTCCATGATTCCTTCCACATAACCCTTAATGGCCGTAATAGGAGTCTTCAGATCATGGGAAATATTGCTGACCAGCTCTTTGTTCTGCTTCTCATGCTGGGTGTTCTCTTCCGTGGATTCCTTCAGCCGTAAACGCATGTCCTCATAATTGCGGTAGAGATCACCGATCTCTCCCCTGGCATCCGTCTCCAGAACATAATCAAAGTTGCCTTCCTTGATCTTGCGCATTGCCACGTTCAGCTCATTGATGGGCTCAAATACACCCTTATGAATCCACTGGGTCAGCATCAGGCTGGTGAAGATCAGGATCACTATGATCGCCACGAACATATCGATCAGCAGATGTCTCGAGATCAGCGAATTGACCTTCGTGACGATAAATACGCTGCCCGGTGTTCCATCCCGGAAGGTGAAATCAATCTGTTTTACATACTTCTCCAGTTCATTATAAAAATATCCGCTGTCATCCGACAGATTCTCTTCACCGTAGGCAGGCAGTTTTTCAAAAATCTTCTGTGCGGCATCTTCATTGCCCGCATAGTATAGTTCGTCACCTTTTCTTACTATAATGTAAGTAGACTTCCGCGATACCTCAGCATTGATATGATCCAGATATTCTTTATCTTCCAGCCTGCTGCTGTCTTCCTTCGCCTGGTCCAGCAGCACATAATACGCCTGATCCGTGGTGTTGGTAAATTCCTTGATATTCTCCGACATCATAGAATAATCAAGATCCGTAAGGCTGAGTCCCTGAGAGAAATTCATCAGATAAATGGCAATCATCACAAATGCCATGATCGTCAACAGCAGCGGAAGTAAAATAATACTTATAAATGTTACCCGGAGTCTTGTCTTAAATTTCATAATAATCTCCATTCCGCAGACGATTCCTTCCATCGGAGGAATTGCGAATCAAATTTCAAATTTTATTCTGCGACCTTGATCCACGAATTGGTACAATTGGAAAGAATCACAATATGATGCTTTCCTTAGGTATTATAGCATATAACCTTATAACCTGTGTATAAAGGAACAAGGAATATCCTAAAAAAATTATAAACAAAATTTTTTAATTTTTCTGTTGACATTATTCGCTGATCATGTATAATGAATTTATAAGAAACAGTAATCATTACTATTATTGAGAAGGAGATAATCGTGGCACTGAAACGAAGCAGACAACGGGAAATGATCAAGACCTTTCTCATAGGGCGCAAGGATCATCCTACCGCAGATGTGATCTATTCCAATCTAAAGCAGCAGGATCCGAACTTAAGCCTCGGCACCGTCTACCGCAATCTTACACTTCTGTCAGATATGGGTGAGATTTTACGACTCCGGGTCGGTGACGGTGTAGATCACTTTGATGCAGATACTTCCGAACATTATCATTTTATATGTACCGAATGTGGAAGCGTCATCGATCTGGATATGGATAGTATTGATTCCATCATGGAGACAGCCGGAGAACGATTCGATGGCAGAATCCGGGGACATGTCACTTATTTCTACGGCACTTGTCCCACCTGTACCAGGGTTGCTACGGAGTCCAAGTTTTCTGAATGAAAACAGGCTTCGTTCCATAATATATTTGTGCTTATAAAGCACACGCAAAAAGAGAAAACTAAAACAAATCATTTCATTAAGAGAAAAGGAGAAAAAATTATGGCAAAGTATGTATGTCAGGTATGTGGTTATGTTTATGAAGGTGATGAGGCTCCGGCAGAGTGCCCCATCTGTCACGCTCCCGCTTCCAAGTTCACCAAGCAGGAGGAAGGCAAGACCTGGGCTGCTGAGCATGTAGTAGGTGTAGCACAGGGTGCTCCCGAGGATATCGTTGCGGATCTGCGTGCGAACTTCCAGGGCGAATGCTCCGAGGTTGGTATGTATCTGGCAATGGCAAGAGTTGCTCACAGAGAAGGTTATCCCGAGATCGGTCTGTACTGGGAGAAGGCTGCTTACGAAGAAGCTGAGCATGCTGCAAAATTCGCTGAGCTGTTAGGTGAAGTCGTAACTGATTCCACTAAGAAGAATCTGGAGATGAGAGTAGATGCCGAGAACGGTGCTACCGCAGGTAAGTTTGATCTGGCTAAGAGAGCTAAGGCTCTGAACCTGGATGCAATACATGACACCGTACACGAGATGGCTCGTGACGAGGCAAG
>CAKSAM010000063.1 GCA_934436245.1 uncultured Acetatifactor sp.
CAGACATGCAATTTTTCTCATAGTGTATTACCTCCGCATATTTGTCGTATTGTATCATAAACCCAGTCGGTGGATTCAGTTGCTTCTTTCAGACAGGCCTGTTTTTCTGATAAGGAGAGCTTTGCTGAAAGAATCTGAATAACTTCCGGGGTTACATTATTTTTTCCCAATGTTTTCAATGCCTGAATTACCAGACTTGTCATATGGGACAGACCGGTAATTTCTTTATTGGTCCGATGCTTGAATTCAAGCTTTGTAGAATTCCATTCATAGGTTTTATAAGGCCCGTCACTGATATAGGACCAGACAGCCGTTACCTGAGTGGAAAGTCCAAGTAAATTAAGGGCAGTGTTCCCACATGGAGCGATAGTCCAATGGTAACTGCGGGCTAATGCCTGTGCAACGGCAGCAGGATCAGCAGCTACATATTCATCAAGTAATTTACTGTATTTGGGTTTTTCATAAATTCCATTTATAATTCTGCGAAGAATATTATCCTTAACAAGGCGATATAATGCTGAACGAACCGTGTTGGTATCAGCAATATCCGCAAAATCAGAAGTGGAAAAAACCGAGCCATCTTCGGAAGACAAAATTCGATTTTTAATTTCCTGCATATAGTTTTTTGACATATAACCGAGCCTCCTTTGCAACGAATATTATATATTATTCGTTGCATTTTTGCAATTATGTATGGTTCACTATTTATATATACTTTTATCTACTGTTTGGGGAACGATTTTCTCTGCCGGAAGTAATACGTTCATTGGCGCTGGATGTGTTGTGAATAAAGATGTTTCGGAAGACACAACTATTTCAAAAATATTTTAAATACCTGTGGACAAGCAAAAGGGAGAATGATATATTCTATTTAAAGATAATTTTAAATGGGTAAGAAGATTATGAAAGAAACGAATATTTTTAAAGTATTGGCGGATCAACAACGGAGAGAGATTCTGATAATGCTAAAAGATGGCCGATTAAATGCCGGGGAGATTGCCGAAAAATTACAAGTTACACCGGCTGCTTTGTCTTACCACTTAAAACTGTTAAAAAGCGCCGACTTAGTATCCGAATATAAGGAAAAAAACTTTATATTTTACGAAATCAATACGACAGTTTTTGATGAATTAATTCTATGGATTAACCAGTTTGGAGGAGCAAAGGGATGAAAAAAATCATGTGGATTGTTGCGGTGCTACCAGTGGTGGTTGCAAGTATGATGTTACAGGTGATACCGGATATGATACCGCATAAAATCGGAATTTTTATTTTTCCGATAGTTATTTTGTGTGTTACATTCTTTTGGCACCTTTTAATTGGCACATTCGAAAAAAAGGCCATGAAAGCAAGTACGGATAAAGAATGCATGGAAGCAAATTCCTCCGCAAGGGTACTATGCGTGGTAGGACTATCGCAGGCTATCATGTTTGGAATTATGAATTATTGTATCCTTTATTCCTCTTGTGTGCAGGAAAATGTGAATGGTTCAAAGGTAACAGTTGATATTGCAAGGATTTCCTGCATCTTATGTGGAATTATTTTTGTTGTAGTAGGAAATTATATGACAAAGGCAAAGCGAAATACGGTAGTTGGGCTTCGAACTGCCTGGAGTATGTATAATGATAATACATGGAGAAAAAGTAACCGTTTTGGAGCCATCAGTATTGTTGTTGCAGGAGTATTGACCATTATTACGGCTGCATTTGCCAATGGAATAACCAGTACAATTTTATTATTGGTGTATTTATTATCAGCAACGATTATTGCAATATTATACTCGAAAAAGGTCTATGACCAAGAAAAAAGAGAAGTTTGAGGTTGCACTTAAATGGGAGAATGATTATTTATGAAAACAAAAAGATTAGTATTAAGAAAATGGACGGAAGCAGACGCAGAGAGTTTATATGAGTATGCAAAAGATCCGGAAGTCGGCCCTATCGCAGGATGGCCACCCCACAAGTCCGTAGAGGAAAGCCTCGATGTGATCAGAAATGTATTCAATGGTCCGGAGTGCTATGCCATCTGTGAAAAAGAGAATGGGAAAGCAATCGGTGCCATTGAATTGAAATTGAAGGGCCACACGGATATGACAGACCGTGAGGACGAGTGTGAACTGGGCTATTGGCTGGGACAGCCATTTTGGGGAAAAGGCTACATGCCGGAGGCCGCAAAGGAAATTTTGCGCCATGGATTCGAAGAACTTGGGATGAACACCATATGGTGCGGATATTATGAGGGAAATCAAAAATCCAAAAGAGTGCAGGAAAAGGTCGGTTTCGTGTACCATCATACCTGCGAAGAAGTTCCCGTGCCGTTACTGAAGGAAGTAAGAACTGGTCATACAAATGTAATGACAAAAGCGCATTGGGAGGAAATAAACGAGGGCAGGTAACGATTTTGTTCGCTCTGCACTCAATGTAGAACGGGGGGATCGAAAAAGATCCCCTTATAATGATATATTTTGAAATATAGTTATTGCATAATTAGAAAACATACAGTATGCTTTGTCTATAAGTACATTTCACTTATGAAAATTTCTAGGTCAGCAAAAGCTGATGTCTGAGACTTTGATGAAAAAGTCAGCCGAACCCCCAAGATAATACAACAGAAGAATAAGGGGAGGCAAAACACCACAGAAAACCAGTTGTATCACAAAAACAGGTAAGCTATAATATAGATATGTATAGATTCCTTTTGCGTCTGAAAATATCTATAGTTGCCTGACACAAAAGGAGGAAATTAATTGAATACCGAATTGAAGAATGCGGTAAAAGCAGCCGATCTGAAAGCACAGTATGATGCAAGAGTGAAGCGGCTGGTAGGACACAAAAGAGTTCTGGCACAGATTTTGATCAAAACTGTGGATGAATTTAAGGGGATGAATCCCAAAACAGTTGCAAACTGCATAGAAGGAACTCCTTATATCAGCACTGTGCCTGTGGAGCCGGGGTTGACCAACGCAGTGCTTGACAAAAACGGACAGCGTATTGTTGGTTTTAATACGGAAAGTCAGGAGATCAACGAAGGACTGGCACGATTTGATATTGTCTTTTATGTGAGGACGAAGAATGGCCTGTCACAGATCATTATTAACGTAGAAGCACAGAAAGATGAACCGGGCGAATATGAGATTTTAAACAGGGCAATTTTCTATGTAAGCAGACTGGTCTCTTCCCAGAAGGAACGGGATTTTGAGAATTCTCGTTACGATGATATCAAACGGGTCTATTCCATCTGGGTATGTATGAATATGGAAGAGAATACCATGAGCCATATCCATCTGACCAAAGAGGATGTGATCGGTTCCTATGAATGGAAAGGAAATATGGATCTGATCAACATCGTAATGATAGGACTGGCGAAGGAACTGCCGGAACATGACGAGACCTATGAGTTACACCGCCTGCTGGGAGCATTACTGTCCCAGGAGCTGAGTGTAGATGAAAAACTGAGCATTATAGGAAATGAATATGATATTCCCATAGAAGAAAATATGCGAAAGGATGTGAGTGCTATGTGCAATTTGGGCGAAGGAATTGAAGAAAAAGGGATTGCAATCGGACGCGAAAAGGGTCGCAAAGAAGGCCGTATAGAAGGTCATAAAGAAGGTGAAGCGGGTCTCATTCTCAAAATGTACAAGAATGGTCTGTCGGCAGAGCAGATAGCCTCCGCCACAGACAAAACAATAGAAGAAGTAGAGGCAATTATTTCCGGGAAAAACATTGACACAGGTTTAGAATAATAGGTTAGTTATTGACTCATTGAGAGATTTCTATTTTCAAGGGGGCTTTTTGTAAACTATCAGTTGTATCCCCGACAGTGTAGGCAATAATGAAAGAAGTCTGACAGATGGGAGCATGCGAAGATGACAATAGAAAAAGTAGCAATTTTGGGAGCAGGAGCCGTCGGCTCTTATGTGATCTGGGGACTTTCCGGACGTGAGGACATCCGGCTGGGTGTCGTGGCAGATGGTGAGAGGGCCGAACGTCTGAAACAGGGCTGCCGGATCAACGATGTCACCTATCACCCGGAGGTATGGACTCCGCAGGATGCCCGGGGAGCCGATCTGTTGATCGTGGCATTGAAATACGGGGCTTTACCCGGAGCCATGGAGAGTATTCGTACGATTACCGGAGAAAATACAACAGTGATGAGCCTGATGAACGGGGTAGACAGCGAAGAACTCATTGCTGAAGCCATCGGCGCTTCCCACATGATCTATTCTTTGATCAAGGTAGCTTCTCATCAGGAGGATACCGGTTATTATTTTGACCCAGAGACTACCATAGGAATTGTCTTCGGAGAGTCTGCAGCACCGTACCGAAGCGAACGGATACAGGCGATCGAAAAGCTATTTGAAAATACAGGCATTCATTACCGTGCAACGGAGTACATTCGGGAAGAAATCTGGAGCAAATTCCGGCTGAATGTGTGTAATAATCTGCCGCAGGCAGTTCTGGGTGCCGGTGTGGGCTGCTATCGGGACAGTATTCACATGAAAGCCATCAGTAACGGCCTGAAAGAAGAACTGGAAACGATCGCAAAGGCGAAAGGAATTGATATTAACAAAGCAGATGCCTCATCCACTCGCGGAAGTGCGGTGCCGCCCACCGCAAGATATTCCACGCTGCAGGATCTGGATGCCGGACGGCATACGGAGATCGACATGTTCTCCGGAGCTTTGATGCGCATGGGGAAGGAACTGGGAATTCCGGTTCCCTATAATGAATACACCTACCATATGATCAAAGCTCTGGAAGAGAAAAACGATGGAAAGTTTGATTACAGCGGAACAGAGAAGGCAACCTGTGCAAAATAGGATTACTGTAAAATTTTCCGCAGAACGTCTTCCGGCCGCGGGGTGTGATTCGGGTATTTTTCCCGAAGGGGCGTCGCTGCACCGTCCATAATATAGGGATGTCCCACGATATCCAGCATGGATACGTCGTTATAATTGTCACCGAATGCTATGACATCCGCAAGGTCAATACCAAGGATCCTGCAGATAGAGGTGACACCGATACCTTTGTTGGCAAGGGTGGTATCGATCCAGTAAGGTCCGGCCACCGCACAGTTCGCCTGTTTCCACCGGGGGACGAAGCGGTCAGCATAAGCCGCTACGCCTTCATGGAGATATACAGAGACCTTTACGATATCCTCCGGAATTTCGGAAGGATCCTGAATGACCTGATAGTTGTTGCCGATAAATTTTATTCTGTCCAGCATTCCCAGCCCACGTTCCATCAGATACGCTGTATTCTGTCCGGAGAGCATGATTTCGCCCTGACCGTCACTCCGGTTCCACAAATCTTCCGCAATCTCCTCCGCCAGGGCACGGGGCATGGGATTTTTCGCAATACACAGCTCGTCCTTGTAGATCACACCCCCGTTTTCACATAAGAAAATACAACAATCTGCCACCGGAGCGAACAGCTTTCGCAGGCTGGTATACTGTCTTCCAGACGCCGGGCAGAACAAGATTCCCTTGTCATGCAGCGCACGGATCTGGTCAAAGATTTCTCCCTCTAATTCTTTTTTCCCATATTGTAAAAGTGTACCATCGAGGTCACTGCAGACTAATCTGATTCCCATAGCCGAAATTCCTTTCTCTCAGAATAATAATTTTAAAGATGCCAGGGTCAAAAGGTCTAAGCCCACATGAGTTTGCTCATATGTGGGTGAAAGACCTTTTGACCCACCCCGATATGAGCATCAAAGTCGGGGGCTTTTGACCCCGACATCATTTTAAATAGTATATCATAAATTATACATGAAGAAGGATTTTTATTTAATAGCTGTTTTTCTCGATTGCTACAAGATATGTTGAAAAAATGCGGAAAGGAGAAAGAAAATGTTTAAGCGAAAAATAAAAAGATTGCTAAAGATATCCAAAACGAGTAAGATAGTAAGCAAGATAATAAGCAAGATGGAGTGACATAAATGGGAAAATATGAACCGCCATATACAATCTCAAATAAAATGTTGGAGCTTGTTTCTTCTATATCTGAAAAAGTAGGTAAAATAAGCAGTCACAGGGAATTGGA
>CAKSAM010000064.1 GCA_934436245.1 uncultured Acetatifactor sp.
GCGATTTGTGCGCAAGCGCCCATCGCTGTCCTCACTATGCCTATGCGCGGCTCATTGCTCGCGTAACTTTCAATTTATCATACTTTTTAGTACACACGGATAATGCCGGAAATTTCCCTCACGACGGACATTCCCTCCATGATACGGATGGCATCATTAAAATGTCTCTCTTTTACGAGATCGGTGATGACCACGATCTCGGCAATGCCGTCGTGGCTGCGCTTCTGTACCATCTGGGCGATGCTGACATCGTTGTTGCCAAGGACTCCTGCGATATTCGCCAGTGCCCCGGCGCGGTTCTCCACCTGAAGCCGCAGGAAGAATCTGCTCTTCGTCTCTTCCACATCCAGCACCGGGAGCTTCTTATGGCTGTCACTGCCAATTTTGCCGCAGCTTCCGTGGATAATATTACGCATCACATCAATGACATCTCCCAGTACCGCACTGGCAGTGGGCATCTGTCCGGCGCCCCGTCCCATGAACATGGCATCGTCGCAAGCCTGACCATGAACAAATACGGCATTGAAGGAATCTCTGACTGTGGCAAGAGGATGGCTGTCAGGGATTAGTGTGGGATGTACTTTTACTTCAATTCCTTTACCCGTAAGCTTTGTAATACCCAATAGCTTGATCACATAACCGAATTCCTTTGCATACTGAATGTCCTCAGCAGTGATCTTCGTGATGCCTTCCGTATAGACCTGTGGGAATGTCACCCGGGAGCTGAAAGCGATGGATGCCATAATGGCGATCTTACGTCCTGCATCATAGCCTTCCACATCCGCTGTGGGATCTGCCTCCGCATAGCCCAGTCTCGTAGCCATATCCAAAGCTTCCTGATAGTCCATACCTTCCTCGGACATTTTGGTCAAAATATAGTTGGTGGTGCCATTGACGATTCCCATGATCTCCGTCAACTGACTTCCTGCCAGACTCTGACGCAAAGGTCGGATAATGGGAATTGCGCCTGCCACTGCCGCCTCAAACTGTAAGTCGCATTTATTCTCTGTAGCGATCTCGAATAACGGATCCCCGTATTCCGCCAGCAGATCCTTGTTGGCGGTGACCACCTGTTTTCCGACCTTCATGGCTTCTTCCACATAAGTTCTGGCCGGTTCTATACCACCCATGACTTCAATAACGATCTGGATTTCGGGATCTTGCAGAATTTCCTGCCAGCTGTCTGTGAACAGCTCCTGTGGGATTCCTTCTCTTACCTTGCCTGGATTCCGCACCAGGATCTTTTTGATCTCCAGCTGTGCTCCTGTCTTCAGGCAGATATCCTCTTCCTGCATCCCTGCCAGCTTGTACACGCCGCTTCCCACAGTTCCTGCTCCCAATAAAGCTGCATATATCTTACGGTTCTCGCCCATGATTTCTCCTCTCATTCTGCCGTAACACCTGACGATTTCTTCTGTTTCCAAGTATCTTCCTGCATCTTTGCAGTTTCCAAAAATAACTATGTCTCATTATAACAAAAAACATTGATAACGCAACAAAAACCGTCCTTATCAGACGGTTTTGTTACATATTTTTCATGCTGAAACAGCTATTTTTATTCCAGTGCGCTTACCCCAGTGCCTTTTCCAGTTCCTCTATCACGATCTTCAATGCTTTGATTCTGGCATATTTTTTATCTACGGATTCCAGGATGTGCCAGGGAGCATATTCCGTGCTGGTCTTTAGGAGCATTTCGTTCACAGCGTCTTCGTACTGATCCCACTTGTCGCGGTTACGCCAGTCTTCGTCCGTGATCTTCCACTGCTTCTCCGGGGTATTCTGCCGCTCTGTGAAGCGTTCCAGCTGGGTATCCTTGTCGATCTGCACCCAGAACTTGATGATCACTGCACCCCACTGGGACAATTCCTTCTCGAACTCATTGATCTCGTTATAAGCCCGCTGCCAGTCGTTAGTATTGCAGAAGCCTTCCAGCCGTTCTACCATGACGCGTCCGTACCAGGTACGGTCGAAAATGGCAATATGTCCGGTCTTAGGAAGTCTCGTCCAGAATCGCCAGAGATAATGTCTCGCTTTCTCGTGGGGTTCCGGGCTGGCGATGGGATGTACCTCGTAGCCTCTGGGATCCAGCGCTCCTGCGATCCGCTTGATATTGCCGCCCTTGCCTGCAGCATCCCAGCCCTCGTAGGCGATGACTACCGGAATCTTTTTCCGATACAGGCGGTAATGCAGGGCATTCAACTTCTTCTGCAGATGCCGCAGTTCTTTCTTGTATTCTTCCTCGGAGATTTCCTTGTCCAGTTCCACCTCGGACAGCTTCGGCATCTTCACCAGTGGGAATACATTCTGCAAAATAGGCACAGCAAGGCTCTCATTCTGCATGGCCACATGGATACCGCTGCATAATGTCTCCAACACCTGCAATTCCGCCCACTTTTTGTCCCCGGAGTCGATAATGTACCATGGAGCTACGGAAGCGTTAGTATCTGTGAGGTATTTATCGTAGACTTCCTCACATTTGTCATAATGCTTGTTCTGCCACCAGTCGTTCTCGCCCACACGCCATGCGGTATCCTTGTTGCCTTCCAGCTCTTCCAGACGCTTTTTCTGTTCCTTTTTCCCAATCTGGAAAAAAAGCTTCAGCACCAGATAACCATTGTCCGTCAGCTGTCTTTCAAAACGTTTGATGCTCTCAATACGCTCCGCATACTGCTTATCCGTCAGTTCGCCCCGAAGTCTTCCCTTTGTCACCTCATCCATCCAGCCGGAATCCAGGAATTCGAACTTGCCGGCTTCCGGAATTTTTACAAAGTACCGATACAGGAAAGGCTTCCGCTTCTCTTCCTCCGTCGGTGCGGACATGGAAGCTACCTTGAAGAATCTGGGATCGATATTTTTAATAATTCCGCCGATAGTGCTGCCTTTGCCGGCTGCCCCCCAGCCCTCAATCAGCACCAGCACCGGGAGCTTATGCTCCTTGATCTGCATCTGGAGTCTCCCAAGCTCCTCCTGCGCTGCATCCAGTCGTTTATCCAGTTCCTCTTTGTCCGGCTTTGCCGCCGGGATCCACTGTTTCAGCATACTGTAACCACCCTTTCGTATAAATTATATGTTATTATCTGCATGTACCTGACACTATATACATAAATCACTTTCCATGGTATCCGGCATTTTTCTCAACATATTCCTGTTCCAGTTCCTCTGCCAGATAGGCATCACTCATACAGTGCATATCCGAAACACCTTCACGGATCAGCTGATAGACCTGGGAATGATAAAAGAATTCCAAAGCCGCATCCAGAGAAAGTCCCTGCTGTTTAGCAAAGCATTCAATAACACGGCTATATTTTTTCTGAAGCAAAATCGGGTTCGCTGTCATAGCGTTTCACTCCCTTCAAAGCGCAACAGGGTCAGTGCTTTCTCTGTGCGAAAACAAATTTGCAGGTTCGGTTTTTCATACCGCAGGCGGTTGATAGCTTCCATTTTATCAATCAGCCCGTCAAAGAACAGCTCCACGGTATTAAACACCTTATCATTGGCAACGCCACCCACAACAAGGTCATAATCTGTTGAATCTTTTCCGTTTCGGCAACTCAGAATGAAATCCAACCATTCTTCGGAATAGGAATCAAATTTCAGTGTTTTCAGTTCGTTTTCGAACGGGAATGAACCAGATCCGGCTTTGTAATCTCTAAAAAGGAACCGTGATAAAGGATCATACTTCCACCCCCCTTTCTTTCATCACATCAAGGAGGTCATCAACGATATATTCCCGGCTCTGGGTATGCAGCACTTCATATTCCGGCACAATATAACCGTTCAGAATGTCACTCTGTTCAGTAAATGCCTGATAGACACGTTCTGCATTCACGCCCAGCTTTGCCGCTACATTTTCAATGCAAAATACAACAAACTCCAGCTCACTGGAATTTTTGATTTTTTCATCTGCCATCATATGCCAATCCTCCTTATCTTATTTTTGCCAATACATCCCGGAACATTATATAATTCCTTTCCACACCATCATCCGGATTCATGGAAATCCGACTTATTTTCTCCTGTCTTACCTCATCTAAAATAGTAATTTATATACAAATAGCTTATCATGAAATTATACTTTAAACAACCAAATACGCCACAAATAAAACTGCATTTCTGCGATATTGCATTATGATATATATGAAATATTTTCTCCAGGTATAAGTATTATTTACCCATCCTGTCCTTGATATTATCGTAGATCTCCCGGGTCTGCGCATCGTTTGTACCGTTTATAATAACGGAGCCTCCGTCTACTGTCATGACTACATAAGTATCACAGTCGTTATGGGTATAGCGGATGTAATCTCCATGGATTTCATCGCGAAAATGTCCCATGGAGTATTTCAGGTTGCCAAAACCGTTCGTCCGGATTGTATTCGTATCCCGGAACATATTCTCCTCGCAAGCAATGCTGTCGATAGCGTCATATTTCACTGTGTAATCCTGCCAACCCTCCGCCTGAACAGTAAATTCATTTTCTCCGTAACAGATCTCGATTTTTCCCGTATATAGCGTCCATACCGTAAATAGCAAACACACGAGCATTATGAACACATAGACTGCAACTACTTTATGATTGTAGTGTACTTCCAGCCCTTTTCCGGTGCGCAGCTTCTTTTTATAATAGAGATAAGAATACAGGATGCTGCCAAAAGCTGCTGCCGCGATAGCGACAATAAACAGAAATAATGCGGCCATGCTGTCGCTGAACAGTCCGCAGATCATGCTCAATAGTCCTGCTGCCACCCATATTTTCCCACTGAATCGGTGCGTGGCATTCCAGTTCTCCTCATCCTGCAATGCCCATACGACGCGGATGCCGATGGTGCGGTTCGGTTTCACCTTGGGCAGATAATTGCCCACAATAACAAATAGCAATCCCATTCCGACATACAAAATCACCATGAGCAGATTCTCTTTCGTTACACCCATATCGATCCATCTGGCGATGCCGTTATAGAGCAATGTCATTCCCGGCACGATCCACGTAACCATTCTTATGACCTTGTCACTCTGCTGCCTGTTTCTGTTGTCGTAAAAAGTTACTGCAATTGCTATCACATAAGTCACTGCAAAAGTGCCGTTTATCCACAGACTGTTCTCACAGGTATATCCCAATATAATGCCCACGCACATAACAAATGCCGAGCAGATCAGCCTGCCTTTATTTTTCTGTATCATTTCCTTCATTATCTGATGCTCCTTTCAAATCTGTGATCCATAACATGATCTCTTCCAGCACGGAAGTATTCAGTTCATAATAAATAAACTTTCCCTCCCGTTTGTCCCTGATCAGGTCGGCCTCCTTTAACACCGACAAATGCCTTGATATGGAAGCCCCCGTCACCGAAAAATGTTCGCAGATCTCTCCCGCCGACAATCGACCGTTTTTCAGAAGATTTAGTATTTCACGCCTTATAGGATCCGCCAGCGCTTTCAATGTATCTTGTATGCCCAAAAATAAATCACATCCTCGTATTATAAAGTAGTAGTGTTTATAGACCCTCTCCAAGGTCTGTATGCTATACTATTGGAGATACTGTGGAT
>CAKSAM010000065.1 GCA_934436245.1 uncultured Acetatifactor sp.
GCAGAGAACAATCCCTGGCCCGAATGGCCGAAGGTCTGCAAGACCGATTACGGTCAGGAAGAAGCCATTGCGGTCTATGGACATGATCCGAGAATCTATGAGTCCACAGTCAAGGAATTTATCAAGGATAAGAACGGCAACCTGAAAGCCGTGAAGATCGTGAAGCTGTCCTGGGAAAAGGATCCGGCTACCGGACGCATGAAGATGCAGGAGATCGCAGGAAGTGAGCAGACCCTGGATGCAGAGATCGTGCTGATCGCAGCCGGTTTCTTAGGAACCCAGAAATACATTGCCGATGCTTTCGGGGTGGAATTAAATGAACGCACCAATGTAAAAACAGCCCCCGGCAAATACCAGACCAGTGTGGAAAATGTATTCGTCACCGGTGATATGCACAGAGGACAGTCCCTGGTAGTGTGGGCGATCCGTGAAGGCAGAGAAGCCGCACATGCTGTGGATGAGAGCCTGATGGGCTATTCTAATCTTGTGATCCAGTAGAGTTGTAAATTGAAAGTTACGCAGGCAATGAGCTGCGTAACTTTCCAGTGATCACGTTAATTCCCAACAAAAAATATTGAATTCCGAAAAATTTTATAATAGGTTGACAGGGTAGAAGTGTACGGGTATAATCGAAAGAGGTGATGTAACAATTTTGTAACAGATTTGTAAAAGGAATTTAACTGAAATTTATGATAAAGAATAATAAAAGCAGACAAATGAAAATAATAGCAACAGGCTTGGCGGTATGTATGCTGGCAATGCCGGTCTCTGTATCCGCAGCGGAGAGCAATGTTATGATGGCATCAGGTGGGGTGGCTTCTGTCCTGGAAACGGAGCGTTCTCTGGAAGAGTATATCCAGATTGCACAGGATGCTCAGGGCGCTTCCTGGGGCTATACCACAATCGGTGTTGCCAATGTGGAATCGGGCAATCTGAATGTGAGAGCAGTACCTTCCACCGATGGCAAACTGGTGGGTAAGCTTCCTAAAGATGCAGCTTGCGAAGTTATTGAAACGAAAGATGGCTGGTCCCATATCAAGTCCGGTGAAGTAGAGGGGTATGTCAGCAAAGATTTTTTACTGACAGGACCGGAAGCCAAAATTCGTGCAGCAGAACTGGTGCACACCGTAGCCATCGCCAATACAGATGGACTGAATGTACGGCAGGAACCGAACACCACAAGTGAAATTGTGACTCAGGTGGGTCAGGGTGAAGAAATGGAATACGTAGAGACCGGTTCAGATGGCTGGGTTAAGATTTCCATCGATGGAGAAGAGGCATTTGTATCCCAGGAGTTTGTTACGGTAGAAGAAAAGCTGGACACGGCAATTACCATGACTGAGCTTCTTTACGGACAGGGCGTGTCTGATGTCCGCGTAGATCTGGTGGAATATGCGAAACAGTTTCTGGGTAATCCTTATGTATGGGGTGGCACCAGCCTGACCAAGGGTGCGGATTGCTCCGGTTTCGTCCTCAGCGTATTTAAAAAATACGGCATTACCCTGAGCCATTCCTCCAGAGCACAGGCTAACGAGGGTACAAAGATCAGTGCTTCGGAGTTAAAACCGGGAGACCTGATATTTTACGGTAATGGCAAAGGAAATATCAATCATGTGGCAATCTATATCGGCGGAGGACAGGTGATTCATGCCAGCAGTCCGAAAACCGGCATCAAGATCAGCAACTATAAGTACAGAACCCCTGTGAAATGTGTTCGTGTCATCCGTGACTGATTCTGACTGGATAGAAGAACAAGAAATTGAGAAGGCATTGTGTCCATAATGGTGGAGCAATGCCTTTTTTGCAGGTGCGTCCGATGGTGTACTTTTCTCTTTTACAATTGCGTTTACTGGGGAAGTATGATACTATTTTGCTATACAAGAGCCAGTGCTGAGAGGATAAACTGACAGGATAAAAGAGATTGGTACAGAGACGGAAATTGGGTGAAGAACATGCGTAAAGTGGCTTTGATCACCGACGGTTGGAGACGATTATTTACTTACGCCTGGCCGGCAGGTATTTTACAGAGAATAAATGAGACAGGTGAGGATGTAAACCTGTACATTTTTAACAGTACCGGTAACTGGAGTAGAGATGCCGGATACAACAGGGCGGAATATAATATTTTTAATCTGCCGGATCTGTCGGAATTCGATGGTATTATTCTGGAACTGAATAATATCAGTTCTCAGGCGGTGCTTGCGGAAGTGATTCACAGGGCAGAGCAGACAAAACTTCCTGTGGTGTCCATTGCCAATGAACTGGAAGATTTTTATTATGTCGGAATAGATAACTACTCTGCAATGAAACAGGTGATCGCACATCTGCATGAAGTCCACTCCTGTAATAAATTCTGGCTGCTTGTAGGAGCACAGAACAATTATGAAAGCAGTTGCCGCCTGCAGGGAATGCTGGATTATGCCAGGGAACATAAGATAAAAATAACAGGGGATGACATCTGGTATGGTTCTTTTGATTACAAAAGCGGTCTGGAGGGCTACAGACATTTATGGGATGCCCATAAGGAACTGCCGGATGCGATTATCTGTATCAACGACAATGTGGCCGTGGCGGTATGCGAAGCAGCAGCGCAGATGGGATTTCATGCGCCGACAGATTTCAGGGTTACGGGGTTTGACAATTTTGACAAAGCCGGCTTTTATACACCCAGCATTACAACGGTGGGACATATCAGAGAGGAAGCTGCTTACAAGGGAATGGATATCCTGCTGAAAATATGGGCAGGGGAAACGGTTCCCAAATATAATTTTACAAGTACGGAAATGCTATGGCAGGAGAGCTGTGGCTGTGGAAAAGGCAGCAGCAGAGATGCAAGAGCACACCTGAAGGATCAGATCACGTATAGCGTGGACAGCGAGGAATTTGATGAAGAAGTATTGTCCATGGAGGCGGAGATGATGCAGTGCAATACGGTGGAAGAAATGATGTACTGTATTCCTCAGTACATTCCCTCCCTGAAATGCGATGCTATGTATCTTGTGCTGGATGATCATCTCAATGCTTATAAAAAACAGGCGGAAAAAAGTATCCATCTGGATGCCGCTCCATCGGAAGAAGGATTTTTCGTGCATGGCTATCCACGACAGATGCAGATGGCATTTGCCTATGAGAGAGACCAGCGTCTTGATCTGGGCAGGCAGGAAGTGGATGGGATTTTTCCTGTTTTTGAGTATCCGAAGTCCGGACAGGATTTCCTGTTTCTGCCGCTGCATTTCGGAGAACGTACCGTAGGATATGTGGTCATCCGCAATGCAGTCTACCTTATGGAAAAACAATATCTGTTCCAGATCATGAATGCACTGACCAGATCTATGGAAAATCTTCATAAAAAGGAAATGCTTGCTTATATGAACCGTAAGCTATCTTCATTGTATATTATGGATACACTTACCGGTATGTATAACCGTATGGGATATCAACAACTGGGAGAGAATTCATTCCGGATCTCGAAATTGAATCATCGAAGACTGTTGATTCTATTTGTTGACCTGGATCGCCTAAAGTACATTAATGATACCTTTGGACATGAATACGGAGATATGGCAATCTGTGCAGCGGCAAGAGCCCTGATGCAGTGCAGCAGCAGAGATGCGGTTCCTGCCAGAACAGGCGGTGATGAATTTGTGCTGATTCAGACCTACCAGTCAGATGAAGCATCCAGAGATCTTGTTCTGCGTATCCGCAGGACACTGGAAGCAGAGGGAAAGGCACAAAAGCTTCCGTTCCCGTTGTCCATGAGTATCGGAACGGTTGTCACAGAGCCGGATTCGGATCAGACATTTGCTGATTATGTCAAAATGGCAGACAGCCGGATGTATGAGGAAAAAGTACAGAAAAGAGCAGCAAGAAAATAGGATCCATACAACATCCTGCGCAAAAGCAGACAGACTGGAAAAATAAATATTTACAATAGTTGTAAACTATGATATATTGAAGCAGTATGATCAGCCGATGCTCAGATTACGGACACTCCGACCTTAGTCTTAGTATCAGGCGTTTAAAGAACAGGAGGAAAAAGAAATGATTTCTAAGGAAAAGAAAACAGCCATCATGAACGAGTATGCAAGAACCCCCGGTGACACCGGTTCACCTGAGGTACAGGTAGCAGTCCTGACTGCAAGAATCCAGGAGCTTACCGAGCATCTGAAGGAGAACCCCAAGGATCATCATTCTCGTCGTGGTATGCTGAAGATGGTAGGTCAGAGACGTGGTCTTCTGGATTACCTGAAGAAGAAGGATATCGAGAGATATCGTGCATTAATCGAGAAGCTTGGCTTAAGAAAATAATGCTGACTGGTGAGCGGGGTCTGCCGATTGCATCGGCGCTCCGCTTTCTCTGTTTACGCAGGCAGCGGTAAAACTGACAAGCCCCGGAATTCTCATTATCTGGTGGCAGGTTGGCTGTCTCTGTGTTTTTGGTAACATGCGGTATGGAAGTGAGCCCCGAGACCGCTGAAAAGGGTATGTTGCGGAAAATGCAACATGAAATTTTCAGTAGTTTCGGTAATCCTCCAGACCGTAAAAATAAATAATTTATATCGTAGAGTGATCGGAGCCTCCTCTTGGAAGCACAAAAGAAAAAATCACGTACGATGGATAGGAGGAATTTATGTATCAAAGTTACAAGATGGATCTTGCAGGCAGACCTCTGGTTGTAGATGTAAACCGTGTAGGTAAGCAGGCAAACGGATGTGCATTCATGCACTATGGTGATACCACTGTTCTCTGCACCGCAACCGCTTCCGAGAAGCCCAGAGATGGTATCGATTTCTTCCCTCTGAGTGTAGAGTATGAGGAGAAAATGTACGCTGTGGGTAAGATCCCCGGCGGCTTCAATAAGAGAGAGGGCAAGGCAAGCGAGAACGCTATCCTGACCAGCCGTGTCATCGACAGACCTATGCGTCCCCTGTTCCCCAAGGATTACCGTAATGATGTAACCCTGAACAACATGGTAATGAGCGTAGATCCCGAGTGCCGTCCGGAACTGGTAGCCATGATCGGTGCTGCTATTGCTACCTGCATTTCCGATATTCCTTTCGATGGTCCCTGCGCTATGACCCAGGTAGGCATGATCGATGGGGAACTCATCATCAATCCCAGCCAGGAGCAGTGGAAGAAGGGTGATCTGAACCTGACCGTTGCTTCTACCAGAGAGAAAGTGATCATGATCGAGGCAGGAGCCAATGAGATCCCAGAAGCTGCCATGATCGAAGCTATCTATAAGGCTCACGAAGTGAACCAGACCATCATCGCTTTCATCGACAAGATCGTAGCAGAAGTTGGCAAGAAAAAGCACGAGTACACCAGCTGTGCAGTGCCTGCTGAAATGTTCGAGGCTATGAAGGAGATCGTATCTCCTGCTGAGATGGAAGAGGCAGTATTTACCGATGACAAGCAGACCCGTGAGGAGAATATCCGTGTGATCACCGACAAGCT
>CAKSAM010000066.1 GCA_934436245.1 uncultured Acetatifactor sp.
AGTCCTCTGTTCTGGCAGATTGGTATCAATGTGGATTCCCATGCTGTCGGAATGCATGTGGGTTCTACTCTGGTAAGACTTCTGGCGCAAGATATCATCGCTCAAGGTGCCGTTCCCTATTACGGCACAAGCATGTCACATATTGCCTCCCAACGGGTCGCCCACCGCGCCGGATTTGTTGCAGCGTGGGCAGAATTGATCGCGGAGAAAATAAAATAAATGTGGAGCGCCCTTTGCGACACATTTATGAATTGAGTGCATGGCTCGTAACGTAGGGTTGCCGTAGACCGGACGAAAGCCCACGGCGAACGGAACATCACGCCTTGATGTCGCGTCTCCGGGTGTGAATTTTCTAATGAAAAGTGAGTAGCGGTTCTCATCAAGACGGGGCCGCCTACACGCACCATCCATGGTGCGGATCGGCTGACGCGGACATCGTGTCCGCTTTCCCCCTGTCTTTCAACACTTTTCAAGAAAATATCAACACCCTCCGACAGACATCGCGGCGTGACATTCCGTCCACCGTGGGCTTTCTGCGTTTTGAAAAGCTTTCAAAAACCAGTAACCCTGCCATGGACTATTAGTTTCATAAAAAGATACTTATTTTACTATATTTATGAAAAAAATTCTTAAAATGCATTCCTTTTTTTCATAAATTCTATAATATCTCGAATTTTATGAAATTTATTAGTTTTGAAACATAAAAGATGAGGGTATTTTTCATAAAAACAACATTTATAACAGTTTTTATGAAAATGCAGAACTTGACTCTTCCGCACATGTATTCTAAAATGCTCTACCTAAATAATTGGGATGATTTTCATAACCCAGCAGAAAAGGACTGCTCCCCCGGACGTAGATGCGGCGGAGACTGTGAGATTTTCTTGGAAAGTGGTTGAGCCGCAGGGGCAACGCGAACACGATGTTCGCGTTAGCCGGTAAGCGACATGGATGGCAGCGTAAAGGCGGCCCCGTCATGATGAGAAGCACTTGGCCACTTTCCTTTAGAAAATCCACAGTTGTAGCTAGCATCCGAGTCCGGGGCGGGCAGTCCTTTCTGCGTGGATTTTACGGCAACCCTACGTTACGAGCCATGCACTCAATTCATAAATGTGTCGCAAAGGGCGCTCCACATTTATTTCATTGACGGCTGTCGCCTTATAAAAACAGAACGAAACAACCTCTTGTGTGAGCAAGCTCCCACCGAGGTATTCCGTTCTATTTTTGCATGGTTCGTAACTCTCAATTCACTTTACAATTGACTTCTTCACAACACCGATTCCCAGCGGATAAGGGCCGGTGTGTACTCCAATGGTGGCACCGATCTGGAAAATATGAATATCCTCTATGGGATAGCCTTTTTCTCTCAGCCGGGCAAGCAATCTGTCTCGGAATTCCACAGCTTCTTCATAATCATAGCCATATCCCACGCAGACACTGTAATCATCAATATCTGCCTTTTCCTCTGCCAGATATGCCAGCAGCAGATCAATCGTTTTATCTACCGTTTTGCGGCGGCTTCTGCCGATACCGGAGGGAAAGATTTCTCCTTCTTTTAAGGTGATAATGGGCTTGATTCCTAACAGGCTGCCTGCCACGCTTGCCACCTTGCCGATACGTCCGCCATGCTTTAAGTATTCCATATTCCCCACGGTAAAAAAGATCCTGCCGGAGCTCTTGATCTCATTCAGACGGTCAATGCTCTCCTGATAGCTCTTGCCTGCATCTCTGAGCCGTACTGCCTCCAATACATAGATGCCCTGGAGAACGGTATTCACGGTGGAATCGCAGACATAAATCTGTGCCCCGGGATATTCCTCTTCCAGGATTGCTTTGGCATTCAGCGCAGACTGCATGGAACCGCTGAATTTGGTAGTGATACAGATGCAGATGACCGGAGTCCCCACTTTGACAAAGGGAAGAAACGCATCTACATAATCCTGCACAGAAGGCATAGAAGACTTCGGATACACATCCGGATGATCCACCATCTCCTGATAGAATTCACGGACACCGATCTCTACCATTTCCTTCTGATATTTTTCCTCTTCAAAAGACACATAGAAGGGAACTACTGTAATATTCTTTTCCTGGACAAGTTCCATAGGAAGATCGCAGGAACCATCTGATATAATATGAAATGCTTCACTCATTCTCGCATACACCTTTCTGCTTCTTTTCAGAGTTTAGCTTACCACGTTGTAGATCAAAAAGCAATGCGTTTTTGACATCATATTTCATTTCATGGTATTTTATATCTTTTTATGTAGTTTTGATAACCACATTGGTAGAATTATAGATGCGCGATATTTGTCGATGAAAGTCTGTTAACTTATTGCTTATGTGAGTTGACAATTGTTTTTTCCCTTTATATACTTAATCTGTTAACCGTTTATAAATGTGGTTAACATTTTTGCTGATAGCGGAATGCCCCCTTCATTCCGAATATATGGCAAAACAAAGCCAGTCGAGACAGATTCCTCTGTCCGGCTGGCTTTTGGTTTATGTGCTCTTTTACAAATGTATGGGGAGTCAACTGTTATCTTTCAGAGTCTATATAGAATAATCCAGATTCTCCAGTCTCTTGTTCCGCCGCTCCACAAGATCGGCAATGGTAACACTGTCAACTACGTTATTCACCGCATCATATAATTTCTGCCATACTTCCAATGTCTCACAGGTATCGCAGCGTTCACAGATATCCGCACCGTCCTCCAGACATGCTACCGGAGCCAGAGAACCTTCCGTCAGCCGTAAGACCATTCCTACAGTATAATCTGCCGGATCCTTGGCAATGCGATAACCACCCTGGGCACCGCGGACACTTTTCACATATCCAGCCTTATTCAGAACGGCAATGATCTGTTCCAGATATTTCTCGGAAATTCCCTGTCTGGCTGCAATCTCCTTTACCTTGATACATTCTCCGTTGTTATGCAGCGCCAGATCCAGCATGACACGTACTGCATATCTTCCTTTGGTTGAAATTTTCATGGCATCCTCATTTCTGAGCGTTTCACTGCTCGTTTCACTTTTTACATCCGGTGCGGCGGCTTTCGCCAGAGCCGCTTCGAATCGTTCCATATTTTCCATTGTTTCCACAAATTCTATCTTCTTTTCCCAGAGTTCATATAGGATTTGTGGAAGCAGTAGAAAAATCCGGAGAGCACTCGTACGAATGCTGTTCGGAGAAATCTCCTCCCATTCCACAGAATGCTCTCCTGATTTTCGCATTACTTATGTTGTATTACATGCAAATCCGTTCCACCTTACTTGTAAGGGATAACGCCACCATTATAATTGTCATTGATAAACTGCTTGATCTCATCGGACTTCAGCGTATCTACCAGTGCCTTGATCTTAGGCAGATTCTCGTTGCCTTCCTTGACAGCGATCACGTTAACATAGGTAGCTGCTGCTTCGGAATCAGCGCTCTCGAACAGCAGAGCGTCATCTGCAACGGTCAGGCCTGCTTCCATAGCGTAGTTGCCGTTCAGGACACCGAAGGATACCTCCGGAAGGGTTCTGGGAACCTGTGCTGCTTCCAGCTCTACAAAGTTAATGTTGTGAGGGTTCTCAACGATATCCTTGGTAGTAGCGGTCAGACCCACACCATCCTTCAGAGTGATGTAACCGTT
>CAKSAM010000067.1 GCA_934436245.1 uncultured Acetatifactor sp.
ATCGAGACCGGTATCTACTGCATCACCGCAATGGACACCGCCAATGCTCTCGTGACCAGCATGGAGCATATGAACGATTGTAAGGAACTGACGCTGGTGGATATTGCACAGCTGTAAAATATTAAATAGAAACATATCAGAACAGTGGAGTTGCGAAAGTGGCTTCACTGTTTATGTTTATGACAGAAAATGCGGACGTAAAATAAAATCTGTGAGAAAAGCACATAATAGGTGTATGGTAAATATTGTATGATCGCAAGCCTGTATCCCACAGGCGGATTGGAGTCTCATGTTAGAAGAACATTACCCTTTTGTCACACAGCCCCTGCCCTACGAATATGATGCCCTGCTTCCGGTGCTGGATGAGGAAACACTGCATTTTCACCATGATAAGCATTATCAGACCTATGTGGACAAGCTGAATGCTACCCTTGCGGATTATCCGCAGTTACAGCAGATGTCCTTGACGGAACTGCTTAGTTCGGAGGATAATAGACTTGCTTCCTTGTCTGAGGAAGCCCGGAAAAGCATTTACAATAACGGTGGTGGCGTATATAATCATCAGTTGTACTTTGACAGCATGCGCAGTCCGGTGGGGCAGGAACCCTGTGGAGCACTGGAGAAGGCCTTGATCCGGGATTTTGGATCGGCGAGACAATGGAAAGAACAGATGTCACAGGCAGCCACAGGAGTATTTGGTTCCGGATGGGTATGGCTTGTGAGTGATCAGGACGGCGTCCTTACGATCCTTACGACAGCGAATCAGGATGTTCCGGATCTGAAACTGTATACCCCCATATTTCCCATAGATGTGTGGGAGCATGCCTATTATTTACAGTATCAGAACCGCAGACCCGATTATGTGGAGGGGTGGCATAAGCTGATCCATTGGAAAAAAGCCGAGAGGCGTTATGGACAGGTACTTTGCAGACTGGAAAAAGCCGCCGGGGAAGCGGAAAAACTGCAAAATGACGGCAGCATCACAGGAATGAACGGTAGATAGTGTGCAAAGAGCAAGATAAAAAACAGAAAGAGGAAATGAAATGGAGAACAAACCGATCATAAAAAAGGAACAGGTAGAGACCGTCTATGACAGCAGATTCATCAAGGTGTTTGATCTGCAATATGAGCCCGGAAAACATTATTTTGATGCCACCAGAAGAAGCAAAGAGGCTCTGGCAGCGGTAAAAAGCGACGAAGAATTTAAACGGATGCTGCCGGATGCGGTCAGCTGTGTCGTGATTCTGAAGATCAAGGGACAGGAACCGAGACTCTGCTTAAGCCGTGAGTATCGTTATCCGGCGGGACAGTTCCTGTTAAGTGTACCGGCAGGACTGTTAGATCCGGAGGATGCGGCGGAGGAAAATCCTGTATTCCATGCGGCCATCCGGGAACTTAAAGAGGAGACCGGCATTACATTGGAAGAAAGTGACAGCATCCGTCTGGTGAATCCCCTGGTATTCAGCACCCCGGGCATGACAGACGAGAGCAATGCATTGGTACAGATCACACTGAACCGTGAAGAAATGCCGAAGGTAAGTCAGGAAGGTGCCGTAGGTACGGAATGCTTTGACGGCTTTTTGCTGTTGACAAGAGAGGAAGCACAGAAAGTCTTAAAAGACGGCGTGGATGACCAGGGACTTTTTTATCCTTTATATACCTGGGCAGCGCTGATGTGCTTTGTGACGGGGATGTGGGGATAACGGTTTCGGAAGAATAGGAAATGATCACCAAAAAGGAAGATTGTTATGGGAAAATCAGAGAAACAGATGGAAAAAGAGAGGGAGCGCAACCAGAGGATTATTGATACAGCTTTCCGGCTTTTTGTGGAAAAGAAAATAGAAGCGGTCAGTATGGATGAAGTCGCAAAAGAGGCCGGTGTGGGACGGGCTACGCTGTTCCGCTGCTATGCAAATAAGACGGAGTTAGTCATTGCGGTCTGCGCATCGAAATGGAAAGCTTATCTGGACAAGCTGGATGAGACGAGGCCGATCTCTTCGATACACGACATTCCGGCCATCGGAAGATTTATATTTACGCTGGACAGCTATATCGGAATGTACCAGAACCATAAGGATCTGCTGCAGTATAATGACAACTTCAACAATTATATAACACACCAGACGGTGCGGCAGGAGGAACTGGTAGATTATCATGCATCCCTGAATTCCGCCAATACAAGACTTCATATGATGTATGCGAAGGCAAAAGAGGACAAGACCTTCCGCACGGATATACCGGAGGAACAGTTCATGCGTGTGACGGTGCATACCATGATGGCGGCGTGTACCCATTACGCAGGTGGTTTTATCTGGGGAGCAACGGACAACAAGGATTATACAGGAGATCTGCTGCTTTTAAAGGAAATGATCCTGAATTATGCCCGGAATGGTGCTGTGGAAGATTTGCTCTAAGGGGTCTCTTGCATCTTTTGAAAATCTGTGTTATAGTAGCCACAATTAAATATGGAGTATTCAGGTGCCGGAGCAGCCACGCAGGTGGCTGGCTCCGGTGAAAAGGGAAGCAGGTGTAAATCCTGCACGAACTCGTCACCGTAATTAGGGAGCTGAAGCCGATAGATCACTGGGAGACTGGGAAGATGGCGGATGCGATGATCTTCAAGCCGGGAGACCTGCCTGAATGCTGTACAGAAACATTTGTTTCAAAGCCACGAGTAACTGGTTGTAC
>CAKSAM010000068.1 GCA_934436245.1 uncultured Acetatifactor sp.
ATTCCTCCGGGCAGCTTCTTCGGATCCGGTTCCCAGTCTCCCAGGGAGGAAGTATCGTCATTCCGCCCGGAAAACCATCCGTCATCCATGACGAACAGTTCGATGCCGACATCTGCGCCTGCTTTTGCCAGCTGCATCAGCTTTCTCTCATCAATCTTAAAATAACAGGCTTCCCAGCTGTTTAACAGAACCGGACGGGGGCTATTCTTCCAGGCACCCCGCACAATATGCTCTCTGATAAAGGAATGTAACTGTCGGCTGAGTCCGCCATACCCCTTCGAAGAATAGCTTAAAACAGCCTCCGGTGTATCAAAGTGCGCTTCCGGAGTCAGTTCCCAGGAAAAGCTTCTGGGATTTATACCGCTTACAAAACGTAATTTCCCATATGAGTCTTTCTCAAGGGCTTCATAATGATTTCCGCTGTAGATCAGATTGCAGCCGATACAGGAGCCAAAAGTCTCACAGGTGTTCTTATGACCCAGGATCATAAAAGGATTCGAGCGGTTCGAAGAGGTTCCTGTATAAGAAGCATTTACAAATTTGCCGGAACGTAAGGAAATCTGTTCTCTATGCATTTCTCTTGCCCAGGCGCCGCTGAAATGAGTGATCACGGAATAATCCTCTGTCAGATCTAATTGTGCACTGAGGCATCGATCCAAGGTGACAGTTGCGTCACTATGATTGATCAGCCGTGCACTCCTGGTAATGACATCACATTCTTCAAATACGGTATAAAACAGCTGCAATTCCAAATGATTTGTAACATCCTGCAAAACAATCTGAAGGCATTCCGCGGAATCTGTTTCCGCTTCCGAATAACTGTGAGGGAGTCCGGAATCCTGCAGGCACTGTTCTCTTTTCTTTAAAGTAATAACTTTATAGGAATCAAAAGTAAAGTCAGAGGTGACACTCCCGTCAGCAAACCTGACTTCCAGAAAAGGTTCTCTAATATCTCCCTTTCCCAACGTACCAACCTCCAGGCAGATATCTTCCATGGAGATCTGCGGATGTTCCCTGTCGTAGGTACAGGTGTTTCCCGGAGCGAAAGCTCTCTGTATGACAAGAGGCGCGCAGGAGGCGGGATCATGTGAATCCACAGTGATCCGCTCCCCGTAATACAGATGTTCTAAATGTCCGGTCTCCATGACGCGTATTCCGTAGGTTGTGTGGGCTGTTTGTAAAAAGAACCATGGTCTTGTATCGGAATCTTTTACAATCTGAATCATGCTTTAAGCCTCCTGAATCTCTTTTAACCGCTCCTCGGTCAGCTGATATTTCTTATGAAAGAAAATGACACCAATGATAAGGAGCAGAATGGGGAACAGTGTCATCGTCATACGAAGTCCCACCACAGAGCTTCCGGAAGCTCCTGCAGTTGCCACTGCATCACTGGTATCAGAGCTTAAGTTGCAGAGGTTCAGGCACAGAGAAGCTACTAACGCAGCAACACCGGAAGCCAGTTTTACCACGAAGGTCTGCATAGAGAAAATGACACTCTCGTCTCTGCGATGATTTTTCCATTGACCGTAATCTACGGTATTGGCCAAAAATACGGTAGTCAGTACGGTCAGCATACCATTGGCAGCAAAGATCAGGAAGCCGGGAATAAACAGTAAAATTACAGTACTCATATTCGTAAAGCATAAAAGAAGCAAAACGGCATATCCGGCAATTGCCATCAGGAAGCTGACATAGAAAATCCGGATGGTACTCATAAACTTACGAAATAACGGGAACAGAAGCATCATGGCGAGAATCTGTACCGCTCCACCGAAGGTGTTGAACAGTGTATAGGAATTATACCAGGTATCTCCGCCAAAATCGTATTTAAAGAAATAAATTACCAGGTTGGAGGTGGTATAGATCGCGCAGTTGATCAGTACAATGGTAATTACCACTGCCATAGCCTGATCGTTCTGAATTAACGCCTTGAACATCTGACCAATGGAAGGAGCATCCACATCTACCGTAGATTTTTCCTTGATATTAATACAGGTAACTGCAATAAATATCACGAACAGCACGGCAATGATCAGAGTAAAACGGGAAAATCCTACCCGCTCTTCTCCTCCGCCCAGGGCATTGACACAGAGCATGGTGATCACGGTGATAATGGCAGAGCCTACACCGGCGCAGGAACGTCCCAGCGTAGACAATCCTTCACGCTCTTTTCCGCTGTGAGTAAATGCCGGTATCATGGACCAGAAGGGAATATCCATCATGGTATAGGTCACGCCCCAGAG
>CAKSAM010000069.1 GCA_934436245.1 uncultured Acetatifactor sp.
TTCCTTCTAATTTTAAAGTAGTATCTCTTTTTTTTGTGTATCCGTCAAAAATGAATTATTGACAATATCACTCCTCTGTTGCAAAAAACAATTTGCTACTTTTTCAATATCCTTTGATACCTTTGTATAACTATTGGTACTCAAAATAATCTTTCCCTGATCATCAACATCAAACGCCACGAAACGATACTCATCCAGTCCTGATTTCAAAGCCAAATCTACTAAAGCTTTTTTCCCTTTAAAAGAAGGTAACACCAACTCCGACAAATATGAGTTCAATCGTATTTCATAATCTAGGACAGTTACAATTCCAAGATTCTCTGAGTTTGATATCGAATGAAACAAATATTTCTCCATGAGAATCATCTCCTGACCAATGTGAATACGGATGTCTAATTCCGTTATATGCATTATATAAATCGTTTAAGTAAATCAAGCAAATCCGCTACTATGGGCTTTATGCCAGATCTCGCGAGAATGATAAGAAAATTAATCTCGCCATTGCAAAGGAAAAACGTAAAACTATTCTTTCTTTTAATCGTTGGCGCGATTGTACATTATCTTCCTTTGGATATGGATTACTTCTTAAATGAAGACGATGAGTTTGGTGAAGACTTCCCTGGTGCTAAAGGCTTCTATATCTTCTAAAACCTATCGTTTATTTGTTGTGCCCGCTAACTTGCGGGCACTTTTCATATCTAGCAATCCCAAAGGTAGAACTTTCCTATAAAGTGAAAAAACCGCCTGTATTTCTACAAGCGGTTCAATGGTTTGTCATTTATTCATCTGTTGTACTGTCTCCGAACAAAATACGCATATAATCGCGGCGGGCATAGAGAATACGATCAATAAAAACTTCGCTGCCGTAAGCACGGTAGAAGCTAATGTAATTGCCGCTTACAATAAAGCGATAATCGCTCTCTATATCTGCAATCGAAGATAGCGGAGCTCCGGCCTGTGCATGGTTCTGTAAAATGCGGAGACTTTTTGTAATTCGACTTACGGTTGCCAATGCTGCGGATGGGTTCAGTAACTCTTCCTCAATATAGGCTTTGATTTCTAAAAGATCGTTTTGGGCTTCTTCGGATAAATGCAAATTATTCATTGACAATCCCGAGGTTCTTCTCCACGGCTTCCAATGTCAGCCAGCCTTTCTCTTCGCCAGATTTTCGGCCTTTTGCAAGTTCATTCATCAGCCGGAGGGTTGCCTGTGTCTTTTCAAAGTCCTGCATATCGAGAATTGCATATCTGCCGCGCCCGTTCTTTGTCAGAAAAACCGGAGCACCAACAGCCACATCATGCAGCACATCGCTGTAATTTCGCAGATCGGAAATGGGTTTGATATTTGGCATACTGCTCAACTCCTTTCACCCATAGTATATCCCAATCTGCTGTAAAATTCAACCGCAGTTTTTACAACACATAAACTTTATTGATTTTCAATTTGCTAAGTTTCATTCGTAAAGTGAATTTCAAAATTCCAGTTTTTTGAATCCTCAAATGGCAAATCTGGAATTTACTCTTGCACATAGTTTTTGATACAATTCCATATGGTTATCTGTCTGTTGGAAAGG